>JBFMHD010000056.1:0-14948 GCA_040752395.1 Candidatus Hydrogenedentota bacterium
TTGAGTCTTGAGTCCTGTTTTGACTCACGACTTGCGACTTGTGACTCACGACTCTTTTTATATCATCTTTAGTTTTTCATCCTTTGTGTAGAGCGCAAAAACCCAAAAACGCAATAACCCAATAGTGTAGAGCGCAAACCGCGCTCATGTTGACTCCTTCGAAAAAGTTCTGTCTCTTTAATATCATTTTTATAATATAAAGGCAAGAAAAATTATTTAAAAAATCTGTATTCCCGAATACTAAAATTTTGTGCCTGCACTTATACGAAAACTCTTCTGGTCTATGATATTCCCTTCAAGATTTAATATAAGATTAGTCATTCTAAAATCAGCGCCTAATTTTAACGACATATATTCTGTATTTTTACCCGGCGTTTTGAGGATTCGAATGTTAGAGGTATATAAATCTCCATCTAAGTCATCACGCGTATAACCCACACCTATATAAGGTTTAAGATAGTATAGCTCACGGGGGCTTGCATATAAAGGTTTGTTAAAATAAATCTTTTGTTCAAGAAATAACCAGGCACCGTATTGAACATTCTTTAAAGCCCCATACTCTACATTTACATTCCATCCTGATACTTGAATTTTTCCTCTCAAATTAAGCCCTGTTTTAAATTCGAATAAATCAGCTTCAAGTCCTACTCCCCATAAAAATGAATTTTTGGCTTTAAAATTTAATGTTCCAACAGTATCACCAAAATTATGATACTCACCTTTCAAATCAGTTATCCCTGTTTCTAAAAAGCCAGCTATGGTTTTAGTAAAATTTATTTTTGTTTGTAATGCGAAATTGTTCATATTAATAGTTTGTTTATCTTTATAAAAAGGCAATAAGGTAGCTGTGTCAGTTGTTCTATAATCGAGTTCTATATCTCTTGAGATTCTCTCATAAAGTATAGCAAAAGAAATAAACCTGTTTTCATAGATATTATAATAATCTCTTGCATTTAACCTGGTAGAGAATAATAAAAATAATGATATAAAAACAAAAAACAGACCCAGCAATCTTTTCATCAATATTCAGACAATGCCTCAATATTATTTCTTGCAATCTCATTAGATGGGTCTATCTCCAGTACCACTTGCCACTCTTTTATAGCATTCTGTATATCATAAAGTTTAAGATATGTGAAACCAAGATAAAGATGTACATCAGAGTTTCTTGGCTGTAAATTGATAGCTGATATATAACTTTCTTTAGCTTTTGAGTATTCTTTAATAGTATAATAACAGGTACCAAGATTATAGAAAGCCCTGAAACTTGACGGATAAAACGATGCAGCCTCACTAAAATATTCGATAGCTTTAGTAACTTCACCTCTTAAAAAAGCGAGTTCACCTTCTTGTAAATATTCTTCGAGGTCACGGATAACTTTAACTGGTTTAATGGGTTTGACTGATGGTCTCGGAATGGTTTCAGGTGGCGTTAATTTAACAGGGTATTCCTTGTCTCGAACCGGTGGTTTTGGAATCTTTTCTTCTTTTTTAACGCCGACCTCTTTTTCAGCCGATTTCTTTAATTGTTCAAGCAACGCCTCTCTTGAGCGTGTGACGACTTTTCTTTCTCTTGGTTTGCCGAAACTTACAGAAGCACCGATTCGATGAGTTGATTCAAGGTCATCTTTAGGTATGAATGCATAATCAAGCGTAAAGTCGCTATATCTTATACCAAAACCCACAGAAAACGCTTTTGTTGCATCTCTATTGGAATCATAACCGCACCGTATAGAAAGTGGCTGTAATCCCCAGAACTCACCACCAATATTCAATCCTATCTCATCATCATTAATAATCTTTTTAACATCAATAAATAAATTAAGCCGCTCTTCAAAAAGATGGATAGCACATCCTGCCTGTATGGTAATAGGCAGGTCCTCGTCCTCGACGTCATATTTTAATGAAGAACCGACGTTTCGTATACTCATTCCGAGATCAAACCCTTCAACAGGTGTGTTCCAGATAACCCCAAAATCTAATGCAGCGCCACCTGAAGACTGGGTTTCAAGTTTTTCACGAAGGAATTTTAAGCTACCACCAAAAATCCAGTAAGGTAGCGGTCTCACACCATAAGATAAAGTAAATAAAAAATCATTGCCGCTAAATGTTCCGATGCCACCATAAGGGTTTGCTAATGTTGTTCTTTGAATATCACCATAATCAATCCACGTTATGCCGGTTCCAAATATACCCTGGCCAAGTGGAACACTGTATGATAGGAAGTCCTGATAAATATCTTCAAAAAGGGCATGATGCATAAAATATACATTATGTCTTGTGTTACGTTCAAGACCTGCGGGATTCAAAAATAATGCGGTTGCTATATCACCTGCTTCAGCTACACCACTACTACCAAGTGCTGCTGTTCTTGCGCTCGGGTTTATGTTCAGGAATAAAGCTGAGTTTCGACCCGCATCGTTTGTAGCATAAGAAAGAGAAGCAAGAAGCAAGAAATAAGAGACAAGAAAGCTTTGAATCTTTAAATCTTTAAATCTTTGAATCTTTGAATCTTTCAATCTTTCAATCATCGTATCACCATTAATTTACCAGTTTTCTTTTCACCTGTTGCTGATGTTACAGTATAAATATATAAACCACTGGCAACTTCGTGGCCTTTATCGTTTTTTACATCCCAGTTATATTGGGCGCCACCTGAAAAATTTATCACGCGAACAAGCTCACCTGAGATGGTATAGATTCTTATTTGAACAGGATTAGTTAAACCGGCGAAGACAATACCTGATGTTGGATCACTGCTTGAATAGGTTTTACCAGTGTTTGCATCACCATCATTTGGTCTATATGGATTTGGATAGACCGTAAAATTACTCAAACTGCCTTGAGCCTGGGCAAGTGTTAATGATAATAAATTATATGAGTTTATAGATATGGGAACAGTATCTCTTTGATAAATATCATCCAGGAAAAATAAATATATATTACTTAAGGTTACAGTTGTTGTTGCGCTTGCTTTGGTTCTGAATTTAAATGTTGTCATCATACCTTCGCCAGTTAAACTATCTTTTTCATCTTTTACACAGCAAAATACCTCTATAACACCATCTCTTATAGTATCAGCAAAAACTGTACTGTCTGCATTAAGAGGTACCCCATATATAAAAAACCAGCTCTGAGAAGGAGCTGAGATCAATTCAAGTATCGAAGTGGTATAATTTAAATTAAAACTATAAGCCCATAATTGACCAGATATTGTATCAGCATAAACACCAAGATCAATCTCCTGGCCTAACTGTAAATCTGTATAAGTTACAGTATCTACTATCATATCCTGGCCGGTAATAGGTGTAACTGACTTTGTAATCCCAACTATACCTGTATCATCAGCAGATAAATTAATGCTTAAAATTAGTAGGTTTAAAATTAAAAAAATATGATTTAACTTTTTAGTTACCATATCCATACCGTATCATTAACTCTATCATATCCCACGAATCAATTTTGTTTGTACTATCGATGCTTATACCATTATTAAAAGTTTTAGTCTTAACAATATCATACTTATAAACAGTGCTGTCCCACAAACTAACATTATCGCTTCTTCTCATCCCGAAATATTTCAACATATTACTTAAATCATTATCATCCACGTCACCATCAGCATCTAAATCTCCAGCTAAAATTGTATCACCTATTGTTACCTTAACATCAGTATTTGTTTCACGATTACCTACATAATCCTGAGCCCTGACAGCAAAAGTAAATGTTTCACCAAAATTTATGGCAAACGGTATTGTGTAAGAAACATCGAATGTATTTCCTATTGCTGAATCATAATTTACAACACCGTATGTGCCTTTGTAATTTATACCACCTGTATCAGAGAAGATATAGTAAGAGATAGTGTCTGTTGAAACAGAGGCTGACCAGGATAATGTAACTGTTCCGGACTGATTTACAGTATATATAAGATTCGTTGGTGCCAATGGGTCTTTATTATTAATAATAACTCTAACCGTACCTGAAGATGAAGTATCAACACTGTCCCTGTATTGATATCTGATATCTATTGGGATTTCATCTACTTCTGAGGGCGAAATTAATATTGTATAAGAAGCGGTATTAGAAAAAGTTTGCCATGATGCAGTGGTAAATACATCAGGACCCCATATACCTATATAGCTGAAAGAATCCTGACCGAATTTTATTTCAAGCCCCTGTGTATCACCGTTTAAAACACCAAAATGTAGAATAATACTGGTATCAACTGATAGAGAGTCACCTCTTACAGTAGTATCAGCCTCTAACCAGACATAGGGATTGGGTGGTCCAAGTGGCAGTACTGTATCAAGTACTACGGTATCATAACCAGCTTGTCCCTGTAACCCAGCTGAGTCAATCAAGAACGCATAAACATATTTGACCCCATTAGTTCCGATTAATCTCACTTGTGTAGTTGTACCAGTTGATGTTGTTAAAGTTATTGTATTACCGTAAATATCTGTGCTATAAATAGTGCAACCTCTGATATCAGTATCAATCGCGGTATCGAAGGCGATTGTAACATTTACATAAGTGGTTCCTGTATAATCCCGGCCGTTTATTGTGGAGTCAGAACTTAAAGTGACTGTTGGTGCCTGAGGTTCGTCCTGGTCTAATATTATACTATCGCTTATTAAAACTATATTACAGGTATCGCTTGTCGGGTCAACATTGTCACGTAATTGAACATATATGGTTTTAATTCCGTCAACAGGTCCTAAGTTAAAAGAGACTGTTGTCTCCATATCCACGCCTGCAGCAAAAGGGAAATCATTCCAGGGGATACCAGGTATCACAAGGTCAGAAAGCGACTCGCTCATCCTGTAATATGTAGCAGCACGAGAAGTAATTTTCACAGAAACCAGAGTATTGGTAGTATATAAAGCACCATTATTTATAATCATAGAATTATTAATTGGTGGTCCACCATTAATACCAAATGGATTCTTTCTATCAAGTATAAGATAAATCGAATCATTCTGTAAATTAGACCGGTTCCCGGATAAATCTTCAAAATTGATATAAAATAAATATTTCGCATCACCATTAACATCATTGAGATTAAAGGTTGAATTATTAGCATAAGTAACAAAATTTGTAGGAGGATAATAAGTATCAATAGACATTAACACCGGCGTGTCACCATACGTACCTGTATCACTCGCATAAATAGAATCAAAATTAATATTTGTATTTGTTATGAATGTCCCTGTAGTTATACCAAAATAAATACATCGTGGTTTATTACTATCAATAATAGTTATTGTGCCAGTAGCTGTAATGGTTCCATCAGTAAATGTAATTGTTAACGATTGTTGAGGATTTATATCCACTTTTGTTTTGATGATTAAAGTTTTATCTAATACACCAGATACCCAGCCACCTAAATTAGCAGGACTCACAACATAGCTATTATCCACGCTAACTGTTACACTTGTTCCATAAGACATATCAATATAGCCGCCAAAATCAAGTGCGGTTATTGTTATAGAAAATGAGTCGCCTGCCTGGACAGTTGCTTGCGGTAAACTTAAACTGAAACTTTTAGCAGGTCCATACGTGCAGGATACAATAATAGTATCATATATAACATAATTTTCATCTCGAGCAGTGATTACTATAGTGCCTGTTTTATTAATCGAGACATAAGTAGTTGAATAACCGATACCTGTAAAAGTATTAGCACGAGAAGGTAAAATAGTTCCTCCTTCTGAAATCTCAAGATACGGACTGAAACTATTTGAATCATAAGTTATATTACCCTCTCTATCGTAAGCTGTGATATATAAAATAAATGGTACACCGACAGAGACATTTGAGCTTGAAGCACTTAATACAAATGAATCGGTCTTCCCCGGGGTTACGGTTATTTGTGTCGTACCTGTAATGTTCAGGGTACAGGCTGAAATAGTTACAACTGCTGGCCGATTTATAGATACATTTGTTTGAGAGACACCAGCACCTGTAAATTGTGTAGAAACCCATGGGATTATCGTACCTGTATCAACATTAATAGCAAAGGTGCAGGAAGTACCATTGGAATCAGGCGAAACATTTTCACCTAAATCAAGCGCAGTAACTGTTAAAGTAAATGACTGTCCCACAGAAACAATTGATTGTGAAGTTGATAAAACAAAAGAAACCCATGCCCCCGGTGTTACGGTTATAGCAACAGTACCTGTATGATTGCTTCCATCATGAACTGTTATTACAATATTACCTGCTCGGGTTACTGAAACAACAGCAGTGGTTGTACCACCATTAAATACACCTGAGACATAGGGCACAATTGTTCCAGAAGATATATTAAATAAAGCCTGGTTACCATCAAACATTGTAGTAATAGTCTCTGAACTATCATAAGCGGTTATAGTCAAAGTAAATGCAACACCAACAGATACACTCGATACTGAAGAAGACATAATAAAATGATCAAGAGCACCAGCACCAAGCGAGACAGTAGTGGTACCTGTAACGGTTCCATTACGGGCTGTAATAACAACCTGACCTGAAGCTGTTATTGTAACCATCACTGTGATAACAGAATCAGTAAAAGCAACACTGTCAGGTACAATGATCCCACCACCACTCACAGATAATAAAAGTGTATCACCTACAGCACTATCATTTGTTAAATTTAATGCAGCATCTACTGATGTAATTGTAAGATAAAAACCAATACCTGATGTTTGGTTTGTAGAAGCAGGACTAAGCAAAAATCTGTTCAATGGTCCAGGTGTGATATAAACACCAACAGTATCAAATATCGAACCATCATACACAGTTATAATCTGTGAACCAATCTGCGTAAGTGTAACACTTACCTGTCTTATTCCATTAACCCATCCCGTACCAACACTCGTAGGCTGCATAGTAAGATCAGTACTTGTACAGGGGATATCAGAGTCATAACTATTATAAATTAAACCGAACTGGTCATACGCAGTAATAGATAAAATAAATCCAAAACAGGCACTGTCCTCAGCCGGTGCAGAAATATAAAGTTGTGCTAATTTTTGATTAACTTGAAAAGTATCTGTAGTAGACCAGCCAGTGGTATTCCCTAAATTATCTTGCGAAAACATTCTCCAGTAATATATAGCTGAATCAAGATTTGATGCTGTACACGATGTCGCAGTAGAATCTAACCATAAGTCACTATCTGTAATCAACGCAAAACTTGGGTCAGTTGATAATTGTATCCTGTATTTATAAAGTCCTGAGATAGTATCAGACGAAGCAGACCAGGTTAATAAAATAGTTGTTTCAGTAGTATCAGATATATCCGTAAGCCCTGGCATTGTAGGTGGCCAGTAATCCACCATAAATGATGTATCAACAGTTAGAGTGTCTGAAAACTGGCTGTAATTGGTTGCTGTGTCCTGGGCTATTATCCTGACATAATACGTGTCACATCTTGAAAAAGTGTACCATACCTTTGTGTCACCATATACCCATGTATCAAGATAGGTATTATTAAAATTCGGGTCAGTATCAACTTCAACGCGGTATCTCTTAAGTCCGCTCATCGTGTCACTTGAAGCAACCCATTGGAGATAAAAACTTTGGGCTGTTGTATCTATTTGGGGAATAAACTGAGGTGTAGACGGCGAGGTGCGGTCTACACATACTTTCGTATCTATTGTACCTGTGTCTGAATACCTTACATTAGTAGCACTGTCAACCGCAAGTATCCTTATATAATATGTATCCTCTGCTGGCGATGCTATTGTCTGGAATGTATCACCATACACCACTGAGTCCGCAAATAAACTTGAAAAATCTGGTGTGTTATCTACCTGAACCCGATAGTAACTCACCCCGGATTGTGTATCAAATGAACTAACCCAGGTTATGTATAAATCCCCATTCGTATCAGAATGCGGGATTAAAACTGGCTGTGATGGCGGCACTCGGTCTACACATACTTTCGTATCTGTAGTAATAGTGTCTGAATAATCACTTAACTGAGCCGAGGTATCTTCAGCTCTAATTCGGATATAATAAGTATCTTCAGGCGGAGAAGATATTAATAAATAGGTATCACCGTAAACTGACGAATCAGCAAAAGGGCTTGAAAAATTAGGGGCATTATCTACTTGTACTTGATAACGTTTTACACCACTTACTGTATCTATAGAGGCTACCCATCTAATCAACAAAGAAGCATTAGTATCAGATAGAGGTATAAGCGAGGGTGTTGTAGGTGGTTCATAATCTGCCCACATGGTTGTAAAGCCGGTATCACCTGCATCATCAATGTCAACATATATTTTAACAGAGTCTCCTGAATTAATTTGTATTGTTTGAGAATCTGTTGGTGGAGCGGATGAAATTTTAATATATGCAGAGAATATCCCATCATTATATGTGGTATCACCTGTAATTGGTGGGGCTCCTGTAACAGTATCAGCAAGCCCGATCTCGATAGTATCAATGCCGTAAGCAACGCTGAATCGAGTTACGGCGTTGGTATCAACTGTGTCAGTGGTTACACTGTCATAAGCTTTAATCCATACAGTATCACCATCATTGAAATATATTGAAAAATTAAATGCATCACTATCGCGGTAAGTATTAACATTGTCAACTACTGCAAATAGTTTATAAGGGATGATACATAATATAATAATATAAACTAATACCTTATAGGTTTTCATTATATATAACTGCACCAAGTAAACTTCCACACCCTATGCTCATCCACACACATAAGCTACCGCCACCAACGTCCTGGCTGTGCGGAGTAATCATAGGTGTGTGGGCTTATGCCCGGGGTGTGGTGGTAAAAAACTTTTTATTAATTAATTATTATATACAATATCGGTAAAAAAACAAGCTTTTCTTTAATAATATTTAACATCTGGTTTAAGGCATAAAGACACAAAGTTAAAGTGTCTTTGAAAAGTATAAAGAGAAAAAATTGGCTGGATTTTTAGGTACAAACCCTTTTATATCACTACCTTCAAGAACTGATTTAGGGTTATCATAGACCAGAATTTCCGCCATTTTCTCTCCAACAATTTCTGCAGCTTTATCTCTTGCTTGAGAAAGAACTGGTTTTCTTGTTGTTGTGTTATGCGAGTCGGTCCCGATAAAATGTATAAGTCTGCATTGTAATAATTTAAAAGCAAGTTTTTGTATATCCTTGCCAAAAACACCGGTTATACTTGGTGCATCCATCTGGCATAAAACACCCTTTATAACTAAATCATAAATAATAGAAGGGTCTTCAATGACTGTTTTAATACGCTCTGGGTGACTTAATACTGGTATAATCCCGTCAATAAGGCATTGGAAGATCAATAGTTCAGCCCAGTCAGGGATATTATATAAAGAAAACTCGATTAATAAGTATCTGTTATTTTTGTTTAGAGGCAAGATAGTTTTTTTCTGTAATAAATGTTTTGTCATATCTTCAGATGCCATATTTTCAGATGCAGGATGAAGCTTAACATTTATCTTTTCATTTTCTGCTATTTCGTTTAGAAGACTGACATTAGAATGTATTAATTTTACTTTTTCTTTATCTACACTATTTGTGAGTAGATGCGGTGTAGCTATTATATCAGTGATACCATCCTGTTCTGCGATACGCATCATTTCAAGCGAGGTTTCAAAATCATCTGGTCCATCATCAAGATTTGGTAATATATGAGAATGTATGTCAATCATACTCATCATCCTGATTCGTAATCCCTCAATGGTTAGATAACGAAAGAGGCAAGAAGCAAGAAGCTAACGTGGTTGATATCCTTTTAAGAGTTCAGTATCAGTCATTATTCTTTTTCCGGGTCGCTGAATAACATTTAATCTTATAACCGCATCTTTACATTTTATAAACAGACCCTTTTTAACATCTGAGATTACAATATCGCCACAAGAGAAATTATTGCAATTAATATTATTGTAAACTTCAACTTTAAGTATCTTCCATACCTCATTTCTAATTTGTAAATGAGCAGCTGGTTGCGGTGACAATCCTCTTACTTTTCCTAATATTTTGTTTGCTTCTTGATCCCAATCTATAAAGAAATCGTCTTTCCGTAATACCCTTGCGTATGTTGCTTTAGAATCGTCCTGTGGTTGTGGCTTGATATTATCAATATTATTTAAAACATCAATCAGTAAATCAGCACCTGTTTCAAACAGCCGTAAAGATAGAGATAGATAATTGTCGGAAGGATCTATTTTAACATTGGTTGATGCAAGTATATCGCCAGCATCCATTTTAAGAGCAGTGTAATGTATTGTTACACCTGTCTCTGCTTTATTATCAAATAACACATAACGTACAGGAGCTGCACCCCTGTATTCAGGTAATAGAGATGGATGAACATTCAAGGTTTTCAAGCGCGGGAATGAGAATAATATTTCAGGTATATATAAACCGAACGAAGCTACAACCCCGATATCAGGATTTAAATCTTTAACCCAATTATAGACTTCATCAGAATTAAGTTTCAGAGGATGAATAACATTTATATTATTACAAAGACAGAATTGTTCAACCTCGGTTGGGATGATATGTCTTCCCCTACCCCGGGGTTTGGCCGGTTTCGTAATACAGCCACATAATATAAAATTTTTATTGTTAAAAAGCTTTTTTAGAATTATAAGTGAATCCGAACCAGAGCCATAAAAAAGTATCTTCATAAGTAATAATAAGATAACGAAAGAAGCAAGAAGCAAGAAACGAGAAGAATTAGAAAGTAAGATTAACAAACTCCGCTTCAAAACTGAGGGATTAGTTTAAAATTTGTAATCTTTGACAAAAATTTTTTCTATTCTTTCCCTCTCCTCTTTATTAGCTATATGATCAATCAACAATATACCATTAAGATGATCAATTTCGTGTTGTATAGCTCTTGCTACGAGGCCAGAGGATTTAAATCTATTTTTTTTACCTGTGATATCTAATGCTTCAGAGATAATCGTATCAGGTCTGAATATTTTTACGTAGACACCTGGGAAACTTAAACAACCCTCTTCAAATTCCTGTTTTTCTTTAGATTTTTTAATTATAGACGGATTAATTAAAGCTGTTCTGAATCTTTTGTTGTTTTCGAGCGGGACATTGAGTACTATAATACTTTTTAATGCTCCGGTTTGTTGTGCTGCTAAGCCTATGCCCCTGGATTGGTCTAAAAGTGAAAACATAGAGTCAACGTATTCTTTAATTCTTTTAGAGACTTTTGTCACAGGTTCTGATTTTTTTCTTAACACCGGGTCAGGATATATCCTTAAAGTTAAGACCAAGTTTGTCATCCTCCAGGGTTGTATTCCCGCGGTTACGAATCACGGTATTTTTAATACTGGTTTCGAGTATTTGGGGATCTCTTTCTTGATACTTGATAAATCAGGATTAATAATTTCTTCTTCCTCGACGCCTTTACCCACAATGTGTGGTGTTACAAATATGATAAGTTCCTGATTGAGTTTTTCCTGTCTTTTCCTTTTAAATAAATTACCAATTATCGGGATATCACCAAGTAGCGGTGTTTTTGCCTCTTCTTCTTCTATCTCTTCTCGCAGAAGACCACCTATCGCGATGGTTTTATTATTCATAACATCAAGTATCGTGGATGCATTTTCACTTGAAATAAGAGGATAGTCTATCGCATCAATTGTTTGATTACCATGAAAACTCCGTACCGATGGATATATCTCCAGGTTGATTATTTCATTTTCTTTTATACGTGGTGTAACTTTTAAAACGATCCCGATATTAGGTATCTCACTTACGGTTCGTGTTGTAATAACGTTACCCTGATTATCAAGTTGTGTAGTTTGAGCCGAGATATACCAGGCATTGGTTACAACAGACATAACAGCCATCTCATTATCAAGTACTAAAACCCTTGGTTTAGATAAAATTTTAGCCGTACCCTGGGAAACCAGGAATTCAATAAGATTTGTAATAGTAAAATTTTTAAACTTACTATTTATGGTAATATCTGTAGAAGAGAGATTTAAATCAAGGTCAATGGTTCCTGTATATAACGGATTTCGTCCTCTGTTATCAGCTACTGTCCAGTCTATACCCATATTTTTAAAAGCATTGGTATTAACTTTTAAAAAGTATGCTTCAATAAGTATCTGTTTTTTAGTGGTATCGATCTTTGAAATGATGTCTTTTTTAAATTGTTCAATCACATAAAATGTTGATGTAACAATAACACTGTTGGTTTTAATATCTACGGAGAGACTACTTGTAATGCCAGATGGAGTAATATTAGTTAATAACTGGCTAAGAATTGGCACGATATAACTTTGTTGCGGCTCTATCTCACGACTGATACTACTCCCCACAGGGGTTACTTGCTGTACAGGTGATTTAGATAAAGAGATATGCTCTAATCTTATAACCTCGGTTACAAGGAAATTTATACCAACAGAGATTTTATCTTCACTCTCGAGCATTGAGGTTTTCAAAGTTTTAACAACTTCTTTTAATGCGTCACAGGGTTCTAAATCTTTTAGAGGAAAATTTATTTCAAAACTTCTTTCAGATGGTGCAACTATTATAGGCTTATTAATCTTATCAGAGATAAAATCACAGAATTGACCAAGACTTAATGTGTCACTGCCAGTAACATCGTAATAGATACAATTGTCTTTAACTTTTATTTTGGTTAACCTGTCGAACATCTTTTTATTCTTGTTTATCTCAGCTTTATACTGATTGTATTTTAGATAATCTATTATTTCAGTTATCTGCTCAATATTTTCAGGATAATCCTTTATAACAACGGTTCGGGTTGCATCGTAGATAGTAAATTTACCTGATGTTGAAATCATATTATTAAGAATATTATTTAATATATCAGCATCCAGATCACCGATATCAATGGTAACGGTCCGAGCTTTTAAATGTGCTGGTACTTGTTGAGAGAGCGAGGGGTTTTCAATGAAATAAATATTATCATATTTGTACAGCCGTAAATCAAGTGAGTTACATATAGTCCAGAGAGCCTGTTCCGGGGTTACATTGTCAAGATTTATGTTAACGTATAATGGTTCATTATAACTTTTATTTGCATCCATACCAGCATTCTTTCCAAGCACGATATTTAATCCGCTCTGTTCAGATATAGCCCTTATAACATCCTCAAGCTTTGCGTTTTCAAAGTCAATATTTAAAGTATTTGATAGTGGTGAAGAAAGTACAGTGGAATAAATAAAAATCAGTAATAATAATATAAAACTTCTTTTGAACATTTTATAAGCTTTTAATCCTTAGTTCGAATATTTTACCTTCAGGCGTAATCAAAACTACCCTGTCTTCACAGATTTTAATATTATAATTATCCGTCAAGACAGGATACACTATTTTATCTTTTATAGCAATCCATTTTTTATTGTTTGAGGTATAAATCAATGCCACAGGATTATATTCATCCCAGATTAAACCGCCGAGTCTGTAGTCAACAGAGGCTTGAGTTGTTTGCACTTCGTAATCTATATTCTGAACAAACGATTGTACCGGGATAAAAGGGTCTCGTAAATTGTATGACTTAAATTCGTATGATTCTCTTTTAAACTTTTGAGTATCTACATCGGCTTGTAATAAGATATCTTTTGTAATAACGGCTTTATTCACCTCGACACTCTTTCTGCTGCAGCTTATTAGTGCGATAACAGAAATTAAAAGCAATAATAAAAGATTTTTCATCTTGATACCCTGTATGTTGATAAATCCAGTGTAAAACTTATAGATGATTTTTTCTCGAGTTTGGAAACGATTTTTATATTGATGACTTTAACCAATCTTTCAAGTTTGGTTATCTCGGAAAGAAATAAGCCAAGTGACGGGAACCCGCCTGTTCCTTCAATATGTATCGGTACCTCCATATATTCTCCTTTGTTACCTTCCTGTGTCGGCGTGAATACATTCATTTTTATTCCAAAATTTTGCGCTAATTTTGAGAGGTTCTCAAGTATAACCTCGATCTCTTTTTCTGTGGGAAGCACCTGTTTCGCTATCTCAAGTTCCTTTTTTAAATTATCTAATTGACCTTTAATAATAGCCTCTTTATTAGCAATGGTTTCTGCTTTATTTAGCTCTTCCTGTTTCTGATTGATTGTCTGAATCTTATTCTGGATGTCCAGCCAGAGGGGAGATAAAAAATATAGGTAGTATATGTAAATAGAACCCGCGATGAGTAAAGATATATAAATCGTTTTGTGCTTTTTTGGTATCTTGTCCCATCCAAGATTTAACATACTACTCCTCTGAAAAACATTGTAACTCTTGAATCTTTCAATATGTTTTCAACCTGCATCTTAAAAGGAAAGCGAGTTCCACGGTTTGGAGTTCTTCTTTGATTTTTCTAAAAGAAAAATTAACATCCTCGAAGACACCCGAACTTTTAACGCGAGATATGTATTGCACAAGGTTCTCTTCAGCACCTCGCTGGCTTGTTGATACAACTCTGCCATCAATATATATGCCACCAGCATCATTGTAAAAAGAAGCGAAATAAACGCCATCACTGATAGTCATATTCAAATCATCGAGAACCCGGGGCCATAAAGCCTGACCCTTTAATAACTCTTCAATAAGTAATACTTTCTTTTTTAATATATCTCTCTCTGTCTCAACTTTTTTAAGGTTTTCAACCACGGGCTTCAATTCATTCAAACGTTTATCTATTCTGGCAATTATATTATCGAGATTAAAATTATAATAATAAATCCCCAAAGAAAAAAGTAATATACTGCTAATAGCGCCAAAAATACCTGCAATAATGAAATTTTTCCTTAGTCTTTCTTTTTTTCTTATATAGAATTCTTGTGGTAAAAGATTAAGTTGTAGCATTATACTCCTCTGAAAAACTTTGTAACTATAATAATATCAAGTAGAAGCAAGAAGCAAGAAGCAAGATAACGAAAAAGAAACATAACGAAAGAACCAAGAAGAAAGAGGCAAGATAAAGAAAGAG
>JBFMHD010000057.1:0-14760 GCA_040752395.1 Candidatus Hydrogenedentota bacterium
ATTCACATAAAACTCAGTCTGATTTAACCTCGTTACTTTGATCATAGACTACACTTGTTGCTTCGCTCCATTGTAAATTGCAAATTGTAAATTTATTTGCCTACTACGGGTCTTGTGACCCTTACTACTTCTTTGTGCCTTTGTGCCTCTGTGCCTCAAGAAGCAAGATAACGAAAGAAGTTTGCTTTCTTTATTGTCTGAGCGTTAATATTTCTTGCAGAACCTGGTCTGCTACACGTATGACACGCGAATTAGCCTGGAACCCACGCTGGGTTATGATTAAATCTACAAACTCATAAGATAAATCTACATTTGAGTTCTCTAAAGAACCAGGCGCGATCGAACCTCTACCATCATTACCCGGAATCCCTATCCTTGCTTGACCGCTGTTAACTGTCTCAACATACATATTCTGACCCTCAGATAAAAGACCCGAAGGATTATTAAACGCAGCTAACGCAACCCTTGCTAAATCCATACTATGACCATTCGAGTATAACCCTGTTACATAACCATTCTCATTAAACGCGAACGAGGTCAATCTGCCTGCTTGGAACCCGTTCTGATAATAAACCTGGGCATCTGAATCACCCTCATTCTGTATAACACCATTAAGCGCAATATTATCCATTGGTATCTTTACTACATCAGCGCCTGCTTCTGGCGGAGGAGCACCCTCAGTGGTAGCAGATTCATAAGGCGGGTCAAAATAAATACCCTTGTAACCTACTGTCGCAGAGTTACCATCTGTTGTTAATGGGTCTGCTGGTGACTCAAATACAACTGAATTCGATGAATCATAAACGCCGTCTTCATCAAACGCAAGGATACCCATGCCAGCGGTTCGTGGATTCGTAGTTGACGGGTCAGTTGGGTCCGGGACACTCCATAACCATTTGTTCTGACTCAACCTCTCAAACGTTATTCTCAGGTTGTGTGCAACACCAAGTGAATCATACACTTCTACTGTGGTAACATGCTGATAATCCTGTGAGTCATTTAATGTTGCAGATACCGGCGAACCGCTATCAGCCCGATTCGGCGTAGCACTCGATGTATTTGGCGTAAAACTTAAAGCTTCTGCTTCTTTATCACCCGAACCATCTATCGTTCCATTCGGTATTATAATATCTACTCTGCCATCATAAGCATAAGTTTCGATCTTAACCGAGTATCCGTCACCGAGCTGTGGGAAATTCTGTGGATAATCTGCATTGTTTACCCAGGTACCACCACGCGTGTCAAGTAATGCGAACTCGCCGTCCTCAGCATCAGGCACACTTATAATTGTCCATCTCCCGGGATCAATCTCGTGTTCATAACTAACAACTGGTTTTATACCACTTGTAACATCCTGAGAGATTGTTAATTGTGCTGAAAGCGAATACGTTACCTGAACCACAGCACCACCTGCTATATCATCAGCAAACGCTAACTCAGCTCTGCCATTTGCAACCGCATTACTTGAACGATTTGTCACCTTAAAATAATTGCCACTCATAGTTGTTATATCGGTGCTTGGAGATAATTGGGTATATTCTCTACCATTTACAAAAACTCTTATATCATAAAGTGTACTATCCTGGGGGCTAATCCCAAGTTGCCGCTGCTGCAGTGAAGAACTACCATCAGCAAATCGTGGGTTCTGTGGGAACGCTATATATAAACCATCTACATTAGTACCACCACCAGCTGTATTATCAAATCGCTGGTCACCACCACCAGCTGTTGCTATCCTTGATTCTGTATCACCTATTAATACTATATCTCCTGGATCAGAGACAAAGAACTGTCTGTTAGCTTCATTTAACGAAGCCTTGGAGGTAAGCTGTGTATAATTGTTGCCATCAATAAATACGTTCACATCATATTGTGGTGTCGCAGTTGTTGAGATATCTACTAAATTACCATAATCAAGTATGAGTAAATTCTTTTCAGGTGTTCCTGAGGTATCCATATCAGGAGAATCACTTATTTCACTGTCTGATACAACTTCACTGCTTTTTTCATTTGTAAACATGATTGCCGGGCCTGAATTATAATTACCATTAACCGAACCAAATGAATAAGAAATATCTATCTGTGTTGGTACAGTTGCACCTGCATCTTGCCAGAGAGGTATGTCTTGATTAAATATTACCTCTCCTTTTGCTGAATCTACATAGTACTGTAAAGCAGCGCCAGTGCCTGTTGCTGTAAACCCTGATTGTGAAGCTGTTCCTGGCGGGTTTACCTGTGTACCAGTTACACCATTAACTTGTACAGTGATACTAAATTTAGTCGGGTCATTAGAATTAGGAATTATATTTTTACCTCGTAGCTGGACCGCATCAAGATAGTTACCCCCACCATACGGTGAATTAAACATACCACCAACATACGTTGTATAAGTACCAGCTGCTTCTGTCCTTACATATGAATTAGTTGCGTCACCACCAGCCCAGTCTATCATCGAGGTCGAAGCACCAACTGTATCATCAAAATCATCAGTTCCTTTGAACCCAACCTCATCTGCTTCATCTACCGTAGCATCACTATCATCATCAACACCATCAACACCATCCTCGTCAACTGTGTCATCATCAGATCCAGCAAAATCTATTTCTGTAAAATCATCTGTTGTTCCATTAACATCATCATCTACCCCGACGTTACCAGGCCCACCATCAGCACCAACCATAGAATGCGCCAAACTTACATCATTAGTATCATTTACTCCTGCACTTGAAATAGTAATGTTGTGAGATACTCTACCAGGTGTTGCACCACCAGCACCGTTTATAATAACTGTTTCAGTAGCTTGTGTTACAACCGGGATATAAGTATCTAACCAATTTTCAGATGGTGGTGCATCAGGAAGAGTTATAATATTTCCGCTGATCTTTGAAGCTTCTTCAAAAGTTACTGAGATATTTGAAGGATCTGAAACAGAATTTCCTTTTGCATCTTTTGTTAAACCTATTGTAAAATAGTCATTCGCTCCGTTTGGGCCTGAAGTTAAACCACGTGCATTGCCATAATCATTTGCTGCATCTGTTGTTGATGTATAATCCGGTATCTCATCTGTATGCTCCAATATACCGTTCTCAACACCTTCGCCACTACCATCTGTATCTATCCAGTGCCCCACTACTTTACCTGAAGAATCAAGTTTCAAAATACCTCTGATCGATATGCCTGAACCAATAAGCCCATCAGATTGATGAGTAGCTACTTTCCATTGACCTGTACTAGCATCTTTCTGATAAGCTGTGTACCTGTAATAAGGCTTTGTTGGACTCATATGCTCAAACCGTATCTGTACCTCTTCTGTTACATTATTTTTCGTAAACGATACGGTGATCGGTTCAATAGCAAGTTGTTGAGAAGCATTTAAATTACCTCTTAATTTGATCTGACTGGTTGCCTGTGCCTCAAGCACACGTCCCAACTCAATATGAAGACTTTCAACTGGCTGTGTATGATCTACAATAAAGGTATTTGTTATAGTGCTCCTTGTTGCGTTCCAGCCCTGCAATCTGTAACCGTTTGACGGATTAACAAGATACCCATCTCTATCAAGCTCAAAATTGCCAGCCCTAGTATAGAAATTACCTGAATCCGTACCATTCTTGAGTATGAAGAAACCATCACCCTGAATAGCGATATCAGTATTTTTGTTAGTAATCTCCAGGGATCCTTGAGAGAAATCGCGGCAGATAGAAGATATGCCCTGACCTAATCCGATCTGCCTCGGGTTTTGACCACCTTTGTCATCTTCAGGAGCAGTGGCAATGCGTGTGGTCTGACTGAAGATGTCTTCAAACCGTACCCGGCTATTTTTATAAGCTGTGGTATTAACGTTAGCGATGTTATTTGAGATAACATCAAGTCGGGTCTCGTGGTTCTGTAAACTCGAGATACCCGTAAAAAGTGAGCGAATGACCATAAAAAACCTCCTCTGAAAAGTTAGTGGTTCGTAATAATAACCCCAAACTCCGAGCTCCGAACCCCGAGCTCCGAACTTCGAATAATTGCTGAATCTATGTTCGTAAAAATGTTGTCCTTCATACTTTGTATATCCATAGCAGTAACAACTGTGCTGTTCGGTAAATTTACTATAAACCCTACCCTCTCAAGTATTATCAAACTCTCTCTGCAATGTTTACTTTCAGCTTTGCTAATAGCATCTAATAAAGATAATATCTCTTTATCTGTTAATTTGATGCCGCGTGAATATAGCCTTTTCAAAGAATGAGCAGAAAACTTTAGATCACCTGCCTGCTCAATAGCTTTACCAAGTACCTCGCTAAAACTTAAATCAGATATAAGTAACGGCTTTACATCTTTACTTGAACCTACTTTTAAATCTATCTCTTTAAATTCAATCTTCTTTAATCGCAAATCCGAATAATTCATTGTCCACCCTGTTTTCTATGCTAAATAATTCAACTCTGTTGCGAGCCAGCTTGGTTGAACATCATTCTTAAGATCACTACCAGTTGTTTCTTCTGCTTCTTCAATAACATTGCCGTAATAATCATAGCCTCCTCCATCTTCGTATGTGAACCCCTGTTCTTTATCACCAGGGTAATTCTCTGAAAAAGCCATTAATTCAAAATTCTCAACATCGATATTCATTTCTTTTAATGTCTTTTTCAATTCATCAAGTTCATCTTTTATAGCATTCATCACCAGATTATTTTCTATATAAATTTTTGCAGTAAGTTTGCTGTCTTTTAACTCGAGCTGTAGCTCAAGTCTTCCCAGAAACTCGGGTTTCAGCTTCAAACTCATACTCGAGACCTCGTCTTTTAATACAACCCTTGCCTGCTGGATTATCTGGTCCATAATCTGTTTGGTATTCAGTGTCTGATTGGTATTGTTCTGGGTTAAATTTCTTGTTTGGTTCGCATTATTCATATTAGATTTATCATTTTTAGATGAAAAATTCGAGAGCATATTATCATTACTATTATTTTTTATGTTTTTTATTGATAAATCTATGTCTACTGGTTTATCTGTTTGCGCGATGTTAGCTTTTTGAAATCTTACTCCTCTTAAATCTTCGATTAAAAAGACTTTTTGAGGATTTTCATTTTCGGTCTTTGGTCTGAATTTTTCAGTATCTATCTCTATTTTAAACTCTTTATTAATATTAAGCCTCTCATCTCTTTTAATAGACTTATCTTCTTTGATTTGTAAATCCTCTATCTGTTTTTTTGTAATCTTCCGTTGTTTTGAGGTATCGTCTTCAAGTTTAGTTTCGTATTTTTCAATTGTGCCTCTATTTTCATTTTTCTCTTCTTTTGTTTTTCTACTAATCTTTACTTCTTTATCCTTTGTTGTAATTTTAGCGGTGTTTTCATCATCCTGTTTTTCAGTCAGGATATCCCTGTTACTATCAATATTCTCTTTTTTATTTATTATCTCTCTTGTCTTTTTAATTAGCTGGTAGAAGTTTGATTCTCTAATATCTCTTTCCTTGTTCTCGCTTTGTTTTATCTCAACCTTGATCTCTAATTTATTATTGTTTTTTTCTTCGATTACTTTTTGAACAATGTTATTATCTTTAATAAAATCTATTATATTATTAAGTTCAGCAATAATTACGGCCCACTCATTAATGTCATCAACATTTTTTATCTCTTTTTTCTGAACAAGTTCTAACAATTCCTTTAATTCCATCCCTCTGTCTTTGAAAAACTTGAGCAGTTCCTCGATATCTTTTTTATCAATCTTTTTTTCTTTAATGAGTGCGATAAGATTTTTTATCAATTTTTCTAAATCTTTAATCTCTTTTTCAACCTCTTTATCTTTTGATTGATTTTTGTTTTCTTTTTCTTTGGTTTTTACATTTTTCTCATCTTTATTATGAATCTCCTGTTTTGCATCAGATTCATTGATCTGTTCCTGTTCGCTATTCCCCTCTTTTCTTTTGTCCTTTTCTACCTTATTTTCTGATACATTGTACTTGTATTCATCGCCCTGGATTTTATCTGGTTCAATCTTTTTATTTTCTTCTTTATACTCTTTGCTATTTAAATTAGTTTGTTTTACTTCAGCCATATAAGAAACTCTATCTTTTTCTGTATCAGATTTTATCTCAATTTTTTCAATCTTTACTGGTTGGTTCTGTTTTAATATTTCGCATCCGGCAAAAATGTTCTCGAGCACAGCATTAAATCTCTCGTTCAGGAAGATTTTGAACTTTGATTCAGGATTCCAAGATTTAATCTTTTCATTTTTTAGCTCTTTTTCTCCACTAATTTTATTTAACGCAACTAAATCATTTTTTGTTACCATATAAATCTCCTCTGAAAAACATTGTAATTATAATAATTCGGGGTACCAGAAGCCAACATATCAACTTCTCTACCGTTTCATCTCTATAGCGATCCGTGTCATATCATCTGATGCTCTGACTATTCGCGAGCTTGCCTGGAACCCACGTTGCGCACGAATCATATCAACAAACTCTTTTGCTAAACTCACATTCGAGGCTTCAAGTGAATACGCTAAAACACTGCCAGCACCATCAACCCCGGGAACAGAAATAGTGGTCTTCTTACCCGCATTTAACGAATCACTAAACATATTCTTCTCTATAAAATGTAAAGCCTTTGGATTTGTAAATTCCTGTAACATCACCTGAGCAAGAATCGCACTCTTACCATTATCAAACATACCCGTAATTTTACCCTGATCCCCAAATTCGATGTTCAAGAGATTCCCGGTTGCAAACCCGTCAAGATATCCTATATCAAGATCGCTCGGGCCACCATTCTGAATCGTTTGTATGTTTCCTGCCTCATCAGTATATGAAAGCGTTATGTTTAAAGCTTGAGCACCCTCAGGTGTCCAGCCTAAAGCTGTGTATATAATACTGTTTTCTGCATCATATAGACCATTCTTATCAAAAGCTAATATCCCATAACCTGCAGGCGTATTTGTTCTGTATTTTATCTCCGCTGTTGCCTCAGCATCAATATCTCTCGAAAACGCAATCTCACCTGTTGTCGGGTCAGTTACAATGAAATAATTCGTATCTGCTCCTGTTTGCGGGAATGCGCTTACCTGCGTAAACTCAACTGTGCTATTATCCTCAGTTATTTTTATTGTCACATCATAAAGATTGTTATTTAAATCTTTAACTCTTAAATCGCCTTGTGGTAAAGTTAAGCCGTCTCGTGTTGTACCACCACCTGCAGGATTGTCCTCTATCGGCGCACTCGTAAAAGTTGCTTTATATATAGGAGAAATTGTGTATAGATATCTGTTCTGACTTAATCTCTGGTACTCAAAAGTAATATCATGTTTATTACCAACCGAATCATAAATCGTCGTACTGAACCCATAAGTATAATCAATCGAGTCTTTTAGAGAACCGTTTCCTTCCATGTTCGTTGCTATAACCGCAAGGTTACCAAGCTCATATTCGAACCCACCATTAAATCCTGAAGGATAAGATACTATGGTAAAACTTTCGCCACCAGTTGTTGCCTGTAATCTAACATAAACATCTTGACCTGCTTGAACTAAAGTAGCTGTTAAACCTTCTATACCATCCTGCGGATCATTAACTAAATTTACAAAATCCTGAACCGAGCTATTCACAGGAACAGTAATCTCATCAGCACTACTATCATTAAAGATTACAGAGAACTTTTCAGCATTTAATGGCGTAATAATATCAGTTGCCTGGTCAAAAATCTTATTCGATACTGCGCTGTCTCTTAACCCTTCATCTGTTTTAGCCTTGATTATAAAATCTTCGGCTAATAAGTCCTGCGAATGATCTGGTTGATACTTTTTTTGGACACCATTCGGTATCAATACATCAACCCCATTTATAGTGTAGAAATCATAACCATCAACAGTATGACTCGGATTAATAATCCCGAACCTGTCATTATCTGTTGGATTTTCATTAGCACTTAAATCTATGAATTCATCCGTACCAGTTGTGTCTCTATAATGAGCTTTTATTTTACCTTCTTCATTGATTTCAATTAAGCCCGCTATACTTAAACCCGTATCATCATTTTGTATTTTAGTATTATTTTCGTATGCTTCATATCTATAAATATTTTTTGCAGGATGAACCCTTTTAAACCTGAACTCAAGCTCTGAGACTTCAACACCTGAAGTAAAACCACTTGAGATCGATTCATCAGTGTCCGAAGTGTTCGGGTCATTAAATTTAGCTTTAAATGCACGTGGAAAAATCGGGATTGAAGTTATAGAAATAGATGATTCATCTGGTGTTAGTTGAAGATAATACCGGCCATCATCTTCTAAAATATCAGCTGAAAGATACGGTATCCCTGATGTATCATCATTGATTAAATCAACCAGTCCTTGAAGTGTTGTACCTTCGGGAATCGTAATCGTTCTTGAAACACCGTTTGAAAATGTAACTTTTAATTGTTCTTCTTCATTAGGTATGTAGCCTTCAGTAAAACCACCTAAACTCGACGGCGATTCATAAACCTGATATACTGCTTTGTTATTCGGATCTTGTGGGATAAGCTGTAAATAGTATCTATTATTATCTGGATCAAGATAAGCAGATGCTATCACATCTATAGATTGAGTGTTTATTAAATCCACAACCTGCTGTAATGTCATCCCTGGATTAATAACAAATGTCTCAAGATCATTATCACTGTATCTTATTGATAATTTCTCAGCACTACTAGAAGCAGGCACAACCTCACTTGTCAATAACTCAAGACTGGCAATGGATTGAACAGGCCAGGGATTAGGAGTGATAACAGTTGCCGGGTCATCAAAATACCTGTTTGACGTTACATTGATAGCTCTCTCATATTGAATACTTATCGGGTTGATTGGGGTCTCTGCTTCTGCATTAAGGTTTCCTTGCAATCTTATAATAGTTGTAGGTTGACCAGGAAGCACAGTCGGTAAATCAGTTATATTCTCAAGTGTGGTTCCCTGAATCTCATATTGGCCCGAGCTTGTATTATACGTAGCAATAACGCCCTGCACAAAATATCCGTTTTCTGCATTAACAAGCGTCATATCCGCATCAAAAACAAAATCACCTGCACGCGTGTAAAGATAGTTGCCGGGTGAATATGGGTCACTTAATATAAAATAGCCGTTTCCAAGTATCGCAATATTTGTAGAGATATCCGTGTGCTCAATATTCCCCTGTTTCAAATCCCTTATAATACTGGCAACCACAGTGCCTTTGCCTTTCTGGATCGGGTTTCTACCTGCTCTGTTTCCTTCTTCTTCAGTAGCAGGTTTCAGTGTCTCAGTAAATACCTCGGCAAATTTTACATCAGACCTTTTGAATCCAACAGTATTAGCATTTGCAACATTGTTTGAGACAGTATCAAGAAAAGTCTGGTGATTTAAAAGCGAGCCTTTTGCAAGCCAGATAGAACTAAATGACATTATAAGTTTCCAAATGCAATTTGTGTCCGCAAATAATTATTAAGTTTATGGCTTTATTGGCATCAGTTCCTTGATTGAACCGTCCTGCCTGTTTATCCCTGCGAAACCAGGGCTTTTATTAAGCCAGTTCTGGAAACCGTTTCTAATTTAAAGTCACCACATCCCAACTATCCCACGAACCATAGTCTCCACATTCCCATACCACCATACCATCTTTACTGTGAATCAAGCGGATTTAATAATACCTGCGTTACGTTTTCAATCGGTATCTCAACAATTGTATTATCATTCTGTCTGAGACTGACATAGGGTTTATTTTCTTGGTATCTAACACTTGTAGCGATCCCTGTGATTTTCGCCCCCTCACTATCAACGCCCTCAACGATTTTCCCAAGCATCGAAACAACAGAAGTCGTATTTATTGCGATAAGCATCTGCTCGAATTTTTTGTTAAGGTTTGTCATCTGCTCTAAAGACGAGAACTGAGCCAGTTCTGCGATGAACTCTTTGTCATTCTTCGGTTCAAGCGGGTCTTGATGTTTGAGTTCTGCTACAAGCAGTTTCAAAAACGCATCCTGACCCAGAGTCTTTTGGATCGCCTCAGTAGCCTTTGTCTCTGTTCTATTATTTATACTTGAGCTTATTGATGCTACCATCTACTCTCTCCTGACTACTTCTTGTTTCGGCTTTTCTATTTAATTACTTTAGCACTACCTTAACCATAGCATTGATAATTCTGCATGTTTAGCATAAAGAGGTTTCTTTTTAAAGTCGTTTTTTTCAGGCACAAAGGCACAAAGTTTTTTTGAGGCTTTTTATATCCCTTTGTACCTCTTTCCCCTTTGTCACTTTGTAACCCATAAGCAAAATAGGGTTTTAAAAGAAATCTCTTCGTTTTTATATTGACAACTTTTTTAATTTTTGATTTCTAATATTTGATTTCACCACTATAAACCCCTTTATCCTGGTGGTTGACTTATGAGAATCTATTTAGATAATTGTTCATTAAATAGGCCTTTTGATAATCAAGAACAGATACGGATTAAAATAGAAACCGAGGCTAAGTTATTCATTCAAGAGAAAATCAAAAATAAAGAAATTGAACTGGTAATATCATATATTCTAATATATGAAAATAGTGTTAATCCATTTGAAGAAAGAAAAATTCATATATCAAAATTGGAGAAATATGCTGATATTAATATAAATGAAAATAAAAATATAATAAAAATAGCAGAAGAACTAAATAAAAAAAAATATTAAATCGAAAGATGCATTACATATTTCTTGCGCAATTGAGGGTTCTTGTAAATATTTTATAACTACTGATGACTCGATACTGGTGAGACCTGATGAAATTAATAGAATAAAAATCGTATCACCAATAAAATTTATAGAACTGGAGGATTTAAAATGATAACAGATACCGAACTAAAATTAAACGGTTATAAAATTTTAACAGAAAATTTAGGCGAAGTGTTGACAGAGAGATTTATCGCATTATTACAACGCGAAAAATTTGATTATACCAAATGGCAGAAAGATTTATGGAAAAATATCCCGGTTAAAGAACTTAGTAAAAAAGCTATGGATTATAAAAATAATAATGATATCCATTGAAGAGATTCAGAGCAAAGTAAAAATGGACACTATTTCTATACTATTCATTCTGTTATTGAACGCGAAAAGGAAAAACTGACCATAAAGTAGATAAAGGATGCTCTTTGTAAAAGTGAAATTTTGGAAGAATATCCAGATACCGGTCGTGGTGAAAGTTGCCTGGTTGTTGGTTTTTCGAAAAATGTTCCTATCCATATCGTGTGTGGCCGCCGGGGCGATTATATCTCTCTGATCACAGTATATATACCTTGTCCACCAAAATTTATTGATCCCTGGACAAGAGGAGGAAAAAATAATGGATAAAGAAAAAAATGTAACTTTTGCGGTAGTAGGGACTATACAAAACGAAAAATCGAGTATCTTTATAGTCATAAAAATAAATATCTATTGGTCCCTGATATGCCTGTAGAAATCTGCCGAAATTGCGGGATGGTATATTATGATGGAGTCTCTATGGAAAAGGTAGAAGAACATTTTAATGCTGTGTATCAGAATTTAGAAAAACCAGAATCCTATATAAATATTCCAAAAGTTTCCCTTGCTTAAAAAACTATATTATTAAAGTAACCGGAGTTTCTTTATCTTGCTTCTTGCCTCTTGCATCTTTTTTCTGATACTTCCCACTTCTTCTCCACCTACACCTGAGAACGTGTGAAATAACCATCATTAATACCGGGCAACTCTTTTATTATCAGCCCCTGTTTTCTGAAAAAGTCTAATTTTTTCACACGTTCTGAGTGATTACCACTCCACAAAGAATTCTCTTGATTTTTTAGACAATTTGTTTATTAAAAGACTCGTGCAACAGGCTCATAAACTAAATTATTATACCTTTATTCTGACCGTATATTTAACAACGACCTCCTGGTCTTTAGGTACAGGCACGTTAAACTCTACAGTGTTGACATCTTTTTTTTCAAAATCATGAGTTTTATCTATCACTTTCCAATCACCATAAATATGTTCAATAACAGTTACTATCACATCTTCTTTTTTATGGTTACGGAGTTTTACCTCAAACGACATTTCATACGTATGAGATGGTACAACCACTTTATAGTTTGTTTGTCTCCGTTCTCCTACAATATCAAATGCATTTCCAATATTTATCCGAAATTTTTCATCTTTTGGTGTATGGTCAATTTCATCTTCACCTATAAACTGTAAAGATTTATCATCATCAGATTTATAAACTCTTATTTTCCCTTTAGGGAGAGGCAACCCAAGATGATTCTCTTTGCTGTTTTTCACTTCCAGCATAACCTTAATTTTCTTTGATTGTTTGTCCTGAGAATTGAACCAGTAGTAAAGAGGCTCGTTTTCATAAATAAATCTTTTTACGACTGAAACACCTACAGACTCAAGTAATGTCATCTGTTTGGTTTCATTATCCTTAATAGTAGTACGTCTTCCCAAGGTGTACATATGATATTCAAAAAACGATTTTTCTTCAAACTGAGGTTCCCTTCCTATTTTTCCCTCAGCAGCATACAATCTATACCCTATATTCTTTGGGGTGGGGGGCTCTACTCTATGAACATCACCAGCGATAAGTTTAAGTTTAGCATTTTTATAAGTAGCTCCGCTTTTATTATCCAGAGTTACCCAGCCTGTTAAATCAACATTTTTATCATTTTCATCTATAACAGTAACATAATCACATTTCCAGTTAATGCCATTAGTTAAATAAGAGACTTCAATTTTTTGTTCTGTTTCAACATCACTTTTTACAAGCCATCTAAGAGTCGGTTTAGCTATTAAATTTTCTGGTATTTTGGGAAGCACCACTCTGCCCGGATAGCCTATACTAATTTTATCGCCAATCTTATATATAGCACCGCCATTAAGAGAAATTAGAGTAGCTTTTGTCACCTTCTCTTCAGGCACATCCTTCACCATCTGGATTTCATATAGTTCCACTTCTTTATTTAAATATTTTTCCATTAACTTATTTGGATTAAGCAAATCATACTCATAATTCTGTTCCATGATAGATACTGCATTTGGGTTTGAGAAAGATTTAAAACTTACTGAAGTCGGGTCTATTTGAGACGCAACATCACTAAACTCTACTTCATTATTATCTTTAGCAAGTTTTATTTTTCTTATCTCCCGTACAAGTCCTAGGTTACTATTATAAATAGTAATAAAAATATCCTGCTGGTCATCAAGAGTTGACTTAACTTTAAATTCTTCAGCAATTGCTGGCCCAAACGCCTGTCCTACAAATAATACAATAAATATTACAGCCAAAATAATCTCTTTACGCATAATTAAACCCTCCTTATTCCTGTTTTTCCATTTTGCATTTTTTGATGTGTACCTCAAGGTACCCATTTCGGTAGAGTTTTTTTATCTTGTTTCTTGCATCTTGCATCTTTCGTTATCTTTCTTTTTGCCTAATTTTGAATATATTGACTTAAACTTTAAAAATACCTCCTTGCCTGATTCCGCTGACTCGTATATAGTATTAATAAGCTCTAAGGATTTCCTTGCTTCTATACCATCTATAAGCGCTTTTCTGTTATCCTTTATACTTGAAAGAATGTTTAAATAAAATTGTTTATGATTATAAGCAAACTCGTCCGGGTTCTTACCCCATTCTTTGAAAACAATCTCGTCTTCTTCTTCTTCCTTCTCAAACTGCCATATCTTTAAATTATCGGTCGCAAACCCACCAATCTCAACACTGCCTCTTTCACCCAATATACTTAATGAACCCTCTATATCTTTAGGTCTTGTTGCAGTAGTGGCTTCTATAACACCTAAAGCACCGTTCTCAAATCTGAGTATAGCGACCCCTGTATCTTCGCACTCAATCGGTGCTAATCGCGTAGTAGTGTATGCTTTAACACTTAAAACATCACCCATCAGCCAGCCGAGTAAATCGATATGATGTGCAGCCTGATTGGTGATTACACCGCCATCCATAGCCCATGTCCCACGCCACGATGCGGATTTATAATAATCATCTCTTCTGCACCATCTCACCCTTACCGTACCAAGAACAAGTTTACCAAACCTGCCAGATTCAATAGCTCTTCTTAATGCAAGAACAGGCTTGTTAAACCTGTTCTGTTTTACTACAAAAATTCTTGTAGAGTTCTTATCACAAACCCTTATTAAGTCATCTGCATCTTTTAATGTTAATGCTAATGGTTTCTCAATAATAAGGTTTCTAACATAGGGAGAGACATTAATCCCTATCTCAGAATGCGTACCACTCGGCGTTAAGATACAGACGATATCAAGTTTCTCATTATTAACCATTTCTATGTAATCTTTATAACATTTAAGTTCTGGTCTTTCTCTATTAAATTTTTCAAAGAGTGACGTATTTAGATCAGATAATGCTATGAGTCCCAACTCTTTAATACTATTTATTACAGCAAGATGCTTTTTAAATATCGTACCGCAACCTATAACACCAACTCTCAATCTCTCCATCTTTATCTCCAAAACTATACTCTCTCAATTTTTATTAAACGCTGTCAATAGTTTATATAAAGAGATTATAAAAGTCAAAATACACACGATAAAAAAGAGTAATGCCGGAATGTTTACACCTTTGCTCATTGTCAAGATAAAGAAAAGATCAGGCTCTGCACTACTTAATAGATACCTGATGTGACCGATATAAGGCGACCAGGTTAATTCATAAATTGTACTATGTCTCTGTGACTGAGCCCATTCTATATAATCCATAAAATTTACTAAAAAACCAGGTACCTGGAT
>JBFMHD010000058.1:0-14176 GCA_040752395.1 Candidatus Hydrogenedentota bacterium
TTATACACTATAATATGCTTCTTGGCAATATTTTAACTGAGATAATGGCAAGAGAACAAGAGCAGTATCTTAACACGCAAAACGAACACTTTCACTAGTTGTATAAACAAGATCGTCCTCCAGCGGTTGCCTAACTTTCCACATTTTGTAAGAAGACTGCAAATAGTAATAAAACGTTTTTAATAAGTTGAATAACTTCTTCATTTTTTCACCTCATAAATGATCAAATATTGATAGGTTATTTTTAAATAATCTCTTGAATTCTGGTTAGTAGAATTGGGTCCATCTTGGGTAACAACCACAATTTCCTTAAGCCATAAATTATCAAGTGTCAACATATCTAACAATCTTTTAGCAAGAGGTTCTACATATCCATCTATTCTTACATCTTGAGCTTGGATTGCCAAAAACCCATCTTTGCTTTTCATCTATTAAAGTTAATTGTTGTGATTCTAACCTAAAGTTTAGATTCCCCTTTGCCATCTCAATGGCTTTATCGTTGATGTCAAAAGCTGCACACCTTCTTCCCAAAAGTTTACATTCTACAGCAGTTGTTCCAGCACCACAGAAATAATCTAAAACTAACTCGCCGGGTTCAGAATATTTGAGAATCACATTTCTGGGAATATATGGAGACCAATTGCCTCTGTACTCTCCACTATGAGTTGCCCAATTACCCCTTCGCTTAAAGCTCCAGACTGTAGTTTGTTCCTCTTTAAAATCGTTTGGGGCAAGCTTCGTTACTTTTTTTGAAACTTTGAAAGCACTAATGTTGACTCCCTGCGACCTTGTAATAAGCCTCTCAATATATCTATATGTAACTTCATATCTCTGACCAATTTCTATGTCAGGAGCTCCTCTTGCCTTTTCTTGTAAGATTGCTTCTTGGAGTTCTTTTTCAGTTTTTATCTTTTGATTAGCCATGGTATCCTCTTTTTATTAAGCCCGACTTTTCGTCTAACATGTATTAGACTGCCGAATGAAACTTGCAAACACTGCAAGTTTTACAGTCTAAATCAACCATATTTTTAAACCAATTAACTCCATAAATCTATATATCGCAGTTTGTTGTATCAAAATAATAGCATCATTTCGTCTGGGTTTAGACTGCGATTTTTGCAGTCTAAACCGCTTTTAGTAACCTACATCTTCACAACCTATCTACGGGACTAAGAACACCTTTCCCACCACGGTTTAAAACATTGGTATAGACCATCGTTGTCCTGACATCATTGTTCCCAAGAACTTCCTGCACACTGCGGATATCATAGCCATCTCCCAATAGATGAGTTGCGAATGAGTGTCTAAATGTATGGCAACCCGCAAACTTATTAATATTTGCCTTTCTCAGTGCATCTTTTACGGCACACTGTAATACCGTTTCATGAATGTGATGCCTTCCTTGTGCACCTGTTTGAGGATTAACAAAACGATTTGGTGCAGGAAAAACATACTGCCAACCCCATTCTTTTTCGGCATTTGGATATTTACGTTCTAAAGCATAAGGCATATACACTCGCCAATATCCTTCTTGTAGGTCTCATTGATGTATTTGACGAACACGCTTTAGGTGTTCACATAAAGGTTCCTTTACAGCCCCAGGAAGCATAGTTAATCTATCTTTGCTTCCTTTCCCGTCTCTTACAGTAATTTGATTGGTGGAAAAATCTATATCCTTTACCCTAAGTCGCAAACATTTCATTAATCTAAGCCCTGCCCCATACATTAGAGTAATCATTAACCGAAGGAAAAGACACGATTATTCTACCCGAGGTATCTATACTAACATTCACCTCTACCATAGATATATCCTTTTGTATTTTGAATTATACCATATATCAGTGGGTTGGTCAAATAATTTTTCGCAAAAATCTGTGATTCAGACAGTAACACACCCGTGTTCGCGGCGCCGGGAATTGCAGGAAATTGCAGGAACACAATACCTATTTCAACATAATTATTGACATAACAATCAGTATAATATATTGAAAATTTACTTTACTTAATAGTTAAGATAAGTATAATATTAAATGTAATATTAATCGGAAAGGATTAACATGATGAATGAAAAGGTGTTTCCTCGAATAAAGAAAATAGCAGGATGATTAAATTAAGATTAAGAAACAATGAATGTTGATGAATTACGATACGCAGTTAAATCTGGTAATTTCGAATAGCGCAAGCATAGTTTAATTCGATTATTTGAAAGAAATATTGCTCAGAATCTAATTTTAGATGTTATTTTATACGGCGAAGTTATTGAGGAATACCCGGAAGATAAACCTTTTTCAAGTTGTTTGATTTTTAAACTAATTGAAGGGAAACCTTATCATGTAATAGTGAGTTATGATTCAGAATTTAAAAAGGCATATGTTATTACTGGATATATACCTACATTGGATAAATTTGAAGGTGATTTTAAAACAAGGAGGAGATAAACTTGGAAAAATGTCCATTGTGTAAAGAAGAAAAAAAGACAGGGGTTACTACTTATAGTGTAGATTTCGGTTCAGGTGTTGTTGTAGTAAGAAAAGTACCGGCTAAAATCTGCACTCAATGTGGTGAAGAATGGATTAATGAAAAGGTTGCTAAGAGATTAGAAAACATTATTGAGAATGCTCGTTCTACCCATTGTCAGTTAGAAGTTGTTCCTTTTCAACTATCATTTTCTAATTAATTTTTTGTATATTTCGGTACATCAGACTACGTAAGTATATTCTAGTACTACTTCGTTAATTCGGACATATTTTAAGAGGTGTAATACGCTTTATAGGCGTTACAATCGGCGGATGGCCTGCATATATAAACTATCGCAGAAAAAATCATAAAATAATGGATTTTTTATCTAAAGGAGGCGATGTGGTACTTCTTGCTTCTTTACTTTTGCCTTTTAACTTTTAACTTGTCATAGGAGGTGTATATGATTTACCATTTGTTTTTTATTTTCTTATTAGGATTGAGTATTATATTTAATCAAGGATGTTCGATAAATCAGATTAAAAATAATGAATTGGTTCAGATATACAATGAACAGAAAGCTACAATCGAGGCATTAGTTCCGATATATCAGAATATCCGGGCAGATATTAAAACAAGGATTGATCGTGGTGATACCAAAGTTATCGAAGCAGCTGATACTACAATAATATTCTACAATGATGATACTATAACTATATATCCAGGAGAAACACGAGTGTTATTGGTGTATGATACTTATATTATATCAAAATTACTGGAAGTTGATTCTAAAATTGTTCAAGCATATTATCGTTGGAAAGAACTTGACGAAAAAATCGAAAATACTTACAAAGCGATCAAGGTAGCAAGTCAAGCGGCGTTATATGCAATGGTTACATTATGGTGACAATAAATGGTTACACTGTGGTTACAATTTTTGAGGCAATTTTTCATTTAAAAAATGGCTTTAGATTGTCACCATAGTGTAACCAAATTTATACTTAAAAGTGCTTTTTATTATTCATTTATAATGTGATATAATTGGTTCTAATTTCTTTGAAATCAGGGAAAAACTTCAATTTTTATTGATATTATTAAAATTACATTCGGGCAGTGGCGCAGTTCGGGAGCGCACTTGAATGGGGTTCAAGGGGTCGGAGGTTCAAATCCTCTCTGCCCGATATAAAAGTAGGAGATAAGATAACGAAAGAAGCAAGATAACGAAAAATGTGATAAGGATTCCCACTGAAAGATTGAAAAGATACTAAAAGAAGAGGATTTGAAAGGATTGGCTAACAGGATGTAAAAATTATCCTGTGAATAATTTTTGCCAATCCTCGGTCGACGCAGCTTTTAACAAGGAGTTATACGCAATTGGTCGCTTGAAGAAGAAAAGAATATTTATTAAGATGTCATTGGCAAAATCAAATATTGAAGAGAGGAAAAACTATGTTCAAAAATACTGAGAGTAAAAACAAATGACAAAACAAACCACCATGTTCGGCACTTATGACTTTCCCTCTTATGAGGAGATAATGGATGCTTATGCTAAAGAATTCGCAAATTATATTCTTCCTAAAGGTGATACCATATTTGGCTTCTGGATGCAGACATTGGCTGATTTGGAATTTTTGGATTTGGAATTACAAGGATTAACTGACGAATATACAATTGACCCAGTAAATAGAGTAGTTAAGCTCAAAGGTGATGAAGAATTTATAAGATTAAGAATAGCTCATCTGGAAAAGGTAAAAGGAAAAACTACACTTTATACCGATTTGGTAGATAAATTTGGCGATACTAATGCTTATGCTTTTCATAACCTCTACCCCTACAAAGGAAAATTTTATCCAAGGGTAGTAAGAACTCTAATTAATGCTTTCAACTTAAACAATAATTCACTCCTTTTAGATCCTTTCAATGGCTCTGGAACTGCCACGCACGAGGCTTCTCTTATGGGAATTAAAAGCGTTGGCATAGATGTTACGCCAATGGGAATTGTTTTATCTGAATTAAAAAACGATTTACTTTTTATTGAGGAACAGAAGTTAAATTTTGCAACAAAGGAATTACAAGATATTTTGGAGACAATCGAAAATAGAAAATGGCAACATCCAGATTCCTTGATACCTAAATTGATGTTAGCAGTATATTTTGATACGGTTGACGCTTTTGTAAGAACTTCAAGATATAACAGGAAAGGCAAGGTGGGTCTCTTTATTGAGAAGTTAAACTACATAAAAAATTGCTATAGAAAAACGATGGAAATTAGAGACAAATATGGACTTAAATTTGAACCTGCTAAAATCATAGAAGGGGATATACTTGAACTTAAAAATATGAGTGGAATGGAAGAAAAGTTTGATGCCTGCATTACAAGTCCACCTTATTATTTTTCAATAGACTATGTGGGGAAAGATAAAATTGCTTATGATTATTTAGGCGTTGATATGAAAAAAATTGAATCAAAATATTTGGGAATGAAAAATGGGAGGCCAAGAGGTAATTATGGTGGATTACCCTCAAGGGTTGCCATGTATTATGAGGACTTAAAGGAATCAATAAAAAATATTTTTTGGGCATTAAAACCAGGTGGTAAACTTGCGATAATTATAGGAGATAGCACCGTTGGTGGCAAAAAAATTCCCACAACAATGACTACTAAAAAGTTTTGTGAAGAAGTGGGTTTTGAATTTGAAAAATTGATTTTCAATCCTCTTTTAGGTGCTCGGAATAGGGCAATAAGAGGAGAAAGCGTAATAATTTGTTATAAACCAAAGGGAGTGTAAATTATGCGAATTAGAAAATTACTCATTTGTACAGAACCACGAAACGAAATAGAAAAGGGTTTGAAAAGAATGTACCTAAAGAGAGTGCAAGAAATGTTCAAAAGAACCCTCAGCATGGAATCAATTTTTAATATTTTTGATGAGGTATTTCATGGATTATCTCAAGCTTCAGTAGTGAGTGAAAACTTATATAGTTTTTATGAGTCTCTATTGACGATAACATCTTATTATCAACATAGTCAGGCAGGAAGAGGAAGTCTCATTGCTAAACTATTAGAGGAGCTAGGGACATCGGAAAAAATGGAATTTGAATTTGCTTTAATGAAACTTTCCCAATGGTTGGGACAAACCATCAAATTGGAAGAATCTGAACTAACAAAACAAAAATTTGACATCGTTAATAAAACCAATGATAACCTTGCTTTTTGTGAGTTGAAAATGAAGGTTTATTCTGGCTGTACCGCAGGAAGGGTTGAACTGATGGAAAAATTTAATAAATTCACAAAGCTGATTATTGAGAATCAATCTTTTAGAAATTGTATTAAGAATGCTGGTATAAGAAATGTTTTTCTCATAGGTGGAATCTTGTTTGATATTCAGGGAGAACCTGCAACAACACAAAAAGATGAAGAATGGGGCATCTGTTATAATGGCCTGCTTAGAGGTAAAAACGACATAATCAAAACTCTGAAAGATAAAAATGTTCAACATAACGTTGACGAAGAAAAGCTACCTGAAAAGGCATTTCTTATAAAGTTTATAATTGATGGGATACACGTAAATATTATTGCTGTTTACGGAAATGAAGTTATAAAAAGCCTTTTTGTAGGAAAGCAAAAATATGATATTGAACATTTCAAAAAACAGTTAGAAGAAATGTTGTATGATGACCTATGGCTGGGGCAGATAATTACAATGAGTGAAAGAGCTGTGTTGGATCAAAATTTTAAGAAAAATAAAAATTTGAACAATTATGTAATATCAATTTTGAAAAACGAAAGAATGTTATCAGAAGTTAAGAAATTCCGAGTAAGTAGGAGTGGTAAAATATTGGGAGAGGTTACGGATAGAGTAATTGAGCTGATAAAACAATATGATAAGAATTTATTAGATATAAGCCCCACTCCTGCGGAAATAATAATTAAGTCATCAGGAGAGAATTATAATATAAGAGATTATGTTGCCGATATTATTCAGTTTCTATCCTGTAAGGAAGTTGTTAATATTTTATGATGGTGGAATTTTGCCAATGACAAAGAACGACCAACAGCGTATAACACGGTGTAAAAGACTACGCTTCGCTCCGTCCAAATTTGGCTTCGCCGAACTTCTTTTACACCGAAAACGGTAAAAGCAAGGAGACCAAATCCTCTCTGCCCGATATAAAAGTAGGAGATAAGATAACGAAAGAAGCAAGATAACGAAAAATGTGAGATTAAGGATTCCCACTGAAAGATTGAAAAGATACTAAAAGAAGAGGATTTGAAGCGAGCTAAAGCGCAAAATCGGATAGTGAGGAAAAGCGAGCAGGATTGCAAACAGAAGTGAAACAGAGTAAGATTAGACAATGAAGAAAAGAATAATTATATATTTTTCAATCATATGCTCTATAGCCATCATCATTACTGGAATTAATATCCTGCTCTCAAGGTTGTTGTCAAAAGATGCGGTGCAATCGCAACTTGAGAAAATATTAAATCGAAAGATAATTATAAATGATTTAAAAATAAATATTTTAACTGGCATACATCTTAATGGTCTTGAGATATTTAATCCCGATGAATCAAAATGGGTCTCCTGTGAAGATTTTATTCTTGATTACAGTTTGCTGCCATCTCTTTATAGAAGAAAATTGATAATTACAGAAATCTATCTTAAAAAGCCTTATGCAAAATTAATAAGGGGTCAAGATGGGGTATGGGATTTTTCTTATCTAATCTCAAAAGAAAAGAAAAAAGAAGGACTATTAAAATTAGATATAATGAGGACAAAAATAGAAGATGGTGATTTTGAGATTAATGATAGGTATCTAAACATACGCTTTCGCTGCCAGGGATTGAACATCTCTGCTTCAAACGTTTTTCAAGCAGAAAGCGGAGATTTCGAAATCTCCCTTTTTAAATTAAATGAAAAAGAGATCGAACTCGAAACAAAGGGTAATTTTATAATAAAGGGAAAAAAAATAAAAAAATTAATCTTGAAAGAATTATATTTTAAGAATTTATATCTCCCGGAACTTGTTAATATCTTAACTCTTTACTCCGATATCTCTCTTCCTTTTAAATGCGAGAGTGGAACACTTAATGCAGATATAAAAATGCTTGATTTGGCTAAAGAGAATATTAAAGGCAATGGTAAAATAGATTTATTCGGCGTTTCCTGTGTCGATACAGACGGATTTTATTGGAGAGCTAATGTTCTCTCCAGTCAGTTTGATATAGATTACTCTATCAGTGACAATAAAAACCATATTGAATTAAAAAAACTTGACCTGAATTATAACGGTATCCCAGCCTCTATTAGTGGCTATGGTAATATAAAAGATAAACTTACAGAATATAATATTAACATCAGTTCTGAATTAAATCTTGCTCTTTTAATGGAAATCATGCCACAAAGACTGAAACCATATATACCTCTGATCTCTATTACTGGAAATTCTAAATTAGTATTGCAGATTAAATGTGATAACAACAAAACCGCATATTCGTTGTATGGCGATTTAAAAAATGTCGGGTTTGACGACTTACGTAAAGTAAATCCCCTGCCCTCTTTAAAAAATCTTAATGGCTCTATAGAGTATAAAGATGATCAACTAGTTTTAAATAAAGTAAGCTGTTTTGTCGCTGGAATAAATATTCTTAAGATAGATGGTACTATTAAAAATTTCAAGAGACCTTATTTAGATATCAATCTTCAAACAGGAGAGATACATACAGATAAATTATTTGAGCTTTTAAAATCCTATGAAATAGATGTTCCAGAGGATATCTCAATTACAGGCCGATCAAGTAAAGCCGAGCTGAAATTTGTAGGTTATCCTGATGATATATCTGATCTATCGGGCTTTATAGAATCAGAGGATATAGCAGTATCTATACCTGATCTCCCTTTTATAATAAGAAATATCAAAGGCAGGATAAATTTTACTCGTGATACCCTGATTACTGATAATTTATCAGTTAATTTAGATAACTTCACTTTAAAACTAAATACGGTTATAAAGAATTATCTCAAAGAACCTGTTATCGAAAAACTTACTATAATCTCAGAAAATGAAGAGATAGGGAACCTTGTAACACTTGTTTCAAAATATAATAAATCTTATGTTCCAAAGGAAACAAAATTAAGCGGGAATATCGCTTTATTAAAAGTAGATTTACAGGGTGAGTTAAAACCGCCTTTTGATAAACTTGAATATTCTGGCACTACTAAATTAAACAATATACAATTATCTCATCCATCACTTAGAGGAGATATCAAAAACATTAAAGGCGGGCTATGTTTTGATAAAAATAGATTGTTTTTTAAAGATATCAGCGGGTTATGGAAAGAATCGCAGATACTAATAAATGGTGAATTAAAAGATTTTGCTACTCCCAGCCCATCAGCAAATCTCCAGATTAAAAGTGGGCTTATCAGTCTTCTCAGTCTCAATGAAATCCTTAAAGAATATAAAAAAGATTTATTACCCGAGGGAACATATCTTGCAGGTATGATAAAAGACGTTAATCTATCAGTTAACGGTCTATTAAAATCACCAGAGCTTAGAGGTTCATTACAGCTTGTTGGTGCAGAAATAACTTATCCGCTTTATCCGTTCCCATTAAAAAATATTTATGGGTCAGCAAAATTTGATAAAAAAAAGATTGGACTAATCATTACATCTGCATCTATCGATAATATGAAATTTAGTTCTACTATAAGTGTATCTCATTATAACACCACTCCTGATTATAAAGTAGAGTTAGGTTCGCAGGATATAGAATTTGGGAAACTAATTAACTATCTCCCGGAGGCAACTAAAAAAATTTTCGATGGTCTAAAGATACAGGGAAAATCCGGGATAAACCTCAAGTTACTTGGAAAAATAAAAAATTTAAGTTATTCAGTTAAAATTATGCCCCGGGGAAATACATTAGAATATCCTCCACTGTTTCCGCAACCAATAAGAGATATAATGGGTCAAATCACCATCGAGCCTGAATATATTTTTAGTTCTTTAAATCTTACTTATGGTAATTCAAAAATAAGCATTAATGGTGGTATCGAGAACAAAAAGAACCTTGCACTAAAAAACATTCCAGTATCATTAAAAATTGAGAGTCCTAAAATCTATGGTGAAGATATAATAAATGTTTTAGAAAAAAGTAAAGTACTACCTGAAGGTTTATATTTTTCCGGGGTTGGCTCTGTAAATTTGAAATTGTTCGGGGCATTAGGTAAACCGGCATTAGATGGTGATATTAATCTCAATAATATGGAGTTAAAATATCCAATTATAAAAGAACCTTTAAAAAGTGTCTCCGGTAATCTACATTTTAAAGATTACAGTATATCTTCAGATAATTTACAGGCATATTTAGGCGAATCAAAAATAGGTATCAGTGGTTCGGTAGAAGATATATATAAATTCAATATTAAAGCTGATATAAATAGTAAGAATATAGATATTTCAAAACTTCTTGATATATTAAACATCTCAAAAGAGACCCGAGATAATCTACTGATAACTGGATTATTTAGCACAAATGCAAGGCTGCGTGGTTCTGGAACTGATATTTCCATAACAGGAGATATACAATCAGATAATTTAAATTATCGTAAAGCAAACTTTACTGATATTATTGCTGATTATACTTATAAGGATAAAAAAGTAAGCGTTGATTCGTTCAAAGGCAGTGTAATTGGTGGTTTGTTAGCCGGGAAAGTTAAAGCAGATTTAAGTAAGAACACACCTGACTATGAAGTAACTGCTTCAATAAAAAAAGCAGACCTTGGTAAACTCTTTAATATGTTTGGTAATAAGGGTATGGGTTCCAGAGGCGAGATTTATGGTGAGATTGATGTTAGTGGTCTTGTTGGTAATCTTAATTCTTTAGAGGGTGGGGGTAAGAGTTGCATAGAGAACGTTGAATTAAAGGGTCTGCCTACGGTTGATGGGCTTGCAGCTTGCTTAAATTCAATCATAAACCTTATCTCCAGCGCAGCTCATTTTTCAGAAGAGACAAAGGAACAATTAATTGCTATCCTGATCAGCCGAGTATTAAAAACCAGGCAAGCAGTCTCTGGTTTATTTGATGCAAATAATACCTCAAGATTTGATGTTATAAAAGCTGATTATAAAATAAAAAACGGATTGGTGAGATCAAATAATGTGTATGCTGTAAACAAAGATTTAAGTATCACTGGTAAGATAGAGATAGGTTTTAACGAGAGTCTGGATTGTAATCTTAAGGTTCAATTGCAGGATGCGGGGCTTACAAAAATAGAGGATCCTGCTATGCGTGAGTTTCTACGTGAAGAGCCTATACCCATAATTCTTACAGGAACGATTTCAGCACCTAATTTTCACAAAGAAGAGGTTGGTAAAAAGTTTCTGGATGCATATCTAAAGCGTGGTTATTACAAACAGAAAGCAAAGGAGCGAGAATCAGCTGATACACAGATTGTTACCCCCTCACTACCTATACCTTCATCAGGAGATGATACCATAGAAACACGTCCACGTAAAATCTCAAAAGAAGAGTTATTATTCGATATCTTACAGGATGTTATTAAAGACAAGCTAAAGAAATGAGGTAAATTTCAGTAATTGGGTTACAATATAGGGTGTTAAGCAAAATTTAAAAATAAATTATTAAGTGGAGATATCATACTATAAAGTAATTATTAGTCAACAATATTTGTTACAGAGCAGTAGTTCATAATACTTCGATAAGCAACAATTTTATTTTGTCTTTTTTCCTTTAAGATGAAAGATTCGGTCGCGAAGCATTGCTGCTTCCTCGAACCGCCAGTTCTTTGCAGACTCGTTCATTTTAGTTTCAAGATATTGTATAGCTTCTTCCAAACTCCCGACCTTTTCTACATCAAGCTTCTCTAAAGGAACGCTTATAACCTCTTCCTCGACTTCTAATAGATTCTCAACTGGTTTTGTTATACTTCGCGGTTGTATGTTATGTTTATCGTTATATCTTATCTGTTTTTCACGTCGCCGATCCGTCTCGCTTATTGCTCGTTTCATACTATCTGTTATATTATCCCCGAACATTATCACTTTCCCGTTTATATTTCTTGCAGCTCTACCTATGGTCTGAAGTATTGATCGTTCGCTTCTTAAGAAACCTTCTTTATCAGCATCAAGTATAGCAACTAAACTTACCTCTGGTAGATCAAGTCCCTCTCTTAAGAGATTTATTCCCACAAGAACATCAAAATCTCCTCGTCTTAATGCTGTTATTAATTTTGCTCTCTCTATGGTCTCTATCTCTGAATGTAGATATCTTGTTTTTATGTCTCTTGTAAGTAAAAAGTCACACAGCTGTTCTGCAAATCTCTTGGTAAGCGTAGTTACTAAAACCCGTTCTTTTCGCTCTATAACCTTATTTATCTCAGCTATAAGTAGATCAATCTGTCCTTCTGTTGAAAAAACCTCTACTTGCGGGTCAACAAGTCCGGTTGGTCTTATCAGCTGTTCAACAATTTGTGATGTTACTTCTATTTCATAGGGGCCAGGGGTTGCGGATACGAAAATTACCTGTGGCACAATCTTAATAAACTCATCAAATTTTAATGGTCTATTATCGAGTGCTGAAGGGAGCCGAAACCCGAATTCTACAAGTATCTCTTTCCTAGTTCTATCACCAGCATACATCCCTCTTAATTGAGGTATAGAGACATGTGATTCATCTATAAAGACAATATAATCAGAAGGATAATAGTCTAACAGACAATTGGGGCGCTCTCCTTTCTGTCTCCCATCAAGATGTCTTGAATAATTCTCAATACCGCTGCAATACCCCATTAACGAAAGCATCTCCATATCATATCTTGTTCTTTTTTCCAGTCGCTGTGCTTCTATTAATTTCCCCATAGAAGCGAGTTCATCTAATCTTTGCCTTAATTCCTCTTCTATACTATTTAATGCCTGCAGGATTCTATCTTCTGCTGTAACAAAATGTTTAGCAGGGAAAACAACTACTCTGTCAACTTTCTTGATCACTTTCTTATTAATCGGGTCAACAAGTGTTATTCTGTCAATCTGGTCATCGAAAAACTCGATCCTTATTAAATAATCCTCTTCCACTGGAAAAACTTCTATAAAATCACCCTTGACTGTAAATCTTCCGCGAGCGAGCTCGAGGTCATTTCTCTGGTATTGCATTCTCACTAATTTCTGGATGACCTCTTCAAGCATAAAACGAGCGGTCTCTCTTAAATCTAAAATAAAGTTTTTAAATTCGCCGGGTGAACCCAGACCATAAAGGCAGGAAACAGAAGATACTATTATACAATCATTACGGGTTATCAAATTGCCTGTAGTTGCAAGTCTCATACGGTCTATCTCTTCATTAATTGATGCATCTTTTTCTATATACAAATCCTTTTCAGGGACATAGGCTTCAGGCTGATAATAATCATAATAACTTACAAAATAATTTACTGAATTTTCCGGAAAAAAAGTCTTGAATTCAGCATATAGTTGAGCCGCAAGCGTTTTATTATGAGAAATCACAAGAACAGGTCTGTGTATTTGATTTATTATGTTTGCCATAGTAAATGTTTTACCTGAACCTGTAACGCCAAGTAGTGTCTGAAATTTATATCCCTTTTTTATACCTTCAACTAATTTTTCAATAGCTTCAGGCTGGTCGCCCGTGGGACTAAAATCAGCTTTTATCTTAAAATTCATTGTTGGTTTAACCAGAGAATAAGTTCTTTATAATCAGTTATTACAAATAAAGCATCGGTTATTTCATTGTCGTCACTATCCGTGAAATTACAGCCTATGAATTTTACATCTGCCTGGACTGCTGCTTCTTTATCATTAGCTCTATCGCCAAGCATAATAGTTTCTGATGGTTTTATTGATTCCGCGTGCATTATCCTTTTTAATAATTCAGCCTTTGATTCATTCTCTTTAACTGTTCTTAACGGAGAAAAATATCGGATTAACTCAAACCCCTCAAGTATAGTTTTAAGATACTCGCGTCTACCATTTGAGACAACCTGCAGTCTGTATCTTTTATACAATTCTGGTAAAAATTTATGAATATTCCCGAGTAATCTCCCCCCCCCTTTTTTTATGTTTTTACATAGCTCCTCAAGTATCATTCTGCCGATAAAAGTTATATTTTGTTTATCAAGTTCTGGGAAAAGAGTTGAATATATAATAGTGGGATTTAAACCGATTAATTTCATTATCTCTTTAACATTTGGTGTTTTCAAATTATGTTTGTATTCTTTATTATATCTTTTTACAGCTACGTCATAGGATTGATGGAGTATAGGTTCGGATGAATATATGGTTCCGTCCATATCAAAGGCGATAAGTTTGATCATTGTATAATGTGGCAGTGCCGCAACCCCTTCTGGCATAATATAGCAGCGAATCATCTACGCAAAAAGCGTAGGTAATTTAAATAGAGAGTCTAATCCTTGCATTTTCTATTCTTTCTACAACTACTTTTTTACCGAGATGCGCTATCACCTCAAATATGCCTGGAGAGACAGTAGAGCCTGTTAATACTATTCGCAGCGGGTGTATCAGTTCTGCATCTTTTATATTTAAACGACTGCATAGGCTCCGTAGTGAATTTTCAATATTTGTTTCTTTGAAATCATCCAGTTTTTCAAGTTCAATTTTCAATTGTAGCAACAAATCTTTTGTATTTTCTTTGAAATATTTTTTCAATCCCTTTTCATCA
>JBFMHD010000059.1:0-3275 GCA_040752395.1 Candidatus Hydrogenedentota bacterium
TGGTTTATTATAATAAAGATTAGCAGCGGCACAAAAATTACATCTATAAACGCATCCTCGTGAAGCATAAGCTTGTATCTCACGGTACTCGCAATTTGGTTCCCCTTGTAGAGCGTATTTATACCTTGATACATCGTTATCCTCAGGCCATGGTAGTTTATTAAAATCTACAAGTTTTGTATTTCTGTTTCCATCAAAACCCGGGATAGTAGCTATGGCTTTCCCTTTGATAAATTCAAGGATGCTTTCTTCATATTCGCCTGATACAGTATGGTCTATTATTCTCTTTTCAAGCAGGTCTTTATAAAAAAATGTTGCATAAGCGCCTGTAAATATGACTATACAATTAGTATCCCTCTTTACATAATTTGCTACTTTTAAATCTTCGGTAATTGTTCTTGCTGAAGGTTCCATTATAAGGATATCAGGTTTAATGTTCAGTATAACAGAGTAGAGAACCTCAGCATCTAATTTATTAAGACAGCCATCAATAAATCTGACATTATGATTAGTTTCTTTTTTTAAAAGAGATGATGTATAAGCAAGTTCCCAGGGATAATAAGTAAAGACTTCAGAATAATTTTTCACACCAAACGACCACCTGGATGGACTGTGAACGATGTAATACCCATTAGAATCAATACCTATTGAATTAGCAAGGACTATATTCATTGGCTTGTTTTTCTCCTTCTGAGTTACCCGGGTTCGCAGAGTCGGATAAACCCCCTTTTGCCTGGATAAATCCGCTCCTTTGTGAGGGATACATCATTTTAAAGATACACACTACTTCTTTCTTCAAACGCACAGCAAACCTGATTTCTGCCCTGTTTTTTGGCTTTATAGAGCATTTTATCAGCTCGTTCAATAAATAGTTCCATATTCGTTGCATCGTCAGGATAAGTTGCTACACCTATACTGATAGTTATTTTTATCTTTTTATTATCGCCTATGTCGAACTCAGTCTCCTCTACCTTTCTCCTTAATCTTTCTGCCACAGCTCTGCCACCAATAGAATCAGTTTCTGGTAATAATAAAGCGAACTCTTCACCACCATATCTACAGGGGATATCAATATCACGCAAACCATTCTTTATTATAGAACCTATCTTTGAGAGTATTCTATCGCCTGCGCGATGGCCATATTCATCATTTGCTGGCTTAAAGTGGTCGAGGTCGACCATAAGCAATGTTAATCTGTGACTATATCTCTCAGCTCTATGCATTTCTATCCTGAGTCTATCAATGAAATATCTTCTCAAATAAAGATAAGTAAGGGTATCTGTAATTGATTGTATATACAGCATAGCATTAGCTAATGATACAGCGACCTGTCTTGATGCTGCTTTAATCAGTCTCTCATCATCTTTTGAAAAAATATATCCTTCTTTTGAAATAACACTCAGATATCCAAACTTTCTGTCGCCGAGTTCGATTACTTGAATATTAAAATCTTTATTTTCTTCTTCTCGCACAGATGCCCAGAACTCATTCACCCATCTGGCCAGTACAGTAAATTCATCTTCGGACTCTCTCCTGTATTCCTCAATATCATTAATATTAATATTAAATTCTCCTATCTCCCCTTCTTTTTTTATCTTGCTTAGGACAAGAATGTTTTTTGTATCCGTGTCTATCGTTATCAACGATACTGAGCCTGGGTCAAGCATTTCATAGAGTCCCGAGACCACTGCTTTTCTTAAGGTGGTAATGTCAAGTGACATACCTATATACTCAAGAAATCTATAAAGTTTCAATATCTCAAAATTATCTTTTTCAAGTTTGTTTATCTTTTTTAAAAGACTAAAAATCTCTTTGAAATATACCAGATAACCATTAAATTTGTTAATATCCTGTTCATCAAAATGAAATTCATCATTAAAAACAATTCCAAGGCTCATAGTTTCTTCTTCATAGCTCAAATCTACCTCAAAATAATTTTTAAAGGTTTTAATATTATCCAATCTTATATCTTTTCTGTTTTGATAATGTATCATCCCATTATAATCATAAACAATCATTTTGACTGATTTATCCAGTTTAGTAAGAACCATATTTAATATTCTATATAAATCATTGATATCTTTTGTTTTTATAAGAGATTCCTGTGCCACATTCAAAAATAACTCAGTGAAAATCATTTATTTTTACTCTTCAATAGTTTTCGTAGCTATTGATATTCTCCTTATACCGCTCTGTTTAGCTATATCCATTATCTCAACGACCAGACCATGCGGAATACTTCTATCAGCCCGTAGTACAAGAGGGATCTCTCTTTTGACGTTAACAATCTCTTTAATCATATCGCCGAGTTCATCGAGGTTAACAAGATTTGTTTCAAAATAGATATTCCCATTCTTATCAACACTGATATTTATATTATTAGCATCTTTATCAGCCTTTTGATGAGAGCCGGGTAACTCAAGTTTCATACCGGAAAATTTATCAAAAGTTGTAGCAACTGCAAAAAATATAAGCAGCTGAAATATAACATCAATAAGAGGTGTAATATTAATGCCCAGTAATTTTGTCTTCTGCCATTTAAACCTCATCCTCTCTCTTTTTCCTTAACCTCCTTAAAACAGTAGACGAACATTTTTCCATCTCAAGAACTATTATGGATACCCTGCTCTCAAAATAATTATAAAATACAAGTGACGGTATGCCTATAGCAAGTCCGAATACTGTAGTTATTAAAGCCTCATATATACCACCTGATAATCTGCTTGGGTCACCAATTCCACCAGCAGCTATCTCAGTATAAACCTTCTGAAGTCCAAGCACAGTGCCAAGTAGTCCAAGAAGCGGTGCGGCAGTAGCTATGGTTTCCAGTAAACCTAACCCCCGCTCAAGCGAAGCAACCTCTCTCCTCGCCTGCTCCTCAATATATTCCCGGGATAAATCCGGGGAGGAATCACACTCTTCTATGGCTACATTTAATATATTTGAGAGACAGCAATGATTATTATTGATAATTTCTTTCAAAATATTTATATCTTCCATACCTCGCATCGTAGAGATAAATGTTAATATCTCAGGAGGGAATACTTTTTTTCGTCGTAGAGATATATATTTTTCTATAACAATAGCTAACGCTAATATTGAACATATAAGCAAAGGATACATACAGATCCCGCCTAATCTGAACCATTCAAATGTATAATCCATCCATTGAATAAGTACATCACGCATCAATTAAGCCTCCTCTGAAAAACATTGTAACTATAATAATATCAAGTAGAAGCAAGAAGCAAGAGGCAAGAAGCAAGATAACGGAA
>JBFMHD010000059.1:3285-14093 GCA_040752395.1 Candidatus Hydrogenedentota bacterium
ATAACGGAAGAAGTGAGAAGTATCAGGACAGGCTTTAGATTGCAGGCTACAGGCTCCTTCGAAAAAGTTCGAGGTTCGAAATTAGAAGTTAACTCAATTTATGAATACTTGCCTCAATAAAAATTCTAAATAAATCTTCGTCTATATTACCTGCTTTTACCTCATTCTCCATTATCTGAACAGCTTTCTCAGCAGGTATCGCTTTTTTATATGGTCTATCCCTGGCTGTAAGAGCATCAAAGACATCAGCGATAGCCATAATCCTTGATTGTAAGCATAGTTCATCACCTTTTTTACCAGTTGGATAACCTTTACCTGTCAGTTTTTCATGATGGCCATAAGCAATTTCAGGAACATTCTTTAAATCTTTGGTCCATGGTATCTTTGACAAAAACTCGTAAGTATGAACAACGTGTGATTCTATTTCTTTACGTTCTTTGTCGCTTAAACTACCCTTTTTAATAGATAGATACGTTGCTTCATCTTCTGTCAAATATGGTTTTGTGCTATTATCAATATCAGTATATTCTTTTGTTTTTATATCATTAATAATATTAATATTCTCATTGGGTAAAACAGTAGGTTCATTCGCCATCTCAATAATTTTTAGATATACTTCAAGTTGATCGTGCTCCTTTTTTATAATATCATTAATTTCTTCGCTTATGTAAGTAATTTTATCTGATGGTATTATGTTATTAATGATTTTTTTAATATTTGAAAGTTCAATGGTACGTTTTATAAATTTGAATCTTTCTTTAATTAATTCAAATTGCCAGGGGTATAATTTTTTTGCTTTTACCAGGATATCTTCTTTTACTCCGATCTTGCCGAAGTCATGCAATATCGCAGCATATCTCAATTCTCTTATCTGTTCATCTGTAAAATAAACTTCTTTATATTTTCCTGTTGTAGTTCTATTCACAGCTTCAGCCAGTGCAACACAATACAAAGCCACACGTTCAGAATGGCCCGAGGTAGTTGGGTCACGTGATTCAATAGCGGTCATAGATGCTTTTATAAAACCCTCAAACAACTTCTTTATATTTTCATATAGCAAAGTGTTTTCATAAACTACTGCAGCCTGATTCGTAAGTGATAATAATATTTTCTGGTCATCCCTTGTAAATGGTAATATCCACTGTTCAACTTCAGGGAGGTCATTTTTTATAGGAGTGGTATATCCTTCTGAACGTTTATTTATCAATTGAACTACACCTAATATCTCATTATCTTTGTTTTTCATTGGAACAGTAATCATAGATTTCGAGCGATACCCTGTTATTTTATCGAATTCTTTATTGAACGAAAATCCCGGTGTTTCATCCATTTCATAGACATCAGCAATGTTTAAAGGCTCGCCTGTTAATGCCACATAGCCTGATATACTTTTATCACTTACCGGTACAACAAATTCTTTTGATTCGATTTTTATAGAATCATTCTGAGTTAATTTTGCTTTTAAGACTTTTTTCCCATCCTCTGATTCTTCTATTAAATATAAAGTACCTGCATCAGCATTAGTAATCTCTCTGCATTTTTCAAGTATAAGGTATAATAACTTATTTATATCTTTTTCACTTATTAAAGAGATACCTATATTTTGTAATTTATATAATTTCTCTGTTTGTTCTTTCTGGCCTTTGTCTACCCTTTCTAAGGTAATACTATATTTAAGTTTTTCCATTATCAATTTTATATAACTGCACATAACATCAGGAGAAATATCCAAAGGCAGACAATACACTTCTTTAAACTCTTTCCAAATTGAGCTTTTATCATCTCCAAGAATAACAACTGGATTATCTTTGATTTTGTTAATCAGGGTAGCTTTATCCTCATCAAAATTACCATCACCCCCAAATATAATAATGAATCTATCTTTTGAAATGTCTTTAATCTTCTGGATATGTTTAAAAGTAATATTTTCTTTTTGAAAAATATTAGTCAGTTCACTTTTTACATTATCAGACAACCTGTACAAATATAAAGTATATAAAGAATAAAACATCTCTTTTATATCTCTCCCCCGCCAACCGGCAATAATATCTTTACACTGTCTCCATTGTAAAGCCTTTCGTCCCATTTTAACTGAACATTGACAAAGGGGCTCTTTAACCCGGCAAACATCTCTACTTCTACTCTCATAATAAATCTTTACTTATTATAGTTTTATCATTCATTTTTTGGCAACAAAAATTCTACTATAAATTTATAAAACAACTGCCGATTAAAATAATACAATGAGAGGAATTATATTTTATATTCTCCTGGCGAGTGTCCCGATATATTATTCTATTCTATCATTATCCTGTAATAATTCTATTATCGCAGATCCATCGAGCCCATTTTCAGAAATCTCAACTATTTCTAAATACGATATTAAAGAAGAAAGTAATACTGCTAATTTAAGACCATTCTCTGTTCCTGAACTCGATCTCCCATCTTTTCCCGGGACGCAATCAAAAAAAATAGATTGGAATAGCGCTGAGACCAGAATAAAAAAAATAATAACGAAATATAAAAAGGCACGAATTGGATTGGTAGTAAAAGACCTCAATACAGGTTATACTATAAAACACAATGCTGATGCCTCTTTTGCATCAGCTTCGCTTGTTAAAATACCCATTGCTATAACTCTATTTAACGAAATCGCTAATGGTACCATCCCGCCAAACATAACCCCACTTTATGAAGAGAAACATCGGGCAGGCGGTAGCGGCGTTCTAAGAACAGAAAAAGCCGGCCAAAAAATTCACCTCCAGGATTTAGTCTATCTTATGCTCGCAAAAAGTGATAATACCGCTACTAATATTCTCACCGACTTTATAGGTATGGATAAAATTAATAAAATATGTAAAAAATATGGTTGGAATAATACGAACATTGTACGACAAGTGATGGACCTTAAGGAACGCAAAAATGGGGTTGAAAATTGGACCACAGCAAGAGATATGGCTTCTATGCTGGAAGCGCTTTATAATGGTAAGGTTGTCTCGCGAAATACTTCTAATATCATTCTGAGATTTATGTTGAACCCACCTATAGATGATAGACTCCCTCGTAAACTACCCTCAAGTATCGATGTTATCCATAAAACAGGTCTTATTTATGATAACGCCCACGATGTTGGTATTCTCTATTTACCCGGTAATCAACCTGTTATTGTCTCAGCACTGGTTGATAACATCCGCAGTGATTATCGTTATGCAAAATATTTAATAGCTAATATTGCAAGAATAATATACGAGGAATCAGTACCGAAATCTGTCTAATAAAAAGCTTTATTGACATAAATTAAAATTTTTAGTAGAATATTTTTTATAATGAGAAAAGAATTATCCTTAATTAATTTCAGGAGAAAGTATATCCCAAATGCCAATTCTTATCAGTGCTGGAAACGAAATGGGAGTGAATTCTCCTATCATAACTATTTTACAGAGGTATTCACAAAATGGATAGCCAACTTGAAATAAAAGACATAACAAGGTTATATAAAGATGAATGGGTTTTACTTATATCTCCTAAGGTGGAGAAGGCAAAGATAAAAGAAGGGAAAGTAGTATTTCATAGCAAAGATCGAGGTGAAGTTCATAGAAAGCTACAAAGCTTCAAAGGGAATAAAGCATTAGTCTACACAGGCAAAGTTCCTGAAAATGTAGAGGTAATTTTATGACAACTATCGAATTTGATGCTACAAAGAAACTTATATTTTTAGATGCTGGTATTATTTCTATAGATGGTTCGGAGATATTCTATGTGCCAGTAGTTATGGATACAGGCGCAACAGTTACTATTTTGTCTCCTGACCTTCTTGTAAATTTGGGATATGATCCAGCGTCTCCCAATTTACCTAGAATAAGAATGATAACCGGAAGTGGAGTAGAATATGCTCCTTGTCTGATTGTTTCGGGACTGGTTGTTGGAGAAGAAAGGGTGAATAATATTGAGATTTTATGTCATGATCTGCCAGTGGAAGCAGGCATCGATGGTCTGCTTGGAATGAACTTTCTTAATAAGTTTGATGTTATTGTAGAACACAGTTCAAGTCAATTTCACCTTAAGCCAATATAATCATAGGCAGTGATTATCGTTATGCAAAATATTTAATAGCTAATATTGCAAGAATAATATACGAGGAATCAGTACCGAAATCTGTCTATAAAAAGACACTTCATTAGCTTCTTCATTCCTCTATTCCACAGAGTTCTACGTTGCCCTCTTCCATAACTAATTTGATTTTCTCTTTTTTTAAAATATTATGTATCATATTTAATCTCTCTTCTGTTAAAGCTGTTCGATGAATTACTATATATTTTATATCTTTCTTTTTTAAAATATCAAGCCATTCGTTTTCTTTAAAATTTAATAAACAAAAATATTCGTTTTCATAATCTTTTGGTATAAATCCTGAATATCCATTATACAACCCCATCCAGTGGAACGAACTAAAATAAAGATAATAACCAGAATAAATTGAGTGTAATGGTAGCATTATTACCCCTGTATTTTTAGAGAGATTAGAAAGAAAGTAATTTATTTTACTTTTCTCTGTTAAAAGTGGTATTTGCTGAGTATTAATCTTGATATAGGGGAATATCATAAACTGAACTATTAAGATAATTGTAACAATTATCCTTCTGTATTTTAATTCTAATATTTTATTGAGCATAATCCCTGATAATATACTCATCAAAAATACAGCCAATACATAAGCTCTCCATACAGCACGCATCCTTTTTAATGGTTCGAAATATTTATAGAAAAATATATAGGGACCATTCGTACCAAAAGAAACCACTATATAAAATATTAATAAAGAAGAAATTAATATCCCATAATGTTTATCAGTTTTAAAAGAAAGGTACAGCCCTGCAATACTTAATAGAATCAGAATAAACCCTGGAAATAGATGAAGTGGCCGTGGATATAAAAGTTCTCCATCGCTAAAGTTTTTTTTGTACGAGGATAAATATTGCGTAAAATTTAATGAATCATTAGCAACTTCTTGTATGCTCCGTTCCATATTATGCTCTTCCATCACTTTGGAATAGAGTTTATATACCGGATAATTAAGTACAAAAGTCAGAATAAGTGATAATAAATAATGATGAGCAGCCGGCCGCTTAAATAAAAAAATGATTAAAAAGATAAGGTAGCCAAAAATTAAAAATATAAAATAATACCCGGCCTGTATATATTGACAGAAAAGTATCACATTCGAATAAATCAACCACCTGAGTTTTAATGTATCATTATATCTGAACAAACACAGAAAGAATAAACTTATAAACCCGGTGAATATCAACTGCGGTGAAGCAAAAAAATTATATCTGACAGGCGTTAATAAAAATAATAAGCTCACAATAAGAGATGTAGTAGGATTTCTAAAAAGATATTTTGCAAGAATATAGTGAAATACACCTGAGACTACTAAAGAAAGAAACAATATAAAATTATACGTCAAAACATCAGACCATTTAAATAGTTTAATAAGGATAGCAGCTATAAACCCGTTAAAAAATTCTATATCAGAAAATAATAAAGTATGTTTATTTGGATAAAAATTATTGGTATTTAATAGATTAAAAGGATTATGAAACAATGTTTTAGCATACCATTTATACAGCCAGAGATGTAAAAAGTGGTCGCCTGTCTTAAGATATATTACGGAATGAAAGAAAGATGGGAGAACCCAATAAAAATAAAGAAAAATTAAAAGAGAAAAAAATAAAATAACCAGAAAATATTCTAAAAATACTTTTTTATTGATTTCTTTATCTAAGAGGTGACTCATTTTTCAATAAGTATAGTTTCTACAATATCACCCTGCACGTCATCAAGTATCAGAATTCCCATGGTTTTATAATTCCGTTTCTAATAATATATTTACTATTTCGGTGATTACTTTTTGAATATATGGCATATCCGATGCAACAACTTTATCTTTAATATGAAGTTCACTATTATCCCTGAAAACAATTTTCCCTTTTATTCTGAATATTATTCCGCCACGATCTTCTATTTCAAGTTTACTGGTTAATCTATATGGTGCTTCATTGATACAATTTTCAAAATCTGTTAAATAGTCTTTTATCCCCGGCATATTTCAATACTTGAAATCGCTTTAAGTTTCCGTTCTATTTCTTTTGCAGCCTTGCATTCGGCAAACCAATCAAAAGTCTCTTCTGTTTCTTCAATCTCGCCTTTTTTAAGTTTCTTAATAAAATCATTCGATTTAATCTTAAACTTTTTTTCGAACTGTTTTATAATTTTTGCCGTTTTCTTATACGCGTACCTGAGTTTCCTCTTTTCTTCATCAAGACTCTCAGCAACAAATCCCTTCACAAATTCAAAGTCATCAGTGATACTTCTTATTTTAAAACTAATCATTTTATATCGCCCCCTGTTAATTTTTTAATTTATTAAGTATTGCCTTAATTTTGTCAATCATAATGTTTTCTGACTATGTATCATTACTGATTTCTATTCAAAAAACTCTATAATGGTCTTCTCTTTTAAGATATATTAGAGAATGAAAAAAAGAAAGGGACACCAGGTGACTCATTTCTCAATAAGTATAGTTTCTACAATATCACCTTTTTTGAAAATACTATCCCCTTCTGGTATCACAGCAAACCCATGCGCAGAAACCATAGATTTTATTCTTCCTGACCCTTGTGCTCCGGTCTGATATGCTTGTGGAATATTATTATCCCAGCTAAGTCTTACCCTTAATAAATTAACCCTATCACGCGTGGTTTTAAAATCAAATCCGAGTCGAGAAAATATAACTTTGGGTAAAACATCCTTTATACCAAGCATCTTTTTCATCGCAGGCCTTACAAAAATTTCAAAAGAAACCATACAAGAGGCTTGATTGCCCGGTAACCCAAAGACCGGTATCCTGTTATCCAGCACACCAAATGTGAATGGTTTACCCGGCTTCATATTAACCCCTGAGAAAAGAACCTTTATCCCTGCCTTATTAAAAGCATCTTTAACAAAATCATAATCTCCAATAGATACCCCACCAGTAGTTATTATACCATCAAAATCAGTTAACCTTTTTAAAACTCTATTTAATTGTTTTATATCATCCTTTACAATCCCGAAATCAAAAGCACTACCCAAAGAAGAGATAACAAGTGAAGATATAGAATAACTATTCGAGTTTCTTACACAAAAATTGGGTAGTGGAAAAATACTAACAGGTACAACCTCATCACCAGTTGATATAATAGCGATTTTTGGTCTTTTTTTAACTCTTACTTTATCAATGCCGCAGCAAGCTAAAAGCCCAATAAAAGGGGCATCTAAAACCTCACCCTTTTCAATAATCTTTTGACCTTTTCTGATATCCTCACCTTTGAGTCTTATATTTTCGCCTCTTTTTGGTTTATATTTTATCTTCACTCTATCTCCACTAACCTCTGTATATTCTTTCATTACCACAGCATCTGCACCCGGGGGTAGCATCGCACCTGTCATTATTCTAACTGTTTCGCCGATTCTAATACGCCTGAAGTAAAGTGATGATTGTCCAGCTTGTATCGTTGCGACAATCTTTAACTCAATATATGCCTTTTTATAGAAATCTTTAAAATCACTGCACCTAACAGCAAAACCATCCATAGCAGAATTATTATACGCTGGCAGGTCTTCTCTGCAAATAAGGGTCTCACTTATAACCCTTTTGTATGCTTCTTTTAAAAAGACGAGCTCTGTCTCTTTTAATTCATTAATACTATTTAAAATTATTTTGCGTGCCCTATCTATCGTAATCATTCTTTAATGTTGTAGTGCTCCCTGTTTGTCGAGACATTTTTTAGTAAATTTTCGGCACATTTTGACCTGACCATTCTAAAAACAATTCATCCTGACATTATTCCGGCTGACATCCTGTCAGTCTCTCTTCCTTCTCCAACTTCCTACCAAAACACCATCTCCCACCCCAAAACAATTTTACGCTGCTAACTCTTCACACCTCTCATAAATTAATTGCTCAAACTCAACTTTTACTACCAAATTTTCGTCCTCTGCTTTCTTTTTGGAGCCCCGCAATTCATTTGAACTGTTTTTATCAGCATCCATCTTTTTGATACACTTTAATTTTTCTACCATTAGGCACAGAGTATCAAAGACACACACAAGAAAAAACTTTGTGCCTTTGTGCCTCTTTTCCTCCCCTTTAAAGTGTCTCACGTTTCAGGGGAGCAGTATAATGCCTTCTTATCTCAAGTGTCCGTATCTCGATGCTGAATCTTTATAATAGTTTCTGCTGCAAAAAGTCTTCTTAAATTATTAATCATTATAAAGATGTTTTTCCCCCTGTATTTAATGATAAAAATAGATAATACAATAGAAATAGCAGTAATTAAGAGACTTATAACAGGTGATATACATAGAAGAGATACGTTAATCATAACAAATAATATCTCAAGTATGCTAAAGATCCAGTTTTTAAAACAATGAGGTGATAGATTTATACTTGAACGAATACTTAATTTAGTAAAAAGGCTGGTCAGAGTTATTATCATTGCTATAAAATATACAATAAATTTAAAAGCAAAAATCTTATGTGGATACGCAAGGTAAAAAATTAATACAGAGATAGCGGGTCTGATTGGTATGTGAAATATTTCCCAGATAACATCAACCCATGGGTTTTTATCCACGATAAATTCAACCAGAAACAAGACAATCATAAATAAAAAGATGATGGGCGAAAACGCAATGAAACCTCCCACACTCAGCCATCCCTTGATCACAACTACAAATAAAAGAATAAAAGTGATATAAGAATTGATGCCTGTTATAAAAGGTACAACTATAATAAAAGATAGGTTTAATAAAGCATTCATCTGTCTTGTTTGTCTGTTCTACCCTGGTATAAAATAGTTTTAATAATATTTTCTAATTTTGCATCTTTATTTTCACTTAATTTCAGTGCTTTTTCAAGATAAATTATACCCTCTCTATCCCCTGACTTAAGTAACGAAATCCCGGTATGATATAAATAATGTGGGTCCAGTGGGTTCAAAACAGATGCTTTTACAAAATAAACCTTAGCTTCTGCAAACTTATTTCTAATGAAGTTTATCATACCTAACCTGTAATAAGTTTTATGGTCAGATATATTCATTTTTATAATTTCAGAATATAATCTTTCACTTTCTTCTAATCTGTTCATATAAAATAAAGTTTCAGCGATCTCATTGAGCACATTTTCGCTTGTTGTAAATCTAAGAGCCTCTATTAAGTGATTGATAAATAAAATATCATTCTTCTCCTGTGCATATTTCAGGACAAGCGAGATATTTTCAGGATACATATAATTTTTCTTTAATAATTTCAAGCAGATTTCTTTTATGCCCTGATAATTACCTTGATTCCAGTATATCTTTAAAACCGTATCAATGGTGGTTTTATCAGGTTTTACTCTGAACAAAGCTTTTTTGAATAATTGTGTCCCATATTCTTGTTGGATGCCTTTATAAACAGAAGCAGCAACATTAAGATAAGGTTCTAAAGCTCCGGAACGTAATCTGTGCGAGATATAATACCATTTAGAAGCTTCAAAATATCTCTCTGTTGTAAAAAAAACTTCACCAAGATGATAAATAGCATTAACAAAATATGGGTCTATCTTCCTTACTTTATGATAAACTTCCACTGCTTCTTGTATGTTTTTATTGTCTTCATAAATCAAGCCTTTTTGAAAAATAGTAAATGAGTCATCATCTTTTAATGCGGTTGAGTTACTGTAATATGTTAAAGCCTCGTTCTTCTCACCTCTATCTCTTAATGAATCAGCTATCTTTATATAAGAAGTAGCAATGAATTGTTTTGTAAATGTGAAGAATAATAATATAGATAAAACAATAAGAATTAAGATTCGCATGTTATTCTTATAGCCTTTGTCTTTCAAAGTGCAGGAATTGATTGATACTGGTGAACTTGCAAGAAGTCCCAGGATATAAAAGAACATCCATCTGGAAACAGGAACCCTGAAATTAAAATTAAAAAAAGAATCGACAAGCGAGGCAATCACCCCAACAATAAGAAAATAAAAAATACCGCCATTATACCTTGCTAATTTTATCCCTTTATAAAAATAACTTAAAATAAACACATAAAATATCGCTGAAGCAAAAAAACCAAACTCGCAAAAGTTCTGCAGATGGTCATTGTGGGCTCTAACAACCGTGATAATACCAAGAAAATCTATGTCTTTTTCAGCCCAGATGTCCCTGTAATACCTGTAATGTAAAAAGAAATTAGCACCACCTACACCAGTTAAAAAATTATCCCTGAAAATATCAAGCCCATCTTTCATTAACCTCAACCGAACCTGTATGTTAAAATCTGATCTCACCCTTGTTATAAAACGCTCATACTTTATAATCGAAAACAAAATCAAAGTAATAACAAGTAAAATCATCAAAATACCAAAATATCTTCTTTTTAGATTATTAAAAACAAAGATAAGAAGTGAGATGGCTGTCCCGATACCAATACCAAGAATAGCACCCCTTGTTGAAGCTAATTTTAAAGCATATAACGTGATAAGCATAGCTGTTAAAGAAAGTATTCTAATAATAAAAATTCTCTCTTTCATAACAAGGAATAAAGCCATAGGTAAAGCAAGTTCAAGATAATGAGATAAAACATTCGGGTTTCCAAGCCCTGATTGTACAGTATATCCAAATAATGGTATATTCTTTGTCTTTAATATATGAAATCCAGCATTAATAGAGGCTGCTAACACAAAAATAAAAAGAAGATATTTATCTCTTGCCTCTTTT
>JBFMHD010000006.1:0-31001 GCA_040752395.1 Candidatus Hydrogenedentota bacterium
GGAAACTTCAATGTTTACTACACATCAAAGTATACAACCACCAAAGAATTTTGACAAGTATTCAAATCACTAATTAATTTTTGATAGTTTATATCACTTCCCTGTGAACCATTATTTAATACCTTGAAAATGGCTGATTAAATGAAATCCATTGACTTATTTTCTGCTAAAGTATAGTGGTATAATCAGATTTGAGGTATTCCATTTGAGATTTGGGGTCGCGTTAATTTCAGTTTTATTGTGGTGTGGCATAATGTTTGTTTTCTGTTTCGGGTTCTAATTTAGTATACTGGAATATAGTACTGGTCGCAGGTTTTACAGATATCCGGATTATCAAAAATATTATTTCTATGATTTTTTATCCATATCTGGTATTTATCATTCAGGACGAAATCTTTTACAAGGTCAAACGTTGCATTAGCAAAACAATATTCTCCCTCCATATCCTGTTCGCATAGAGTGATTTTACCGTTTGTAAGAAGTACACAACCATTAATGAGTCTTCTACAGGGGAAACGTTTTAGAGGGGTAAAATCAGCAACGGTTTTATCCACAAGTTTACCACAGAAAGGATTATAGACATAAACCACTGCGTGCTCGAGCGGTAATTTTAATTCTCTGTAAAAGGTTTCAAATATTTTTTCTGTCTCAGGTCGAGAATATTCTTTTCCGGGCAAAAAATAATTTTTTAATTTGTCCCATTCATTTAGAAATGATTGAACAGAACCTTCTGTATCCCTGGATAAAATCATCGTAATACCTGTTTCAGGTTTCGGCTTGAAAAAAGTATTTTCTTTTTCCATTTTACAATATTTTTTATAAAGAAAATTTAAAAAGTTAGATTTTGCAATCTCAAGAGATGGCAAACCAGTAAGTAATGTATAATTTTCCTGTGCCCCTGTGAAAGTATTGAACAGAAGATTATCAATGCTGGTTTCTAATATTATCCCGGCAATATCATCAGTTAACCCAAGACCGTGAGTGTATATGGTTATTTCCACTGGAAATGATTTAAAAATTGGCTGATTTTGTCGTTCTTTTCTAAAATCGTTTAATAATCTCAATATGGTCTTTATTTCTGGATGCAGCAACGGGTCTTTACTACCAATCAGGTCAAAGTGAAGAATACCAGGAAACCTATTTAATGAATTCAGTAGAGATTTTATATCATCAATGGATATCCATTCCTTACGAGCATTATTAACTTTAGGATAAAATATATTATTACCGTTACCGTCAAATCCAATTTCTATTGCAAATCTATCAGGAAAAGAAACCATACGTTCATAAGTTTGCAGAGAGATTGAATGTGGGTCCTGGCTCGTAGCGGACATAACATTGTCGAGATGTTCAAAAAGGACTGGATCGATTAGATAAAAGAGATAGCATCGTTTTGCGAAGTCATAAGTGATTCCGAGTAAGTCAAATTGGTATGAAATCTCAATATTGGTATGGTATTTATTTTTTAAATCATAGATGAAATAGTGGGTAGGATAATAATATTTTGGAGTATTAACCAGTTCAATGTTCAGAAGCTCACGTAAAATATTTGTTGATATAATAAATGGAGCAAATTTCTGCTCAATGTTATTTAAGTTAAAGACAGCAAACTCGTAACCGTTTTTAATGACCTCATTCATAAGATACCTGGTTACATCAGCATCGAAAATTAAGTTGAAGGCTGAATAGAAATGCAGGTATTCAATTTCAGGATAATCATTTATTATCTTTTGCAATGCTTCTCTGACAGTAAAAAAAACTTTCTCATTGAGTGATAAGCCATCTGCGAATGCTGGGGAGACAATTATTTGAGGCGTATCTTTATAAGCGGAGACAGTATCTTTTACTTTTCTAATAGCATCTTCTCCAACCACGGTCAAATATACCTTTTTTCCGGCAAGAGCTGAGGTAAATAGATTATCTAAAAAAATCTTTAAAAAATTAGTATTACCCAATTTATGCAAGGTAAAATAATAACCATAATAATTTGAAACATCTATAAGTGTTACATATTTCATCAACCAATCTCCATCCTGATAAAAATATTATAGGATAGTATCATTAAGGTCAATTTTAAAATATAACTACCTGTTAATAGATTTACTCATCCACAAATACTTTAAATTTATCACGAACATCTCCTGTTTTAGTTCCGGGGATTCCGGTAACAATCGAATAAGGTTCAACATCCTTTGTTACAACAGCATTAGCACCGATAATCGAAAATTTTCCAATAGTAACACCAGGTAAGACCACTACGCCAACTCCAATCCAGACGTCATTTCCAACGATAATTTTTTTAAATTTTGAAGTCGGATAATCTGCCAATCTTGAATTATTGGCATGTGAGGATGCGATCAGGGCTGCGTTTTTAGCAATCGCAGTTCTATCACCTATAATGATAGTATTGCTTATATATTCATCTTCAAAGACTACATTCATATTTATAAAAGCATTTTTACCAATACTAATTCCAGATAAACGATATAAAAGCATACGAACCCACGGTATTGGGCAGTGAGCGGCAATAAGACGAATGACTGCTTTTAATCCGGAAATTATATAACTATTCTTTGGAATAATTGTGTTCATATACAACTATTTATACTTAATTTAGTTATAATCAGTCAAATAAAAAATCATCCAGTACAAATCCTTCTCTCTAAAAAATCTACGTAAGACAGAAAGGTTTAAAAATTCAACATTCAAAGATTGAAAGAATGATAGGGAACAAGTTGTATAGAGACAAAAAATGTATATAGTTAACCACAGGATTGACAACAAAAAATAATATAATTATAATAAAAAAATGTGGTACATAAACGACCAAATGAGATTGAAATTTTTTCTGAATAATTATTTTTTGAATTATCTGTTGAATAACAATTATTCTGTACAGTACTCGGCAGATAACAGAAGTTATGAGGTATCCTTTTGCTCTGATGGTGGGAAGAAGATAGTAGTTAAAATAATGAGAACAGGTTTCTCCAAGACACTACCTGAATTACAATCACCAATAAAAATATTTAATAAATATTTAAAAATGTATTCTCTACATCAACCAGCCGGGAATAAAATGTTTGAATACATAACCAAACAAAATATTTTTATTATAAAATTTAATATAAACATAATAGATGATACTTTTTGCTATTTTACCAGAATAAACAGAGACGGGAATAAATTTACACGTATATTGAAGACTGATTATCCGATAGTTGATGCAATATATTATTTATTTACCGAGACGGTTAACAAAGCAGCAGAAGAAAATAATATGCATCCTGTATTATCCCGGAAAAAGAATTGTCTACAAATATATCTCACTCATGATGTTGATATAATGAATAAAAATTTCGGGTCATTGTTAAGGCTTGCAGGAATAAATTTTTATAAATTTATGACTATGGGATTTAAGGTAAAATATTTACTGGAAATATTTGAGTATATGATTCAAAAACTCAATTATGATGATTTTAGCGTACTTTATCAGATTGAACAGGATTATAGCTCAACATTTTTTCTTCATCCTGGCTATAAAAATCTGACATTTTACCAGAAATTCATTAATTTTTTAATAAATCCACGTTATCAATTAACCGAAAAAACCGTGGAGGAATTAAAAAAAAGAAAGAAAAATATAGGTTTACATTCTGGTTACCATTCAGCAAAAATCAAAAGTTTACTGGAGCAGGAGTGTACGAGAATTAGCAGTATTGCTGGTCAGAGGGTAGATGTAACTCGGTTTCATTTTCTTGCATTTGACACCAGAATCACTCCTGGAATATTAGAAAAGAATGGCATAACAATTGATATGAGTTTGTATTACAATAGACATACAGGCTGGTATTATCATCAGACCACGCTGCCATATTTTCTTTTTGACACATCTGATTTTATTCAGATACAGGTAGTAGAGATACCAACAGTTTTGATGGACGCAACTTTATATAATTATTATGATCTGGGATACGAAGAGGCGAGGAATAGAAGTATTGAGCTATTGGAGAATCTGAAGAATTTTTCATCGTTATGTTCAATCAATTTTCATACAGAGTCATTTGTTATGAGAAAAGAATATATTGTAGGGATATATAAAAACATTATCGCTTGGATAAAGGGAAATGACGTCAGTGTTGGAGAGATAGAATATTTTTATGAAGAAATTAGACCAGAATTAAAATTTATATGAGAATAGAATTGTTTGATATCAATAAATATGAAAAAAAATGGGATGAGTTTTTATTGAATAATTCAGATTCCACTGTATTTCATACATCGATATGGCTTAAATTGATGTCTGAATTTTATAATTTTAAATTGTATCCATTATCTGCTATTGACCAGGGTAATATAATCGGGATATTACCATTTTTTCAGGTAAAAGCCCTGCAATTGAATCATCTTGTCTCATTACCTTTACGGGATAAAGGTGGTTGTGTTGTAAGCAGAGATGATAACAATACAAGAGCTCGTTTAATAGAGTCAATGATACAGTTTGGTCGAACTCTGGATTGTAATTATATTCAAGTAAAAACAAGCGACTCAGAGGAGAAAAATGTGCTGGAACAGATGGGATTCTCTGTTCGTGAGGAATGGATTCTATCCAGCATTAAACTTGAACCGGATTTTAATATTACAAGAAATAATTTTATAGATAAGCGGCTTAATTGGTCAATAAATAAGGCGATAACCAGTAATTTGCAATTTGAGGACGCGGTCTCTGATATTGCAGTTTCAGAATTTTACAGGATATTTCTTAATAAAAGGAAATCACTGGGGGTTCCTCCCTATGCAAAAAAGTATTTTGATTTATTATATTCATTATTTGCGCCGAGTGGTATGGCTAAAATATTTATTGTAAGAAAGGGTTCTGAGTCATTATCATCTACATTTTTGCTTTTTCACAATAGGAAGGTTTATGATATTTTTTCCGCTTCATTAGAAAAAGGGTACGAATATCGTGCAAATGATTTTCTTATATGGCATATGATAAAGTGGCTTTGTGAACACGGATATGATGAGATTGACCTCGGTGCTGATTCACCATATCAGGAGACATTAATTAAGTATAAGAGGAAATGGGGAGTAAATGAGAAGAATCAATATTTTCTTTACTATTTTATAAAAAATAAAAAAATATTCATTAGAGACAGCGACCATCCCGGGTACCGGTGGATAAGAAAAATCTGGAGATGGATGCCTGATTTTATGTTTGAAAACTTAGGCTCTATGCTGATTAAATATCTTGCTTAAGAAATTATGAAGGTTCAGGGATGCAGAGCAATATTTATCTGGCTAAAAGTCTTTACGAGATAAACCGTATAATAAGTTTGATTGATAGAAGTATAGCTTCAACTACATACGGTTGTTTTGACCGACGATACTGGTCATGGCGGATTGGTGATATCCCCAATGCAAGCTTGCAATATGGAATATTACCATTGACGTTGGTCCGGGCCACGAAATTTGAGGGAAATAATTACTATCAAAATAAAGTTATTAAAGAATGGATACTGGCTGGATTGAAGTACTGGATTAAAATACAAAATAGAAATGGTTCATTGAACCAGTTTTTTCCAAATGAACAGTCCGTTGGTACAACTTATTATATACTATCAGCTGTTTTACAGGTATATGATTTGCTGGAAAACGAGATCGATGACGAGATTAAAGAAAAAATTGAAATCGCAGTTAAAAAGTCGGCTGAGTTTGTACTAAAATATGATGAAACGTATGCGATAATATCAAACCATATTGCATTGTTTGCTTTTGTTCTTTACAGGTTAGCTTTGAGGTATAACGATACCCGTTATCGGGTTAAAGCTGATAGGTATTTAAACATCATTCTCAAACATCAATCTGCTGAAGGATGGTATCTGGAGTATAATGGTGCAGACCCGGGTTATCAAACCCAGTGCATTTATTATCTTGCTGAATGCTATCGTTTAACGAAGAATGAAGAAATAGTTGATTCTGTAAAAAAGAGCATCGAAAAATTTCTCGTATATTTTTTTCATCCTGATGGTTCATTCGGAGGAGAATACGGTAGCAGAAACACCGAACTCATTTATCCAGCTGGATTCGAGATTTTGAAAGATAAACTGGAATCTTGTTCAATCATATCCTCGTTTATTAATCAATACCTGCGGAAGGGAACTTTGATTAGTTTGGATTCAATGGATGATGAAAATCTGCTTCGTTTGACAGCAAATTATATTATTACTTACAATTACAGTAAAAGTACGGATAACAGCTATGAACCAGAACTTAATTTACCGGCGTACAACGATTCTCTGCAGGTCTATTTTCCTGAAGCTGGTATTTTAGTGAAGGCAACTGATTGTTATTATATGATTATTGGAGCAAGTAAAGGAGGGGTTTGCAAAATATTCGATAAAAGAAACCAGAAGATTATTTTTGATGACCCCGGATACGCATTTGAGTGCACGGATAGTATAATGATTACAAATCAATTTATGCAGAAACCACGACTCAGGATAGAAAATCAAAGTGTTACTCTTGAGGCAGATTTTTATACAGTACTGAATTCTATGCTGATGCCGTTTACTAACGTTATTTTGAGATTGTTATCTCTAACATTTTTTAGAAGTATATTTTTTGTAGATATGTTTAAAAAATATCTTGTTAAAAAAGCTTTCACTGGTAGCCGAAAAGTCTATTTAAGTTTAAAACGAGAAATATACTTCAGGAACAAAGAGATTATTATTGAAGATACTTTAAACAAGGACAATACCTGCATAATAACAAAACAGATCAGTGGGAGAAAGTTATTTTCAGTTAAGATGGCTTCATCCAGTTATGTGTCAGTTAATGACATGGTTGACTGCTGCGGATTAACGATTAATATCGAGGTACTGAACAGAGATAATGCTATCCGGGTAAACAGGACTATCAGGATTTGATTTTGCATTTATTTATGCCTATGAAACGATATTATTTACTGGCAAAAAGATTTTACAAACGGCTGTTTAAGATTCAGGCGCATCAGAGTGCGGGCCCGAATGCAACGCCATTGAGGCTTATATGGAACGCCTTGCCATATTTATTTTTAAAAAACGGATACAGTTTTTCACCACTCTCTCTTTTTTTTATCATAAACAGCAGATGTAATTTTAAATGCAAAATGTGCGATGTTGGACAGAATAATTCAAAAAGCATGTTTTACAAAAACCTGGTTGGAAGTGATAAAGGAGATTACCCGGTTGAGGCTTTTAAAAGACTGATTGATGAGGTTAAAGGATTTAAACCATATATCAGTATCACTTCGACCGAACCTCTGCTCTACAAACCACTGCCAGAAATAATTAATTATGTAATTCAGTCAGGACTAATAATAAATGTTCTTACGAACGGTTATATTCTTGAAAAGAGAGCAGAAGAATTAGTGGATGCAGGGCTGTATAGTTTGAATGTTTCAATTGACGGACCACCTACTGTGCATAATCAATTACGCGGTGTATCTGATGCTTTTGAACGAGCAATAGCCGGCATTATGAAAATCGTTGAAAGAAAAGAGAAAAGAAAGAGTAAATTACCTTACCTTGGTATTAATGCTACCATAACAGACAGTACCGCCCCATATATGGTAGATTTAATAAAATCTTTACCTATGAAGCATCTGGCCAAGGTATCATTTATGACAATGGTATTTCTATATCAGGAATTAGCCGACCTGCATAACAGAGAGTTTGGAGACAGGTATTTTGCTACAGAAGTCTGTCTTTCAGGAGGAGCTAATCCTAAAAAAGTGGATGTTGACAAACTTGTAGAACAATCAAATTTAGTAAAGAAAATGTATCCTGATAAAGTGTTTTTATACTACCAACCGGATAAAGAAGAGTTAACGAGATATTTTTATAAACCCGATGAGTTTATGGATAATACCAGATGCGTATTCCCGTGGTTTTCTGCACAGATATTATCTAACGGCGATCTGGTGGGATTAACCAGATGTTATCCAACGGTATTTGGCAATGTGGTGGAAAAATCCTTCAAAGAGGTATGGCTTGGGGAGAAGATCAGGGAATTCAGGAAGGATTTGCAGAAATATGGTAGGTTTCCTGCCTGTACAAGATGTGAGGGTGTGCTGTACGAGTAGATAATGAAAAAAATTTGTTATCAACCAGTAACTATTATTTTTGATGATGGAATACTCTAATTTGATACCTAAAGAAGTAGCCAAACAGACAAGGATGTTATTTATCGCCCCTGGCAATCTGGCTGGAGATTTCTCAAATGTTCCCCTTGGTATAGCTACTCTTGCATCCATCCTCCTGCTAAACAATGTGTATGTAATAGTGAAAGATTATAGTGTTGAGCAACTTGATCTGGGTGAACTCAAAAGGATAATAAAAGATAACAATATTAACATTGTGGGAATAACTATGATGACCTGTCAGGCAACTGTGGGTTACCGTATCGCAGAATTTATCAAAAGTAATTTTACTGATGTCACTGTAGTTTCAGGTGGTATTCATCCCACAGTTTTACCTGAGGAATCTTTAAAAAATTCAATTGATATTGTATATCGTGGAGAAGCAGAAATAAGTTTCCCTAAATCTATACCATATATTATTAACACAGATTACCGGGGATTGAAAGAGATAAGGGGGTTGACATTTAAATATAATGATGAGTTATATACAACACCTGAAGCGGAGAGAATTACGAAGTTAGATAATATACCACTACCAGCATATCAATTGTTTAAGTTTCCTCATAAATATACAACCCAGTTTTTGTTTAAACGTGGATATTCAACCAATCTTATAACAAGTCGTGGTTGTACAGGACATTGTGTTTTTTGTAGTAAATATTATCAGGGTGTATATTATCAAAGTCCTGAAAGGATAGTTAACGATATTATATTTTTAAAAGATAAATATGGGGTAACTCAATTTTTTCTTCAGGATGACCTATTCACATATGATATAGATCGTGTTATAAAGTTCTGTGATATCTTAATCAAAGAAAAGATTGACATCCACTGGGTATGTTCGAATACGAGGGCAGATACGGTCACAGAAGAGTTGTTTAAAAAAATGAAGAAGAGCGGGTGTATAAGTGTTGGTTTTGGGGTAGAGTCAGGTAATGAAGAGGTAAGAAGAAAGATAGGAAAAAATTTAAAGACAGAAGATATTGTCAGAGCAGTGAAACTTGCGAAAAGTACAGGTTTGCTAACAAGTGCTTTTTATATTTTTGGACATCATTGTGAAACGTATCAGCAAGCTTTTGAAACAATAGATTTTTCTATAAAACTTAATACAGATACTGTGACATATTCCGTAAACTGTCCATATCCGGGTACCACTTTGTTTAAAATGGATGGTAAAAAAATAAAAATACTTACCTATGACTGGGATAGGTATAGAACGTGGGGGAAACCTGTTATGGAAACAGAGTTTCTGGCAAAAGACCTAATTGTTAAATTACAGAAACTTGCGTATAGAAGGTATTACTTCAGGATGAATTACATATATAATCAGATAAAAAATATGATAAAATATAAAAATATATATATGTATCAGCGAGGATTTAAATGGTTGATAGAACAGTATTTTGATTATAGAAGATTATCTAAATATAAACCTGAACATTTAAGAATATACCAATGAAAATATTATTTTTAATACCGTTTATTAATAGAAAAGAGCAATGGGGTCCCTGGCGCTGGGGTGCTGGCAACAATCAGTTTAATTATGGTATTGCTTCTCTCGCCGGATATCTGGAAAGTAAAGAGATTGATGTTGGACTTATTGATATGCAGTTTTTAAAAGATAAAGACTTAGGAATTATGCTTAATAAAGAGATGCCTGATTTAATAGGTATTAGTTGTTATACACCGACTTATAAAGCATCTATTGAACTTGCCAGATTGTGTAAAAATATAAATTCAGATGTAAAAATTATATTTGGTGGCGCACATCCCTCATTATATCCACGTGATACATTAGAAGAAAATTCTTTCATAGATTTTGTTGTGGTAGGTGAAGGTGAGATTACTTTATATGAGCTTATAAAAGCATTGCAAGATATGAGATACGATTTTTCAGATATAAAAGGTCTTGCTTATAGAAAAGATGGAAAAGTTTTAATAAATCCTAAACGAGAATTCATAGATTTAAGTAAAGATAGTACCTTACCAGCATATAAAATTTTTCCACTCGATAAATATATAATTCAGGCAACATCTTATAAAAAGTTGCCTACATATACACTTGTTGCTTCTCGCGGTTGCCCATATAATTGTACCTTCTGTCAGGTAAAACAATTCCTTGGAAGCAGGATGAGATATAAATCCCCTGAAATTTTAATCAAAGAGATTAGATACCTTAAAGATAATTTTAATGCTCGAGGAATAATGTTCCAGGATTCAACTTTTACTACTGATTGGAACTGGTTAAAAAAATTTTGCAAATTAATGACAGATGAACGGTTGAATGATTTAACGTGGATGTGTTTTACAAGGGCAGACAGGGTAAATAAAGAGATTCTTTCTATGATGAAAAGAACAGGTTGTTATGGTATGAGTTATGGTGTCGAGTCAGCAAACCAGAAATCGCTTGATTTACTTAAAAAAGGTATAAAAATAGAGCAGATAATTGATACTGTTAAACTCTCGCTCGAGATGGGATTTTATGTGACAACCACATATATGCTTGGCATCCCGGGTGAGGATGAATCCGATGTGATGAGAACAATAAAACTTGCTAATACTCTTGCAACCCATATTGCTCACTTCTATCTACCTATCCCATATCCAGAATCTGAATTGTATTATCAATGTAAAGAGACTGGCGGATTAAGGGAGGACATTATATGGGAGGATTATAATATGTTTGATGATGAAAGACCTGTATATATTAATCCAAAGATTGGTTTAAAAAAGATGGTAGCTCTAAAAAATTATGCGGTTAAAAAATATTATATAAACCCCAGGGTTATCTGGAGAAATATCAAGGAGATCAACTCTAAAGATGACATAATAAAATACTGGGATGCAGTAAAATCTTTAGCAGGATTTTTTATTAACAGATGAAAGATGAAGAATTATTTGAATTATGGGAAAACAAAATAAAAATTGAACTTACACAGGAGATTGTTAATAAGAGATTTAATATCTGGTCTATTTTTCATAAATGGGGACATAACTCTGTAGTAACATACTTAAAAAGCATCAATTTTACAAAAAATGATACTATCCTTGAAGTAGGTTCAGGTGACTGTTATTTCAGTTCTTTGTTAGATGAAAATTTATCTAAGAGATATATAGGTCTTGATATCTCTAATAAAATACTCTCTTTATCTAAAAGAAAGGTTAAAAAAATTCAGGCAGATTTATATAGCCTGCCTTTTAGAGATGATTCCATTAAGGTTATAATATCTATATATAATCTTGAGCATCTGCATTTATTAGAAAAAGGTATCGATGAGATAAATAGAGTATTACAGATGAGTGGGAGCTTTATTTTTGCCATCCCTATGGAAAATGGTCTTTTATATGATTTAGCAAGATGGTTTACTACGAAAAGGATTGTTGAGAAACGATATAAAGTTGATTATATGAAGATCATAAGAGAGTATGAGCATCCTAATACTGCAAAAAATGTATTAAAAAGAATAAAACAGAAATTCAAAATAGTAAAATCGGGATATTATCCATTTTTGGTACCATTTATTAATTTAAACTTATTTTCTGTTTTCAAGGCTGTTAAATATGAATAATAAGAGTGTATTATTGATATATCCACCACTTGGTTCTGATGATATTTTTATCAGGGATATTCCGCTCAGTCTCCTTTATGCAGCCACACTCTCAGTAAAAAATGGGTATCATATTGAGATACTTGATTTAAGAATTTGTAAAGATTTTCGTGGCACATTGATAAAAAGAATAGCAAAAGGGGATATTTTATTAGTGGGAATATCAGTTCTAACTGGGAACCCTATAAAGTATGCTATTGAGATTACTGATATTATAAAAAGTTTTAGAAGAGAGATAAAGATTGTCTGGGGTGGACATCATTCTACAATGGAACCTGAATCTACTATGGGATTTAAGAAAATAGATTTTCTTATAAGAGGATTTGGTTCAAAACCTTTAAAGAAACTTATTGAACAACTATTTAATGACACGAATAATTTTTCAGAAATACAGGGTTTGACATATAGAGATGGAGATAAAATAATAAGTAACGATATTGAAACAGAATGGGAGATAATTAATTATAAAGATATTCCATATCATCTTATAGAAAACAACCTGGTAAATTATAGCAGGTTTAAAGGTCGAGATAGAACATTCCCCATATTTACAAGTATGGGGTGCCCATACAAATGTAGTTTCTGTATGGCACCACTTTTATACAAAAATTTTAAAAGAAAGATTATATATTTTGATATAGATGAAGTTATAGAGCATATTAAATTTTTAATAGAAAGATACAATGCAACAGAGATATCTATATATGATGATGATTCATTTGTTGATATAAAAAGAATGGAATATTTTTTTAAGAGAATAATTGGGGAAGATATACGGATAAAGATAGACTTTCGTGGTATCCGTATAGATGAATTGTATCGTCTGGATAATAATTTTCTTGAACTGATGAGAAAAGCAGGGGTCAGGCATTTTCAAGTAGGGCTTGAATCAGGTTCACAGAAGGTTCTTGATATACTGAACAAAAATATAAAAATTGAGCAAATAATAGAAGTAAACAGAAGATTGATAGATTACAAGGAACTTGTACCTTTATATAATCTTATGACAGGTATACCAGGAGAAACAATTGCTGAATTAAAAGCCACTCGTGATTTAGTATTAAAATTGTATAATGAGAATCCGAATTGTATAATAGGGTTTCCTGCAAAATTTAAACCTTTACCAGGAACTGAACTGTATAAGATAGCAGTAAAGGATTATAATTTAAGAAAAATCGATACTCTTTCTGAATGGGCAAAGATAGATACTGCAGAAACAGATTTATATTTTCCCTGGTATACTCGAGAATGTAATAATTATATAAAAATGTTCCAGGTAGTATCATTTTTTATAGATAAAAAAATTTTGAGAGAGATTGAGTGTACATCTGTAATTAATAAAATTCTGAGAATTATAGCAATACTATATAGACCTGTAGCTTTATTCAGACTCAAACATAATATTACTCTTTTAAATATCGAATATTTTTTATATACATTAATTAGAAGAGCCATACAGAAAATAAGATATTTATAGATATTACTTTCTCTATGAGATTTAAGTCAATTTAAAATCGGAATAACAAGTGGTGTTATTTATAGAAAATGATTTATGATTTTCTTGAAAAAGTTTAATGTATCTTGGAAAATGGAACTGATATGAGCATATTTTCGAGTAGGAAGACATTTTATAAATTATTATTTATTATATTGTCATTATCGCTTAGCTTTGTTTTTCTTGAGGCAGGTATCCGTTTAATATTGCCTTCTCAAAGGCATCCAGTCTTATACCAAAAGAGTGAGAGTGGCAGCCATCTTCTAAAGCCTAATGTGAAATTAAAATATAGCCAGAAAGAATTTTCACATGATATTTTTACTAATTCGGCCGGCTTCAGAAATAAAAAAGAACTATTTAATGAAAATATTATTCTTTTTATCGGAGATTCGTTTACATTTGGTGCCGGTGTTGATGAGGAAAATCACTACTCTTACATCTTTGACAGATTGCTAAACTGGAATAAAGAAAGATTCAATGTATACAATGCAGGTGTACCAGGCTATTGCACAATAGATGAATATCTTTACATAAAAGACCTGATAAACCGTAGGTTAGATATCAAAGTTATTATTTTAGGAGTAGATATAAGCGATTTTAACGAGAATTTGCTTGTGCCTATATACGATATTATGGATGGTCGTCTTGTATTTTCGACAAAAGAGAAAAAAGGCATTATTGTAAGAGTCATAAATTTTCTTGCCACTAATTCTGAATTGGTAAACTTTATTTATTATAGAATCGTGCATTCGAGCGTATTAAAGAACTATTTTGACTCTATTCTTAATTATGAATATTTTAGTATCAACCTTCCTGATAAGAATCTTGGGCTTTTCGCAAGACAAAAGGATCAGACCAGCAGTAGAAAATTGAAGGTATTCGAGGAGTATCTTATTAAGATTATAGAATTATGCAGGGAACACGATATAGAATTATACGTCTATTATATCCCTATGATTCTGGAAATTTATGACGAAAGTTATCAAAGCACATTGAAGACTTATGACCTGAAGCCTGGAGATTTTGATCTGTCATTTTTGAATGAGTATATAAAGTCTATTGCCATAGAAAATAATGTTCAATTTCTTGATTTAAAGAGCGACCTTTTAAGATTTAATGACTACCCACTATATTTTTTGATAGACCAGCACTTTAATAAATACGGGAATTTTATTGCAGGTATAAGCCTCTATAAGAACTACCTTAATAAGCAAAAATAAAATAGCCATAGTCATATCAAATTATTATGGAAAGGATTTTACATTTCGGAATCTGCATTTAATCTTTGTGCCCGGTAACTGATGTTCTAACTTCTAACTTCTGAGCAAACCACAAAGAATCTAATAATGTAAAAGAAAAGTTTTGCCGATATATATATTCAGGAGAGGGTCTCTTGATGTTACAGGTTATGGCTTCCACAATTAATCATCTCTTATTTAAAAAACTTGTAATAAATAAAGAAATAAAATATATTTATCAGATGATATTATGAATAAAAACAGTAAAATTGCGGTCATTATTCCAATCTACAATGAGGAAGATACACTACCTCATCTTTTTTATCGGATTGATGGTGTATACAAGATATTGAAGGATGATTATCAGATAAAATTCATCATAGTAAATGATGGCAGCAAAGATAATTCGCAACAACTGCTGGTAAATAAATACGGTGATTCTTCTTTTGTTGATATTATCCATTATCCTGAGAACAGTGGATTTGGAGGTGCTTTAAAAACCGGATTCAAAAAAACTCTTGAAGAAGGATACCAATTTATTATCACGATTGATGCAGATACTAATTATGACCATTTTTTGATCCCATATTTTATATATGAATTCAAACCAGATGAGGAGGATATACTTGCTGGCTCGCCATGGCATCCCGAAATCGTTCGGAATAATTTCCCCTTTATTAGATATATTTTAAGTTATTCTATGTCTCTTATATATCAGTTTGTTCTTCGAAATAAATGCAAACCATTAACCTGTTATTCTGCCTGTCTGAGGTTATATAAACGTGAAGTCATTGCCAATCTTCAAATTGAGAGCAATGATTTCTTAACAAATACTGAGATTATGACCAAAGCTTTGCTACGGGGGTACAGGGTGAGGGAACTGCCTGTTAGTGTGAATTATCGTCTGTTTGGGATATCGAAAATGAAATTTACGCAAACAATTCTGCGTCACATAAAATATTTATGGTATCTCTATAAGTTGTATAAATTAAAAGATAATGAGCATCTGAAATATGTGCGGTATTTGTGGAATATATTATTTTGACAAACATAATAACGTAAAACCAGAACAGATTATCACTATGCGTGATACAATGATTCATCGTGGGCCTGATGACTGCGGTTTGTATCTGAAGGGTAACATCGGGCTGGGACACAGAAGACTGAGTGTCATTGATTTAGAGACAGGACATCAGCCTATATTTAATGAAGATAGGACCATTGTTATTATATTTAACGGAGAGATATATAATTATCTCGAATTAAAAGAGAGATATCTTAAACATCATACGTTTACTACTAAAACTGATACAGAAGTTATAATACATTTGTATGAAGAGTTCGGGACCGGTGCTTTTTGTCTGCTTGAGGGTATGTTTGCTTTTGCTTTATATGATGCCAGCCAGGATGTTATGCGTATTGTGCGTGATTATTTTGGTATTAAGCCACTTTATTATTATTATGATAAAGACCAGTTTATTTTTGCTTCGGAAATAAAAGCACTTCTTAAGCTTGGTATAGAACCTGTATTAAATGATGAAATTATGCTTGAGTATCTGACCTTCCAATATTATCAAAGCGATTCAACATTGCTGGAAAATATAAACCGGTTAACCCCGGGATGTTATCTTTCTCTGTCATGGGGTCTGATAAAAAAAGATAGATACTGGCAATTAAAAGTTAATGAAGACCAATCAATCACTGAAACAGATGCCAGGGAACATATAAAAAAATTAATTCAAAATTCAGTCAAACTTCAATTAAGGAGCGATGTACCGCTTGGTTGTCATCTGAGCGGCGGGGTGGATACTGCAATAATCAGTGGCATAGTAAGTAAACAGAATATTAAAGACCGACTCAAAACATTTACCGCATATTTTAGCAATGAATCAGGTATTTATGACGACACCTTTTTTGCAGAGAAGACAGCTCGTCATATCGGTGCGGAAATGTTTAAGATAGATTTAAACGAGGATGATTTTTTTGAAACCCTGAGAGAATTATTTTATTATCTTGAAGAGCCTGGTGCAGGAGAAGGTGCTTTACCACACTATTTTGTGTCGAAACTGGCTTCAGAGAATGTTAAAGTGGTATTAGGTGGTCAGGGGGCTGATGAAATGTTTGGTGGTTACGTTAGATACTACATTCTTTATCATTCCTTACTATCCGATTCATCAGTGAAACTTTCAGAAAATGATCTGCGGATGGAGGATTTAAAGGGTTCGGCTGAACAACTGAAGAATTATAACCAACTTTATATGGATATGCTCACATCTACGTGTGGTTGCCATCTTGCTCAAAAATATTTTTTCTTAATCAACAGATTAAAAGAACCAGGGAAAGTATTAAGTGAGCAACTCTATAATAAATACAAATCATATGATACAAGATTTGCCATCAGACCTTTTTTAGAATGCAATGCGGAGAGTACCATATTAAACCGTGTTTTATTATATGAAATAAATACCTGGTTGCCTACTTTATTAAATGTTGAGGACAGGATGAGTATGAGATGGTCAGTAGAGTCACGGGTTCCTTTTCTGAGTCATCAGTTGGCAGAGTTTGCTATGCAGATACCGGCAAAAATTAAGTTAAATGGTGGCATTTTAAAATATATATTAAAACAGTCTATGAAGAATTACCTGCATCCTGAGATATTTAAAAGAAAAGATAAGATTGGATTTCCTGTACCGCTCACTTGCTGGCATAAAAGAATCACTGAATACTTGAGAAATATGATTAAAAACTCGCCTGCTATAGAATATATATTCAGTCGACAATATTTGAATACAGCGGCAACCGAAACAAAAGAATTTGATAGAGGGTTATGGGGCTTGATATCAGTATCAAACTGGTTGAATATATTTCAACCGAAACTCAGAGACCAATAGCAGGGAGTGAATTATGAAAATTGCGAGTATTATAGGGACGCGACCGAATTTTACCAAAGAATTTGCAATAAATGAAATATGTCGACAGAAAGACATTAAGGAAATACTGATTCATACCGGCCAGCATTACGATTATGAGATGTCCCAACTATTTTTTCAGGAACTTAATATACCACGGCCGGATTTTATTAATTCGATAATTAAGGGCCCGCAGGGATATGAGACAGCCACTATGCTTGCTTTCATCGAACAGGTACTTATGCAAGAAAGAGTAGATGTCACAATTGTGTATGGTGACGTCAACTCATCTCTTGCCGGTGCTCTTGCCTCGGTAAAACTTAGGATTCCAGTGGTACATATTGAAGCTGGCCTACGTACCAACGACTTTTACAACTCTGAGGAAATTAATCGCAGGGTTACGGATGCCTGTTCAGAATTGCTTTTCCCACATATCCAATCTGCTTATAATTCACTAATCAGGGAAGGTTATGACAGGGATAGAGTATTTTTATTTGGTGATATTGTAAAGGATAGCCTGCTAAAAATAATTGAGCAGAAGAAGATAGTTGTTACCAGAGATAACTATATTTTATGTACCATCCATCGTGCTGAAAACACCGATTCGCCAGAGAGAATGACGAAAATAATCAATGCTTTGCTAAAGAGCGATAAAACTATAATATTTCCAGTTCATCCACGCACAATGGATAGTCTTAAAAGATATGGTCTCTATGAGCAGATAAGCAAAAACAGCAATATCGTATTACTGCCACCGCAGGGATTTCTTGATTTTATCAGGTTGCTTGCTGGGTGTAACAAGATTATAACTGATTCAGGTAGCGCAAGGCGAGAAGCATATATTCTTGGCAAGCCAATTATTGTTCCAATTAATCTGATATGGGTTCCGGAGATGGTAGAATGTGGCTGGAGTAGAATAACCGATGCTGAGGAACAAGCCATATTGGAAGCAATATATAAACATAATCCTTCAAATGCAAACAGGCCGGAGATTTTCGGTGATGGTCACGCCGCAGAAAAAATCATAACAAAAATTATGGAAAGATTCGGATGAATGTTATAAATATTTTATTTTATCTTACAATTATTTATTTCGTTAATTATTTATGTAAAAGAAAATATTTTTATCAAATACTGACAAATGATTCCTACCAGATACTTTACGCAGTATATTTTTATCCGGATTATACAACCCGTAATACAGATATTCAATGTTACAATAGCGGCGAACTTTTTTTGTTATTACTATATCGTAAATTACTGGGCTGGTTAAAGATAAAATATTCCCCTCAAGTTTTTCTAAGAAGTTTTTTATATCTGTATTCCAATATTATTCTCACAGCTGTTTTCTTTATAATACTGGTATGCACTAATAATGTAACGATAAGTGTGCTGGGCTGCATTCTGCTTGCTATATTAATATCAGCACAGGAACTCACATGGTATAACTATTTTTATGAGACGTTCCTTACAGGGACAGAATTATTAGCATATCTTTTTTTAATGATTGGCATTAAAAATAACTCACTAATTGCTATCGGGATATGCGGCTTTTTTCTGACAATTAACTTCTTATTTAAACCAATAGTCCCGATTGTCCATCTATTTTTTATATCTTTATACTTGGCTATATTCTTTAACCTACAATTTATTATAACTCTTGTTATATCCATCATATTAAGTTCTATATCTCTTCTGCCAATTGTAAAGTTGTTTTGTGATATCGGATTCTGGTATAGAAAAATAATCAGGATTTATAATGTCACTGATTTCAAGAAAGTAGTAAGTAAGATACATAAGAAATATTTGCAAAATATAATCAAGAAGTTCTTTACTAACTACTGGCTATATATCATTTTTGCAGCAGCTAATATGTTAAATCTTTTGTTCTTCCATTGCGACCGGACATTATTATTACCAATGCTATTGGGATTAATATCTGCTTTAATAATAATATATCTCCAGGAAGTTACTGTTTTATATTATACTTTTTTTCTACTATGTATGACAATTATCAATTCGTTTATTTTTTTATACGAATTTTTTTCCATAAATTTTATTATGATTGTTTTTATAAGTTATTTAATAATTGAGAATTATACTAGAATCAGGTCACAGGACAAACATTATTTTAAAGATTATCGTATGTTTAATAATGATTTATTACCACTCAGACTATTATATAATTATATAAAAAGGAATACAACTAATGATGCAAGAATATTGATGCTGGGGTTTGATATAAGCATTCATATTGAAATTAATAGAAAATCTGTTACCGGTTATCTTAGTTATGAAAATTACAGAATATTGAAAGAATCACGAAGGGATTTTTTTATAACACTAATAAGAAATTTAAAAAATGGTGAGACTGAATATATAATAAAATCCTTGAGAAGCTTTAATATTGATGAAATATCAAAAACTTGTGGATATCGGTATTTGCTGGAGAAAAAGATTGGTATCTACGAGATTTACAAAAAAGCTGAAAAAATGTCTGTAATACAGGAACTTATATTTGACAGAGAAGGTAAACCCAATATAATAGAATACGATTCACTGTGTAACTATGAGCCATATTTTGCTATCGTACCTCGCCAGTTTGAGAATTATTATTCGGTGGCACTTACAGACATAGAGAAGTTAAGGTTTATATTAAAAGAGTTTTTTTTAATTATGAAATATCTTTCAGTCAAGGATGCATATATTCTTGGGTTCTCAGAACTTGCCAAATTATTTTTAAAAGAAAATGATGAAATGAATATCATAAGCATCTTTGATAAATACAAAGCTGGTTTGCAATATCATAGTTTTATAGTTAGACCATTAAAGGATATTAGAAATATTGAAATAAATTCCGTAGTGATTGTATGTACCTCGGTTAATAAAGATTCGGTCAAAAAAGAGATAGAACCACTGAACCAATCCTGTAATCTAATTTTTCTCTATGAATTTCTTGAAGTCATGACCGACTATATTTATTCCCGATACCATGAACGACGCCTGGCATATGCATATAAAGAGATGGCTCATATTTTAGATTATATAAGATAATTTATTTATTGTTAGATGATTTCTCAAAAGATAGTATTCATAATGGGAGTTTGGATATTATGGATTTAAGTATAGATATTTTATCTGAAAACAGATGGAAACTTTATAATGAATTTATTTTAACGAAAACTCATATCTATTCCCCACATCAATCCGAAAAATGGCTAAAAATGCTGAAGAATGTTTTAAACGATGAACTAAAAGTTATCACCGCTTATAACGGGAATGAGATTGTTGCTGTATTCCCGCTAATGATAAGAAAAAGAGAGCGTGGCAGTGTGATCAATTCACTTCCTTTAAGTGGTAGTCCCGGTGGAATAATATTAAAAATGGGTATCTCGGATGATATGAAACTAAAAATAATAAATAGGGTGAAAGACTATTTTGATAATTACATATTAAAAGATAATATTTTAAGTTATACTATTATTCAGACCCCGATGAGTGAAATAACAAGAGATGATTATATAAAGTTAATTGACCCTGATTATGTCTATGACCGTATAACGCAGTACACTGATCTTGAAACAGATGAACTGAATTACAGACCAGAAGTAAGGAACCGAATAAGAAGAGCAATTAGAAAGAATGTTATTATTGATGATAGTATTGCTGATTCAAAACTTGAGGAATTCTGGTTGGTGTATAAAGATAATATGGAAAGAAAAAATCTTGCCGTCAAATCAATCTCTCAATTTAAAAATTATATTGAATTATTTGGTGATTCGGTGAAATATAAACTTGCTTTGTTTGATAACAAAGTTATCGGTGGCATAGTATATTTTATTTTCGGCAAACATGTTTTCCTGATAGAGGTTGTCTATAAAAAAGAATATGGTAGCCTTCAACCTTGCACTCTGGCTATTGATTCAGCTTTAAAAGAATGCAAACAGAACGGATTTAAATACTGGAATTTTGGAGCCTCGGATAAAAAAGACAATGGAGTGTATATATTTAAAAGTAAGTTCGGACCCTTCGAGGTATATTATTCATATTTTACAAAAATACTACAAAAAGAAAAATTAAAAATATTGGGTCTGGATTATATAAAGAGTGAGTTTGCGTGGTATTATACAGCGCCATATGATTTTTTTAAGCAGATTTCATGAGCGCGGTTTGCGTTCTACATCCCGTTAGAGAAAGATATTCTGTTAACACTCCGGGATTAAATTTTGTTCTGTAACGTGGTAAATAAAGCATGAGAAACCGGATTGAGACGTTCTCTTGCGTCTTGCATCTGGCTTCGTGTTTCTATTGAGATTATTTTAGTTACATAGTTTTTCGAATGAGCAGGATTATGTCAGGCAGGATGATTAAAAATGAAAATATTTTTATTTCTGGTGGCTGCGGATTTATCGGCTGCAAATTTGCCGAAATGCTCGCTGATAATAATAAGATTATCCTGTATGATATCAATACTAAAAAAAATAGCTATAATTATTCATCAATATCCAAACATAAAAATGTTACGGTAATTGAGGGTGACATTACAGAACCAGAGATGGTCAGGAATGCAATAAAAGATGCTACGATTATAGTTCATACTGCGGCAATCGTTGGTGTTAAAAAAGTAATCGAGCAGCCGCGTCTTACATTGGAAGTCAATTTTATTGGTACTCAAAATATTTTAAAATCTATACAAAATTATAAAAAGATAAAAAGATTTGTTTATTTCTCAACAAGTGAGATTTTTGGTGGTTATGTTTTCAGAGCCGAAGAAGAAGATAATACGATTATAGGTACCTGTAACGATGCACGCTGGAGCTATGCAATATCAAAAATAGCCGGAGAACATTTAGTACAGGCGTATAACCGTGAGTTTGGTTTAAAAACTGTTATTATTCGGCCGTTTAATATTTTTGGACCAGGAAGATTTGGCGAACATGCTTTAAAAATATTTATTGAACAAGCATTAAGAGGAGATGATATAACTATTTTACAAGATGGTTCCCAGGTACGTTCTTGGTGCTACATCGATGATTTTACACAGGGTGTTTATAATTCTATAATTTATGAAGATGCAATCGGAAAATCATTTAATCTTGGTAATCCTATAAATACTATTACTATTTATGAGCTTGCTAAAATGATAAAGAGACTCCTTGGATCAAAAAGCAAGATAATTTTTATTGATGCAACATACAGCGATATCGATCTTCGTATACCTTCAATTACTTATGCAAAAAAAGTAATCAGATTTAATCCCTGCGTGGAATTGGAAGAAGGTATACTTAAGACCTCACAATGGTATAAACAATTTGTTAAATGATGAAAGATTATGAGATACAATTATATATCAATAAAAGATAGCAGGTTCCCTAAAATGGTGGTCGTTGAAGTATGCAATATCTGTAATTTTCGGTGTTTACACTGCGGTTACAGGAAGATTATTAATGATAGAAGATATAAACCATGTTTCCTTGATTTTAAAATATATAAAAAAGTAGTTAATGAGGTTCTAAAATATAAGAATTCATTTTTAAGGTTTACAAGTGATGGCGAACCACTGATGCATCCTGAGTTTATTAATATGGTAAGATACGCAAAAAATAGTGGTTGCTATCCTCTAACAGTAAATACTAATGGTATGCTGCTTACCGGTGAAAAAAGTAAAGAGTTGTTAGATGCAGGAATAGACATAGTAGAAGTGAGTTTGAATGCATTTAGAAAGGAGACTTATAATAAATTAAGAATCGGTGGAGATTATGATACGGTGATAGAAAATATAAATAAACTGATAAGATACAGGAATAAAAATAAATACAAAACAAAAATTATGGTGAGTATGATTGATTCACTTGATATACCAGGGTATAATGAAGAAATTCTGGAGTTTAAAAGATATTGGGCTAAAAGAGTTGACAAAATAATTATGCGAAAATTTTTCGATCAACAAGGGCTTGTAGACATAAATAGATCGAGGAAACATAAAATAATGAAAGATAGATACCCCTGTCCTCAATTATGGAAAAGAATCACAGTCTCATCAAATGGATGGTTAAAATACTGTGTCAATGACTGGTTTAATTTAACGGCTATTGCTGATTTGAGGAATAAGGAGGTCTTTATCTACCGCGTATGGAATTCCGAAGAATATAAAGAAATGAGGAAGAACCAGATTGCTGGTAAATATGACCGGATGAATATGTGTGGTAGCTGCACTGACTGGAAGGCTATGGACTGGGAGTACGATTATAATTATGCTGTGGAAAGACTGATAAATGAAAAAAAGAATTAATGTATTAATATTATGTCTTTACGATGCAGCGGGAATCCCATCAAAATTAAACTTCTTTTTGAATTATTATCCACAATATTTTAAATCTGATATTTTATATTATTCAAGTCACGGATATCAATACAATCTTTATAACTCCATTGATGATATTAATATTGATATCATAAAAAAGAAGATTGAATGGGCTGACGCTTTTCTTTTTGAATTAGTAGGACTGGACCATCCTGCTTACAGACTTTATGATTTGGATTTTAAAAGAGAATTACACGGTAAAAAAGTTTTCTTTTATTCTTTATGCTCACCATATATCTGGGATATTGATGCCACGCTTGATTTTATAGTAAAGCACAATGTTTATGTTATACCGGCGTTTTACGAGGAAACTCGGCATTATAATAACGCTGTAAAACAGGTTTATCTTCCGTATCCTATATTGAACAAAGAGTTACTGTACTACAAAAATAGAGATGGTAAAGAGAGCAGGTCTATCAAACTATTTCATTCACCCACCAATGAGATGTTAAAAAATTCGCATATATTTCTTAAAACAGCGATTGAGTTAAGAAAGAGACACCCAAATATCGAATTAATCTATAACCGCGGGTTAACATACCGGGAAAATATGAGAAGCCTTAGTTCAGCTGATATCGTTTATGATGAGATGTGGGTGATGAGTTTATGGGGACAAAGCGGTATTGAAGCAACAGCTCTCGGGAAACCGGTACTTGTATATCTTTCCGAAGAAAGTCAGATTTACTGGCAGAAAGTATGCGGTACAAATGTACTGCCGTTTGTACTCTGTGAACCACAGAACCTGAAAAGAAAATTAATTGAACTGATAGAATCAGAAGAATTAAGAAAATATTACGGTGAGAGATCGAAACATTGGTTCTGGGAACACTGGTCTGGAGAGAAGACAGCCAGGCGGTACTATAATGCAATTTGCGAGATGGAGCCATTTAAAAAATGATACTGTTAAGCGTGATTATTCAAGACGATAAAAATTGTCCGACTAAAGTAAAAAAGATTCGCAGTTATTACCACTCTTTCGCAAAGAACGAGATTGAGTTTATAATCGCACGTAATCAGATAACAAGAACTAAAATAAAAGGAATATATTATCAAAAAGTTAACATCGATGACGTGATACTAAAAGAGGGTTCGAATATTATTCGCAATATGCTGATTAAAAATAAATACGATATTGTATATTGTGATTTTTATTTGTGTGAGGGGGACAGAGTTATAACCTCCTCGCAACAATTAAAATTAAATGGGGCACCAGGTTCGGTCGTATTTACTAGAAAAGACAGTATGTTTAAGAATAATATACTTTATATAAAACAGCCGTTAATGAAAATCAGTATTTCTAACTGTAGAGAATATATCTCCTTATATCTTGAAAGATTATATAATAAAATTAATAAAAAAATAAAGAACGCAAAGAAATATCTGTATCTGAAAAAGTATACAAGGGCGTTATCTCTATATTGTCAGGCAACTAGAGTATTTAATTATACATTGTGGTGGTTCTATCATTTAAAGCAGGCAAGAAAATTACTCGAATTATATTACGAGAGAGCAAAAATAGAATTTATCTTAAAAAATTATGAGTATGCTGCATACCTTGTATTACCTTTGATCCATATCACAGGATTTTGTAATAAAAAATATTTCGGTTTCCTTAAGCGTTGTTATAAAAAGATGGGATGGGACAATATAGTAGAAGAATGCGACTATCAATACCTAAAAATTAAATTTCTTAAGAACAATATAAAGTATCTTAAAGAGATGGATAGAATTATGCGTTATTTTGTTTATGATAGTGATCTTCTTTTCAGGATGGGGGTTGCTTATGCACTGACAGGTAATTATAAACGTGCTCTGGATTATTTTGATAAATTACCGGATACTATGGTTGAAAAATTTAATAATATCTCAGTGTGCAAATATAGATTAAAATATCGTAAAAAAGATATTTATCGAGACTTAAAACATGCATTAACTATTAAAAATGATTATAGAGATGCGTTACACAATTGGGAGTGTTTAAATAAGGATACAGAGGTTACCAGGATCACCGTTAATAAAATTACGACTTGATTTATTATGAAAATACTGCTTGTTAATCCGTTAAACTATGGTTTCAGCTCGAGTCCGCCACTTGGTATTGGCTACATAGCATCGAATCTGTTGAAAAATGCTCAGGATGTAGAGGTGTTTGATGCGGTACCGTTTTTGGGGAAAAGATGTAGTGAGACACAGATTTATTATTCACTTGTTGAAAAAATTGAGAGGTTTCGGCCTGATGTAATCGGGTTATCCATAATGAGCTGCCAGCTGAAAAGTGCCCGGCAGATCGTATCACTGATTCGCCAGAAGTTTGGAAATAATGTGGTTATTGTAGCCGGCGGCGTACACCCAACAGTCGAACCACTTCATACGTTCAATTATTTAAAAGAGATTGACTTTATCCTTGAAGACGAGGCTGAGACTTCTTTTCTGGAAATGGTAAGAAACATTGATTTTAAGAATGTGAAGGGTCTTTATTATAGAGATGGTGACGGTATAAAGTTTACTGGTAAAAAAGAGAAATTGATTAATATTGATTCTCTCCCCAATCCTGCAAGAGAACTGTTTGATATGGAATTTTACTGTCAGGAAAGAAACGCCACAGTTCAGCACGTTGAATCAAAAGCAACAACCATACTTACTTCACGCGGTTGTCCCGGAAGATGTGAATTCTGTGCATCAAATAGAATCGGTTTGCCTGTAAGATGGCATTCTCCAGAATATGTTTTAAATGAAGTGGAATCAGTGCTTTCAAGGTATGATGTAGAATGTATAAGTTTTGTTGATACTATGTTTACGTCAAATAAAGACAGACTTTACAGTATTTGCGATTTAATGATTGAAAACCGGCTCCATAAAAAGATTAGATGGACATGTTCATTACGCACAGATTACGTTGATGAGGATAGTTTGAAAAAGATGAAGGATGCAGGCTGCTTTCATCTAACATTTGGCATAGAATCCGGGTCACAGAAAATCCTGGATAAAATGAATAAACAACTATCTCTGGAAACAAACCGTGGTATTATGATGAAAGCAAAAGAGATGGGGTTTTTGGTCAACGCAAGTTGCATATACGATTTTCCGGGTGAGACATATAACGATATAAAATTAACCTTTGATTTAATCAGTGAGACAAAACCATACTATGCAGGCTTAAATAAATTCACGCCTCTTTTTGGAAGCCCAGTGTATTATAAGATAATAAACAGAAATGATATAGATAATCTTATCGATGAATGCGGCTATATAAGTAGTAAATACTATAATGAGTTTTCAAAAAAAGATATTGATAATATAATTAATGAGATAAGAAAAATTATTTTCTCCAATACAATAAATTATTATTTCTACCAGATTTATAATTACAGCGTCCCCTCGACCATACTTGACGATATTGAGCTGTTCAAGCTGTTTATAAATGAATATTATGATAAATCACTGTATGCAGAATTTATTGACAAATTATTTACATTAAAGACAAAAGAGACTTATATCTCAGATTTTTATATTGGTAACAGCTATTATTTAATAAATGATTATATAAGAGCAAGGATATATTACGAAAATGCTTTGAAAAAGAGAGAACGTCCTGAAATAAAAAACAATTATGCTTGTGTTTTGTACAAACTGGGAGAATGTGATCGAAGCCAGAAAATCTGGAATGAATTATTTTTGCAAAAAGATGATTATAATGACGTAAGATATAATCTTCAGAACAACCCCAATATAAAGATTACGAAAAAATTATTTCCGGTTTATTGAAAGGGGGAGTTTATGGACGAATTTTTTGCCCAAATGAAGGATTATTGGGAAAATAATTTGCCTGGTCCACAGGTCACCACTGCTCCCGAAGGAACCAGAGAGTTTTTTGACCAGATCGCGGAACACAGATATTCGGTTTACAAAGATTTGTTTGATGAAGTAGATTTTAACTCTTTTAAAGGGAAAAAACTTCTTGAGATAGGATGCGGTACTGGGACAGATGCTGTCTCCTTTGCTAAAGCCGGTGCGAGAGTTACTGCTATTGATCTGACTGAAAGAGCCATAAGATTGACAAAGAAAAGGTTTGAGGTTTATGGTTTAAAATACGACGAAATAAAAATAGTTAATGCACTACATCTCGATTTCCCGGACAATATTTTCGATGCTGTATATTCACACGGTGTGCTGCTTTGTCTTCCCAATATTCAGGATGCTATAAAAGAAATATATCGTGTTTTGAAACCAGGCGGGATAACAAAAGTTATGGTGTATAACAAGGATTCTATGTTTTATCATTATTGGATAATTTATCAAAAATGTATAAGACTGAAAATGGATGAAAAGTATGACTTAAACTGGATTATTGCCGAGAGTACGGAATCTACCCATCCTGAAGGTAAACACTGTCCCTATATCGGGGTTTATACCGCAAAACAATGTTATGAACTGTTCAGGAATTTTAAAAATGTTAAAGTACAAAATTTTGTACCTTTGTACACTACAACTTTACCCGAATACAAGATTAAAGAAACGGATTTCAGTAAATATCCTGATACCTATGACTTTTTTATAAAATGTCTTAAATGGGAAGCAGAAGGTACTTTAACCAAAAACATAGGTTGGTTTAACCTGATTACTGCTTATAGATGACTTTTTTCTTTATATTATTGTAATTATACTATTATTCCAAGGCTGTTTTACCAACTTTTTTACGAATGAACCATCTTTTAATCTTCTCCATTGATTATAATACCATTATTCTAATATAATTAACAATACAACCGATTTTATATAAAGTCAAGGTATCTAATTTAAGTTTCACTTTATAAAAAATATTCTCGCCTGATAAGGTTTAAGTTTTAATTTTATTCTTGTATCCGTAATAGTAAAATTATTATCGTCTGATATAAGACTTCTCAATAAATTTATCTTATAACCGAGATCAATAGTTACGATTTTATCAAGAACACCAAGATTCAATACAACAACAATCTTCTGGTTACGATATTCTCGTGCATAGGAATAAACCCTTGTCCCTTCAACTATCTTAAGTTTCCTGATACTTCCTCGTCTTAAAGCGATATAATCTTTTCTTAGATTAATTAATCTCTTATAATATTCATACAAATCACAATTCCCAAAATCCCAATCCATAAACTGTCTATTTGTATCACCTCTCATCTTACCAGTCATCCCGAATTCTTCACCGTAATATATTAAAGGTACTCCGGGAACTGTCATCAATACTGAGAAACAAAGTTTATTAAGTCTTATATCACCATTAACTACGGTCTGGAATCTATCAAGATCATGATACGATAGAAATCTCATAGGTATTTTCTTTTCTTTATCTTTCTCAATTAAAAGTAGATCAAGCAAGTTTACATCCTCTCCTTTTACCACATCAAGAACCTTTAACACGCTATCATCATAATACATATCAAAATATGGTTCATTAAATTCAGGGAGTAGTAAAATATTTTTGTTTTGGGTTTTAAGTGCCAGAGCCCACTCATACCAGAAATCATCTGGCACACTATGAGCCACATCGCATCTATATCCGTCAACCCCGAGGTTCTGCCAGTAGAGTGCTACATCAATCGCATATTGTCTAACCAGAGAATTATTAAAATTCCATGCAGGCATATTAGTATTTTTACCACCAAAACCTTCCCAGGTACAATTATCAATCCATTTATACCAGCTTCTGAAGATTGAAATATCATCTTTGCAGGCTAAAATAAATAACGGATGGTCAGCTGAAGAATGGTTGAAAACATAATCAAGCATAACTTTTATACCATTCTTATGACATTCTGAAATATATCGTTTAAAATCCTCGATACAGCCAAATTTATCATCTATAGTATAATAATCTGTTGTATGGTATCCGTGTTGAGTTGGTGATTTAAAAATCGGCAGAGTATAGACCCAGTTTATGCCGAGTTCTTTTAAATACCCTATTTTTTCTATAATACCTTGTAAATCACCAACGCCATCTTCATCAGAATCATAAAACCTCGAAACCATAATCTGATAAATAATTGCGTCTTTATAAGAATAATTATTGTCAATTTTGTCTTTTTTAACAGGTGTATAACGTTTTTCATAAATCCTGTCTGATTCTTTATATATCAAATAAAAAAATGCAGGTATTGTTTTATAAAATTTATGTTTTGCATAAATTGATACTGTATTTAACCCGCAAGCAAGGGTTCTAACCTCAATATCGATTCTGCCATTCTGTCTATCAAACCCTGCTGGTATTAATTCATTATTCAGATAACTCTCAATAGAGAACTCATCATAATTTATGCTTTTAGTTTTTTCGTGTTTAATAAGTTTAGCAGAGATACTAATAGCATCTTTATCGACAATTATATAATTCTGTGGGGATTCAATTTCAATGTGGCATTTATCTTTATCGTATGGATATATGAAACATTTTGTCGGGTCTCTTTTTATATCTATTTTATCACAGCCGACTAAAAATATATCAGAGGCAATGGGTTGTATTGCATAAGTAGCAGTCCATATTTTAGATGTTTTATCAAGTTTAAGTCTATAACCATCTGAATCCCATCTGGAAAATTCACCTAAAACAGAAATTTTAGAATAATTTTTATCCTGTATCTGGAAAGTAAATGGTTGTATCTTTACTGAAAAGTTCTTTTTAACATCTTCTTTAGAATTTAATATTAATTTAGAGTTTCCACTCACTGTAATCCGTGGGTTCTGTGGGTCGCTAATCCTGATATTTTTATCAAGTACAAATTTATACTCATATTTCCCGGGGTTAAGAGCGATTGTACAAACCCACGTAAAATTATCAATTTTTCTGAATAGGGTTTCAGTATGCGACCACTCATTAAAATTTCCTGCAAGATGAACAGATTTAGAATAAGAATCATAATACAAGAAATCTACCTTTATCGGTTCAGCACAAAGTAATCTGGATGTAATTATAAATAATCCAGCGGTATTCACTAATGAGATAATTAATTTTCTCATCGTATTAAAAATTGGGTTTATAGTAGTAGGGATATCTATGGGATATTGAACGGTGCATAATGTCAAATATTTAGTGCAAAAACGCCATAATGTCAAATATTTAGTGCAAAAAGTTTATCTGGGCACTTCTTCCATTTAACATTATAATAGTTAAAAATAGCAAAAAGAATACGTTCACAACTTGCCTTATTCTTAAATGAGGGTATTGCCTT
>JBFMHD010000060.1:0-13851 GCA_040752395.1 Candidatus Hydrogenedentota bacterium
AGGACCAACAGTAACACAATTCGAAGTACAGGTAACACCAGGAACAAAATTAAGCAACCTCACTGCACGCTCAGGCGAGATTGCTTATGCTATGGCTTGCTCGAGTGTTAGGATTGAAGCGCCTATCCCTGGTAAAACCGCTATTGGTATAGAGATACCCAATAAAGAAAAAATTACGGTAAATTTAAGAGAGCTTATTGATAAAGATGAGTTCAGAAAGAATGAGGGTAAATTATTTTTTACCCTGGGAAAAAGTATAAATGGGATACCACAGTATGCAAATTTAGAACAGATGCCGCATTTATTAATAGCCGGTGCAACTGGTAGCGGTAAGAGTGTATGTATTCATACTATAATAATGTCTATACTATATCGTGCGCGACCGGATGAGGTGAAGATGGTGTTGATTGATCCTAAGATGGTTGAACTTAAAATTTATAATGGGATACCGCATCTTGTGCATCCAGTAGTAACTGACCCGCGTAAAGCAGCCCGCGCATTAAAATGGGCGGTTAATGAAATGGATAGTAGATACAGACTTTTTGCTGAGGTCGGTGCACGAGATATAAGAAGTTATAATTTAATGGAGAAACCAAAAACAATTAGACGAATTGATGGTACGGAGCTGGATGTACGCTCAAAACTACCATATATAGTTGTTATTGTTGACGAACTCGCTGATTTAATGGTTGTGTCGAGCAAAGATTGTGAAGATGCTGTGATGAGACTCTCGCAGATGGCACGTGCTGTCGGCATCCATCTTGTGCTTGCTACACAGAGACCGAGTGTCGATGTTGTCACAGGTGTGATTAAAGCAAATCTGCCTTATAGAATAGCATTCTCTGTATTATCAAAAGTTGATTCAAGAACAATACTTGATAGAGATGGCGCTGATAAGCTTCTGGGGCTAGGTGATATGCTGTATCTTGCAGGCGATAGACCACAAGCTATAAGAATTCAGGGCGCATACATCTCGCCACAGGAAGTGCAACGTATTATAGATTTTATAACTGACCAGGGGTTCGGTCAAACCACAGAGGATATATTTGTTTCAAAACTTACAGACCCAAATGAGAACGTTGTCTTAGATGATGATTTAGGTGATGATGAAGAATTATTTGAGGATGCGTTTGCTCTCTGTAAACAGGCAGGTTATGCATCTACCTCGCTTATACAACGTAGATTGCGGATAGGGTATAATCGGGCTGCAAGGTTAGTTGATATAATGGAAGCAAGGGGGCTTATAGGCCCAGCTGATGGCGCAAGACCAAGAAAAATTCTTATTTCCTCTGAGAAAGAGACGAATTTTTGATCAAAACATATCTATCATAGCTATATCAGTGGATTCAACACGCGTGAAAAGCAGACTGTATCACATTGAAAGCCTTTTTGTTGGTCATAATTAGTCGAAGTATCAGAAAAACGGCGAAAACCGGGACGGTGCAAATTTATTTGTCTTTTGAAAACCAGTGTCTAAATTACAGAACCATGATACAAATATCTTGACTGAATAGGTCAAGAGAGATACCATTACTTTTAATTGGAGATGATTAACTTGAGTAAAGCTATATATCCTGGAAGTTTTGATCCGCCAACATTGGGACACCTCGATATAATTTACAGAGCAAGCAGGATATTTGGTAGTTTAGTAATCGGTGTTGTCGAAAATCCAGCGAAGAACGCTTTGTTTTCTTTAGAAGAAAGGGTTTCCTTGATAAAGAAAGAGGTTAAATCTTTAAAAAATGTAAGTGTTTGCAGTTTCAATGGTTTACTTGTAGATTTTGTAAGAAAAAAAGGATGTAATGTAGTAATAAGAGGGTTGAGATTTGTTTCTGATTTTGAAGCAGAGTTCCAGATGACTCTGATGAATAAAAAATTATATCCACAACTTGAAACTGTCTTTATTTTTACTGATGAGAAATATTCGTATATCAGTTCAAGCCTTGTAAAAGAGGTGGCTTCATTTGGTGGTAATATAGATGAGTTTGTAAGTAAAAATGTTAAAAATGCGCTTGCTAAAAAAAGAAGATTGTTAATAGGAGAAAGAAGAGATGGGAGTCTTGGACGATATACTGAGTAAAGCAAAGAAAGACAAGAAAAGAATAATTTATTCTGAAAGTAATGAACCACGCATATTAAAGGCATCAAGAAAAGCTATGGATGATGGGGTCATTGAACAGGCGATTTTAGTAGGAGAAAAAAATAGTATTGAAAAAGCCTGTAAAGATAATGATGTATCATTGAAAGGCTATGAAATTATTGAACCACAAAATGATAGTGATTTTAACAAACTCGCACAGGAATTATATCACTTAAGAAAGCATAAAGGGATGACAGAAGATGAAGCTGTTAATTTAAGTAAAACATCGTTAATTTATGCCAATTTACTTTTAAGGAGCGGTCGGGGTGATGGGATTGTTACAGGGAGTGTTACAACAACTGGTGATGTGGTAAAAGCAGCTGTGACCATAGTTAAACCACGTGAAGGAGTAAAGGCTGTGTCAAGCTGTTTTATAATGGAAACACCTAATTGTCACTATGGTAATGTCTATATATTTGCTGATGCTGGCGTTATACCAAATCCTGACCCTGAACAATTGTCTGATATCGCAATAGCAAGTTATGGGTTATATAATAAACTTATCGGCGGTGACGCTGTTATAGCTTTTTTATCATTCTCAACAAAAGGGAGTGCAGAACACGAGCACGTAGATAAAGTTAAAAAAGCTTATGAGATTTTTAAAAGTAAATATCCAGAGATACCAGCTGATGGTGAACTACAGGGAGATGCAGCTATAGTACCTGATGTCGGCAAACGAAAAGCACCGGAAAGTAAATTTGCAGGTAAAGCGAATATCTTAATATTCCCTGACCTCGATGCAGCTAATATCTGTTACAAACTTGTTGAACGTATGGGTGGGGCAAAAGCACTGGGACCAATTTTGCAGGGGCTATCAAAACCTGTGAATGATTTATCACGAGGTTGCAGTGTTTCTGATATTTATGGTGTTACCGCCATAACCTCACTACTTGCTGATTAATACCACATCATCATTGTTGATGTAGTGGCGAATAATTATTTGCTACTACTCTTAAAGAAAATATGTCTCAAGAAAAGCTGAAATAATCAATAAAGGGAAGAGTATAATTAAATAAAGATAGTAACGTTTAAGTAACGGGATACCAGCATTTAGAAAACCAGGATTTTTATCTGAAAATACTTTTAAACCTGTTTCGGTTGATAGTATCATTAAAAATATAAATAGCGGGATCTCTACAATGAGAAACAGAATATTTTTAGGGAACAAGGGTATGAAAACAGAGACTGTTAATAAATTTGTTTGAGTATTATTAAGTGTAGAAAATATTAATATCCCTGTGATAACACCTGTAAAGAAGGATGAAACACAGGGTATAACACCAAAACTTATTAAAGACAGGATTCCAAGCGCAATAAAAGCTCTGATATTATGTTTCAGGATCGCATAAAATATATTGATTTTACTAATAGAGCTGCTATAGGATAAAATATCAGGGGTTATATCGTTAAGATACAGATATGCGATTGTTCCTACAAAGCCTATTATAGATGAGATTAGAACAATAGAGATTGAAGATTTCGAGATATTTTTTATAGAAATATTTTTTAGGAATAAATTCTTTAAAAAACTAAGCTCATTTTTGAAAATAATCTGGTCTTCACGATTAAATGTTTTTAGACCAAGACATATAAATAAAAGGGCATACAAAAAAATAGATATTATATAACAGGCAAGCAATTTTAATCTACCTGTATATAATAGATAGCTTTCAAGTCCGAGAAGCAGGGTTCCGGGTAAAATAACAAGGCTGCTTGCAACGTTTGCTGCTCTTATGGTTGATGTACCGATTGAAATAATACACGATGAAGAGACAAGAAGAACGGATTTGATTAATAAAAGTGTAAAAATAAGAAGAATATAAGGCTGATACGGCAGGCTTAAATTATAAAACAATGTTAAAACATAGAATAGCAAAAGAGAGCATAAACCCAGTGTTGCAGGTATAATGAATGCTGAGAAGAGTTTTGAGATATAAAGTTCTTTTTCTGATACAGGCAGAGATAAAAGTATCTCAAAAGTCTTTCTTTCTTTTTCGCCTACGAAACTTTCAAGTGCAATCGGGATAGTTAATGAGAGCGGGAAACTCGATACAAACAAAAAACAAAGGTAATAAAGTTTTTTAAGTGGTATCTCATAAACAGGCTCTGTGAATAAAACAAAAAGTATATTAATAAATGTTACTGCCAAACAGGGAACGAATATACACATCAGTATTGAGGGCAGACTTAATCTTATATCGCTGAAAAATTCTTTCAACTCTTTATAAATAATAACTCTGTTTAACATATCTAACTATAATAATCAGGCTTCGGACTTCGGGCTCTTCTGGCTTCAGGCTACGGGCTACAGCCAGCTGGAGCCTGTAGTCTGTATCCTGAAGCCAACTTATCATCTTATGCTTTCTTCATTCATTTTACATTTTACAATTTACAATTTCCAATCTTCAATTCTCAATTCGACATTCAAAAGAATGTCGCCTAAGGTGTCGTGAATTTAAAGAAGTTTTTAAGTAAATCTTTTCTTGCCGGTTCTATACCCACTGGGAAAATATCTTCTTTGTAATATTTTTTTAGAATATCAGGGATCTCATTGTGATAATTTTTTATAAAATAATTTTTTATATAATCTGAAAATTCAAAACTATAATGTATGTTATTTTTTAATAAATAAAGGAATTCCTGTTTTGTGCCCTGAAATATTTTTTTACCTGATTTAATTAAAACCAATTCATCAGCGAGATGAAATATCTCATCAAGATTATGACTTGCAACAAGCACATAACAATCCCTGCTAACATCTCTAATTAAATCACGGATACAGACAGCACTTTCAGGATCAAGTGTGCTTGTGGGCTCATCAAGAAAAAGAAAAAGGGGTTTATGCTGTAAAACCCGTATAATTGAGACTTTCTGTGACATACCTTTTGAGAAACTGCCAAGCTGTGCGTTTTTGTATTCAGTTAAAGAAGTTTTATCTAAGAGATATTCACGAAAAGAAAGATGCTCTTTGTCTCTCTTTGAATATATTGATAAAAAGATGTCAAGATACTCACTTAAAGTGAACCTGTCATAATATGAAGAAAATTCACTTAAGAAGCCTATGGTTCGCCGAAAAGCGTTATCATAGCTTAGAATCTCTTCATTTAAATATATAGCCCCAGAATCAGGAACATATAGACCTGTAAGTAAACGCAAGAGAGTAGTTTTACCTGCACCATTTGGACCAACAACAACATTTAAACTACCCTTATTTAAATTAAAAGACAACGCGTTAAGAACTCTATTTGTTATGAGAAATTTGGTAACTGAGTTGACCCTTAACATTTAATACCCAAGAAAGAATAAGATAGACCCAATACTAATGATTACAAAGATACTTACTACCTATAACTGAGGAATTAGCCACGGGGTATCATAAAAACAATTGACCTTCCTACAATAAAAAACATATTATTAAAAGATAAAAGTAGGGTCAAGAAAGAAGAAGAAAAAAGACAGGAGTTATTTATGCCTGCTGACGATGATTTTAAAAGTGTAGCTTCGTTTTTACAAGAAGGCAAAGGGCTCTCATTTGATGAAGCCTTAAAGATGTCTGAGATTGAACCTGCAGTTAAGAAAGAAAGAACCCCGCTTGAAAAATTCAAAGTTTACGTTGAACGAGATTTTACAGTAAGGAGTAGAATAGAAAAATATTATTGGGACATCAAATATGGTAAACGTCCCTATTATTATGCTGCTTTTGTTTTAGGAATGATTGCCGTAGTAGCGTGGGGTATCGTTTATAACCAACAATTTTCTAAACGCGCAAGAATAGAGAAAAATCTTAATTCTGCTGAATTAGCCTTAAAAAATAAAGAGTATGATAAACTTGATGGATATTTAGCCAACACAGTTTCTTTAGGTGCTGATAGGCAGACCATTTATACGAATTTTGGTTTAAAAGCCCTTGATAATGATTTGATAGACCTTGCTGAAAAATATTTAAATAAAGCCATTGAGGAACAGGGTAGTCTAATAGAAGGGAAAACTCTTTTTGTTTTAGCTAAAGTCGCATATAGAAAAAAGAATTATACTGAAGCAAGAAAAAAATTAGAGGAGGTCATTGCAACTGATCCTGCTAATATTGAAGCAAGAAAATTGTTTGGTATTCTTATGTATATGGATGGCAATTTATTAAAAGCAGAGGAAGCATTTAATGATGTTATAGCTTTAAGAACAAATGATTTCGGTAGTCTATATTACCTTTATAAAATATATAAAACCAGGGGTGAATGGGATAGACTGAAAAGGATTTACGATTTAATGATCGGACTTGATTATAAAGAAGTAGAAGAAATTCAGGAATTAGAAGATTTAGGTGAGATACTTGCTAATTCTGAAAATTATAAAACAGCTATTAATGTTTTTAGCAGGGTACTTGAACTTAAACCAGAATCCATAAAGAGTATCTATAATTTAGCGCTTATTTACACAGGTCAGGGGAAAAGCAAAGAGGCTATAAATCTTGTAAATAATGCTATAAGATTAGCGCCGCATCATTATTTGAGTTATAATTTACGTGGAGAGATATATTATTATAAATTGAATGACCCTGTAAGAGCACTTGAAGATTTTAATACCTGCATAAGGATTAATCCTTTATATCATAAAGTTCATTATAATCTCGCTCAAATTTATTTTTATGAAACAAATGATTACGAATCAGCTATAAAAGAATATTTGAAAACTATCAAATTAGGGCTTCATCCCGAGGATGACGATATAGTTTTATATAATATAGCTTATTCTTATTATCAATTAAAAGATTATAATAATGCTTTTGTTTATTTTAAGAGACTTTACGAGAAAAGGAAAGGTGATTTAGACCTCGCTCTTATTTGTGGAAATACAGCCTTTCTTTTTAAAGATTATAAAACAGCGCTTGATTACTATCGAATAATCATATCAACTATTCCTAAAACGCCGTATCTTGTGAATAATATGAGTATCACATATTTTATGATGAATAACAAAAAAGAAGCGCTAAAACTTATGTGGGAAGCTATTAAAATGTCATCGCAGGATTCTAAAGAAATGGAGTTTTATTCTAAAAATCTTAATTATCTTATAAGCAATAATTTACCTGATGATGTTTCTACGTTATTATATCAGAAGATGGAGAAAAACTTAAGATAGTATGAAGGATAAAATAAAAGTTGGTGTTATAGGTGTGGGTTATTTAGGTCAGCATCATGCAAGAATCCTATCAAGTATTAAAGGAGTAGATTTAGAGACCATTGTAGATATTGATAAGAAACGAGGAGAAAGTATTGCAAAACAGTATAATGCAAAATTTGTCAGGGATTATAGAGAATTAAAAAATATAGATGCTGTCTCTGTAGCTATACCAACTGAGTCCCATTTTGAGGTCGCATCATATTTTTTGAAAAACAGGATAGATGTTTTAGTAGAAAAGCCTATTACTAATAATCTTGAGCAGGCAAGTAATCTTGTTAAAACCGCAGAAAAAAATGGATGCATTCTTCAGGTGGGCCATGTCGAGAGGTTTAATGGTGCTGTTTTAGAACTGAAAAAATATGTAAAAAATCCGTTGTTTATTGAGATACATAGATTGAGTTCCTTCCCACAGAGAGCTATTGATGTCGGCGTTGTTCTTGATATAATGATACATGACCTTGATATAGTTTTATATCTTGTAAAAAGTGAAATAAAAAAAATTCAGGCTTACGGAGCTAAAGTACTTACTGATAAAGAAGACATAGCTAATGTTAGACTGGAATTTGAGAATGGGTGTATCGCTAATATTACGGCGAGCAGAATCTCATGGGAAGTTCAAAGAAGACTGAGAATTTTCGAAAAAGATAGCTATTTCTCATTAGATTACAAGAATCAGACCCTGTATAGATTTAAGTTTCCAGCGAAGATGAAGAAGTGTGGAATACCAGCACAGCAAGATATTGAGGTTATATCGGTACCAGTTCAAAAAAATGAACCGCTAAGATTAGAACTTGAAAATTTTATTTATGCTGTCCGAAAAAGAAAAAAAACAGAAGTATCGGGTGAGGAAGGTAGAGATGTTTTACATCTTGCTTTGAAAATTTTATCGTGTATAAAAACAAATAGATGACTAAAAGATTATTTTTTTCTGTCGGAGACTTCTCTTCTGATTTACATACCTCTGAAATAATAACAGAGCTTTTTAAAATAGATAAAGATTTAAAAATTTTTGCTGTTGGCGGAGATAAAATGAAAGAGAGTGGCGCTGAGATTCTTGAGTATACGGTGGGACATGCAACCGTAGGATTTATCGAGGCTTTTTTTAATTTACCTTATTTTTATTATCTTGATAAAATGGTTAAGAGATTTATATTTAAAAATAAACCCGCTCTCGTTGTTCTTGTTGATAATCCCGGATTTAATTTAAGATTAGCTGAATATTGTTATGAATTAAATATACCGGTAATTTATTTTATACCGCCTCAGGTTTGGGCGTGGTATTATAAAAGAATAAAGACAATAAAAAGGTGCGTTAAAAAGGTGCTCTTTATATTCCCTTTTGAAGAGAAATTATATAAAGACGAAAAAATAGAGGCTAAATATGTTGGAAATCCTCTCTTTATGAAGATAAAAAAATTTCTCCAGAAAAAGCAAGAAATAGAGAACTCTAAAGAGAAAAATGATATCGCCATATTACCAGGAAGCAGATTATCAGAATGGCTATATCATATACCGATAATTAAAAACTTTATCAGAAATAGAAAAGATAAAAATTTCGTTATATCCATAGCCGAAACGTTAAAAGATATTCATAAGGTAATTAAAGATATAGAAGAATTAAAAAAAATAGAAAATTTAATCGTCAGTTATGACAATGTTTACAATCTAATATCTAATAGTGAAAAGGTTTTATGCTCAAGCGGCACTGTGTCTTTAGAATCTGCATTGCTTGAGAAACCAGGTCTCTCTTTTTATAAAACTTCTTTATTAAACTATTATCTCGCAAAAAAAATTGCAAAACTACCCTACATTTCTTTGCCAAATTTAATATTATATTTTGCTAACGAAAAAGATATAATATATAAAGAATTGATACAGCAAAATTTTAATATTGAAGAACTTAATAAAAATTTAGATAATATTATTTGTAATAAAGAGATATTTAAAAGATTAAAAGAATTGATTAGAGAGTTACCTACTTCAAAAATTGTAGCAAATGAAATTTATGGTTTGTTAGGATAGGAAATTTTACATGAGGTTGTATTTGCGATTACTTAAATACTGGAAGCCTTATATCGGCAGATTGGCTTTATCAGTATTATGTATGATAATGTATGCGGTTTTCAGTTCGATCTCTATAATTTCCTTAAAACCATTAATAGATAAAATTTTAACCCCAACGGATATAACCGTGAATATTACCTTACCTGTAATAAATTATGTGATTTCTGGCTCGCCTTTATATCTATTAAACATTCTATGCATAACACTTGTTATAGTTTTTATCCTGAGAGGCTTTACAGGTTACGGCCAGACATATTTTATGATCCGTGCAGGACAGGAAGCTTCTTTTGATTTAAGAAATGATGTCTTTAGACATTTAATGTCTTTATCACTGGATTATTATGAATCGAAAAAAACCGGGGACTTAATATCAAGACTGACAAACGATATGCTTATAATTCAGAACGCCATATCAAATGCTTTGATAGATATGGTTGGTAAACCTATTGAGGTGATATTCTTTTTGGGAATTTTGTTTTATATTTCGTGGAAACTTACTCTTATTACTTTGATAGGTGTTCCGCTTATAGGATTTCTTATTTATTACACAGGGAAAAAATGTAGAAAATTAATGTTAACAGGTCAGGCAAGGCTCAGTGATTTGACTGTAATAGTTCAAGAAGCAGTAAGTAATATAAGAATAATTAAAGCATTTTCAACTGAAATCTACGAGAGCGATAAATTCAGAAGAGAATCAAGAAAAATATTTGATACTATAATGAGACTTGTTCGCATCTCTGTTATGTCCCCTTATTTGATGGAATTCATCGGTGGAATGATTGCTGCTTTATTATTGTGGGCTGGAGGGTATTTTATAGTAGTACAGAAAAAATTATCCGCAGGTGATTTGTTTGTTTTTATATTTGCTTTATTAAGTTCTTACCGGCCTGCCAAAGCGTTTTTACAGATTAATAATTTAGTACAGCAAGCAATGGCTTCTGTTTCCAGAGTTATGGACATCTTAAATTCGAGACCTAAAGTAGTAGAAAAGACTAATCCGCTCTCTAAACTATCTTTTCAGAAAAGAATAATATATCAAAACGTCTCATTCGGTTATAATGATTCACTTGTATTAAAGGATATAAATATAGATTTAGAAAAAGGTAAAATTCTGGCTGTGGTCGGTCCAAGCGGCTGCGGAAAAACAACTCTTGTCTCGTTATTACCAAGATTTTACGATGTGAAACAAGGATGTATATTAATTGACAATGTGGATATAAGGGATGTGGGACTTAAGACTTTACGTAGTATTATGGGTATAGTTACTCAAGAGGTAGTTTTATTTAATGATAATGTTTATAATAATATACTCTACGGATTGGACCATAAACCAAAAGAAGAAGATGTGATTTCTGCAGCACAGATGGCTAATGCACACAACTTTATTATATCCTTGCCTGATTCCTATAATACAGAGATTGGTGATCGCGGGATGAAACTCTCTGGTGGTGAGAGACAGAGAATCGCTATAGCAAGGGCTATTTTAAGAAACCCTGAAATTTTAATACTTGATGAAGCTACAAGCGCACTTGATACTGAAAGTGAAAAACTTGTTCAAGAAGCTATATGCAATCTTATGAAAGGAAGAACTACACTCGTTATAGCTCATAGATTATCTACAATTACAAACTCTGATGAAATAATTATTCTTGATTACATAGATTCAAATAAACACACTGCAACAATTGTTGACCGCGGAGACCACAAAACATTGCTTGATACCTGTCCGAGATATAAAAGATTTTATGAATTATAGTTTGATGACAGCTGATACTTCCCACTTCTTGCTTCTACTTGATATCATTAGAGTTACAAAGTTTTTCAGAGGAGATACAAAATTGCTATTATGGATTTATGGTTTAATTGGCAGTATGATAATCAGATTTCTTGGTTTCTCAGCAAGAAAATGTGTTGAAATAGATGATGAAGCAGAAAAATTGTTAAAAGAAAATAAACCTCTGATATTTTCGCTTTTTCATTCACAAATTATTTTTCCAATATTCTATCACAGGAATTCTAACATAGATATTCTTGTCAGTAACAGTAAAGACGGTGAGATAATATCAAAGATTGTATCATTTTTAGGTTATGGCTCCTGTACGGGTTCTGCAAGAAAAGGTGGAACCGAAGCCGCGTTATCTATGATTTCTGCTGTTGATAATAATCGAAAAATAGGGTTTACTGTTGATGGACCCCTTGGACCAAAATTTATTGTTAAACAGGGGATTATCTGGCTTGCTTCCTACAAACAGATACCTATACTTCCCATAACTTACTCTGCAAAACCATCAATAGTTTTTAACTCGTGGGATAACTTTATTCTACCATTACCCTTCGCAAAAATAAAATATAAAGTTGATAAACCATTTTATGTCCCGCAAATATTTAACGATGAACAAAAGATAGAAGAATACAGATTAAAACTTGAAAAAATTATGTTAGAGCTGACAGATAAAATACAACAATGAAAGAAAAAATAATCAAGTGGTGGTATAAAATAATAGATAGCAAAAAGGGTATAATCTATCTATTTTTTAAAATTCTATCGATTTTTTATACTTTTATTAATAGTTTACATAAAAATATGACTAAAAAGAAAAAACTGAACTCCATAGTGATTAGTATAGGGGATATTACGCTTGGTGGCACGGGAAAGACACCATTTGTAATTGAGTTGAGTAATAGATTAAAACAGAGATATAAATCAGGTATTTTATCAAGGGGTTATAAAAGTCATAGAAAAACAGAGCCGATAATTGTTTACAAAGATTATTCTTTAGATGTTAAAGAAACAGGTGACGAACCTCTTCTTATATATTCAGAAACCGGTCTTCCAGTTGGTGTTTATCCTGATAGATTTAAAGCCGGGGAACTACTTATAGATAGTTTTGATATTAATCTTTTAATACTTGATGATGGATTTCAGCATTATGCATTACATAGAGATATAGATATTGTTCTTATAGATTTACATAAAGACCCTTCGCAATTAAATATTTTTCCAGCAGGTGATTTACGCGAACCTTTAGCCTGCCTCTCGAGAGCTAACTATATCGCAGGAGTAAGAAGGGGGTACGAAGAAAAAAAATATCTTAAAGAATGGGAAGATATAAGTAATAAAAAAATTTATATAATAGATTATAAAATTGATGGGGTTTATAGAAGCGGGGTTAAAGTTGATAATATCAAAGAACCAGTGTATGTCTTATGCGGTATTGGGAACCCTGATTATTTTTTGAAAATAATTCAGGCTATGAAAATAAGCATTGCCAACACATGGATTAGAGAAGACCATGCAGACTATACTGATAAAGATTTACAAATGTTAAAAGAGATTATACAAAAAGGGTATAGTATTATAACTACAGAAAAGGATTTTATAAAACTTAAAATTTTAGAAGATGAATTATATACTTTGAAAATTAAAATTAAAGCTGATGAGTTGATAGATGAAATTTTTCGAAAGATTGAAGTTTGTAATTGAATACATTCCTTTTTTTATCCTTTGCTATATATTTTCAAGATTACCAGATAATTATAGGATAAAAGTATCATCTTTTCTAGGTAATCTATTTTATATTATACTTCCTCTAAGGAAAAACGTTGCTGTTAAAAATATTAATAAAGTATTTCCAGATAAAGATAATAAGTTAAAAAAAAATATTTTAAGAGATACTTATAAACATTTTGCTTTGTTTTTCTCTCAATTCGCATATTTAAGCCTTAATCCCGAGTTACTACCTGAAATCGTTGACGGTACTGAAGTAGAAAAGATTGAAAGGATTTATTCTGGAAATAATTCATTGATAATTGTTACAGGTCACATTGGAGTCTGGGAGATAGGCGGTTTATATTTAAACATCAGAGGACTGCCCGTAACTATTTTAGTAAAAAGACAGAAAAACAGCTATGTCGCTTCTAAACTTGATAAGCTGAGATGGACCCAAGAGGTTGATGTGTTAAATAGGGGTGATGGATTAAGACAGCTCGTTAAATCAGTTAAAGAAAATAAAATACCTGTAATGGTAGGCGACCAGGATGGTGGCACCGGCGGTGAGATGATACCTTTTTTTAATAAGGAAGCCTCGATGACAAAAGGGTTCGCTGTTTTGTCATATAAATATAAGATACCGGTTATCCCTGTCTTTGCTGTTGTAAACTGGCTACCGGGGACTAAAGACTACAAAATAAAAATGATAGTAGATGAACCCATTCAGCCTGATTTTAAGCTACCCAAGGAAGAATTTGTGAAGAGTATTCTTCTTAATTATAATAAAGTTCTCGAAAAGATGATAAACAGGTATCCTGACCAGTATTTCTGGTTTCATAAACGATGGAAGACAGTCTCTCCAGAGTTATATAAATAATGAAAATATTCTCCCGATCCTCAAGTTTTTAAGCTTGCTTCTTGCTTCTTGCTTCTTTCGTTATCTTTCTTTCCGTTATCTTGCTTCTTGCTTCTTGCTTCT
>JBFMHD010000061.1:0-13713 GCA_040752395.1 Candidatus Hydrogenedentota bacterium
ACAGGCTACAGGCTACGGACTATAGCCGGCTGGAGACAAAAGCCCAGAGCCTGCTGAAAAGTCTTGAGTCTTGAGTCCTGTTTTGACTCACGACTTGCGACTCGCGACTCACGACTCTTTTCATATCATCTTTAGTTTTTCATACTTTGTGTAGAGCGCAATAACCCAAGAACCAAATAGTGTAGAGCGCAACCCGCGCTCATGAGTACTCCTCTGAAAAACTTTGTAACTATAATAATATCAGCTAGAAAGTCAAAAGTTAAAAGTAAAGAAAGCGAAAATATACACTTCCTTGCCGTATCTTTCAATTTTTTAATCTTTGAATCTTTGAATCTTTGTGCCTCTGTGCCTTTGAAAGTAAGAAGTAAGAAGTAAGAACTATCAGTAAAACTAGTGAATTACAGATATTTCAATCTCTCTGTCTCTTTGTCTGGTTTTTATAGATTCTATAAATTTAACAGAATCTATTTTAACAGTAGAATACAAACTAACAATTTTTTTATTTAATAAAAAGACATTGTTTATGCTTTCAATTGTGAAATTATCTTTATATTCTAAACTCACCTCGTTTTTCACTATCCCGGCATAGAGCGACTGAAATAAAATAAGAATATTTTTATACAATGGAGGTAAGCTGATTTCAAGTGGTAGAGGATCATCCCATGCTATTTTATTCTCACATAAAGGTAATGACGGGACCGTAAGAAAAATATATTGAAGTATAGTATCTTTAGAACCGATATATTTATAAAATCTGAAGATATTTTTATAGATGATAAAATAGAGTCTGGAATCTCTGTTTTTAAGATATGTCGTTCCATCAGTATCCATTACAACTTCAATCCTTTCTTTGGTCTCCTTGTTATTTATCCTAAAATTATATTCGAAAGTATCTCCTAATAAAAGCTCAAATACTTTCTTCTTTTTTATTGAACTATAAATTGAAGATAATAACTGACCTTTTTGTGGAGAAATCGTTGGATAGAATCTCCTGTTTAATAAAACCTGTTCAAAATTAAACTCTATAGTAGGTGAAGAATTAGCTACACCTGTCTGGAGCTGGATATGAATATGCGGTGCGGGCGAATAACCCGAATTACCACAATATCCTATAAGTTGACCTGTCTCTACATACGAACCAACCAATGGTATAATAGAGCCTTTTTTTAAATGACATATCTTCACGTAAAACTCACGACTATCATAAATTATAATGTAATTACCCCAGTTATCTTCTCTGTTAACAGAACCTATATCATTATCCGGGATATCATTGACTACAGCAGAAACACTACCTGATACTGGTGAAAATACAGGTTTAGCATAAGCATAATAACTCTCTAATCTAGCCGGGTTCCCTTCATATTGTTCGTTTTTATCATTAACAAGAACAAAATCTACGCCGTATTTCCACGGCCCCTTATGCGTGATCTCATCATCAAACCCCTGAGAAAGCTTCCATTCACCTGAAAATGGGAGAGATATTAATGGATAGGAAAACCCGAATCGGGTAGTATAATTTATATAAAAATCGAGGTTAGTCTCTGGATTCTTTAGATACGTATATATCCGTAGTTTCCAGTTTATAATATCAGAATAATAAATGAAACATAAAACAGTAATATTGAATGGCAGAGTAAAGACAGGGATACCATAAGTCCCTACAAAGACTTCTGTTGCACCAAGTATAACATAAGAAACAGCTACAGCAAAAATAGCTATAATATAGGATTTAAAAGACGGGATTAGATAAATGCTACCAATGGCAATAGCTATCAATATGTAATTAAAATAATTCAGATTTAAATATGTTGAATCAAGGGTTGAGTTAAATTCACCTGTAATAATCGCACCTGCGTAATACCCGATAATTGAGAGCAGAAAAACTATACGTGAATGTAATAAGAGTGCGAAAGCTACAAGTAACCCAACGATAATGTTTTTTGAGAAAAATATCGAGCCAAGCGATAAAAAATAACCATTAAGCCATATTGGTAAATTAGATATAGTAACAGATGGCTGAGGTATAAGATAATTCGAGAATAGATTTGAGCTTCTTATTGTAGCAAGATACACAAAAGAACTGACAATAACAAAAGGGAGGCTTAATACAGGTAACCCTGTATATTTTTTTAATAAAAAATTTAATACTACGCTAAGAACAAAAGCAAGTATGGCTGATGCAAAAATAAGTAAGCCGGTTAATATAGATATTTTAAATAAAACACCTATGGATAAACCAACAAGTAAAGGATTATAATAATAAAAAGGTTCGAATCTTAATTCAGGTGAGAACGTTAATTTATTAAAAAGATATGCTGAAAAAATAGCAGCCAGGCCACAAAGCCCTGTGTTAAAATCAAGCAAAGTAGCAATAAATACAATGATACCGAGTAATAAATTATCAGTAAAAAATATTTCAGAATATATAATGAGTAATCTTTTTACTTTTTCCCACATTTAATATCCTTAAATTATGGTTCTTCGGCATCAGGTAGCATAGCGGTCACCAACTTTATATCTTCTTTAATCGTTCAGGTATCCTCTCTTTTCTTATAACATCTTCTAAAGTCTCCTTTTCGCGAATAACTTCTATTTGCTTGTTCTCTGAAATAAGCACAATATTTGGTCTATATTCAATAAACTGCATCCACTGAGTGATGCAATAAGCGCCCACAGGATTCATTACAAGTGGTGTTCCCGCGGACAAAGGTGGGAGTTTGACAGCCTCTCTGATTACATCAATGTTCATACATAATGGTCCATAAAGCGTAACGTCTTCAGCAGGTCCCTCAATATCAATACCAACTTTTATAGGTATATCGTACCAGGTTGATGTATATAAAAGATTTATTCCTGCATCAAGAATATATGTTTTTCTACCATCAAAAAGACGTTTCGAACCAGTAACTGTTGTTAATAAATAGCCGGCTTCGTCAACTATAGCTCTACCACTTTCTAAATAAACGATGGGAAATTTATCTGGCGCCAGTCTTGATAAAAGCACTTCACCGATAGCTTTTGCAAAATCCTCGATTGGTGGGATAGAAAAATCAGGTGATAGATAAATACCCTTCAGTTTATTCTTTGATGGGAAGCCACCACCTAAATCTATGTATTCAATATTGATATTCAGTTCTTTTTCAAGGATGGAAGAGAAATACAACAACTTTTCGGTCTCAACCTGATAAGCCTGTGGCGATAAAATAAAAGTGCCGATGTGACAATGCAACCCGGCCAAATTAAGTTTACCGCTCTTTGTTAATCTTTTCGCTGCGGAGAATGCTTGACCACTCTCATAATTAAACCCGAACCGGGACCACAGCGGGTAGATGCCTGAATCAAGGTTCAGTCTGATGCCTACATCGATCTTTTTATTAAGTTTTAAAGCTATCTCCTCAAGTCTATATATCTCATCAAAATTATCTATATTGATTATAGCATTATCTTTAACAGCCTTTTCTAAGATACCCTCTCTTTTGTAAGGTCCATTAAAAATTATTTTATTGCCAGGTACACCGAGATATCTTGCTTTCTCATATTCAAACTCAGATACAACCTCAGCAAGACAATCTTCAGAATGAAGGATAGAACATATCGCCCCAAGATAATTAGTCTTATACGACCAGGCAAAGACTATTTTGGGATAGTAGGTTTTAAAAATTCGTTGATAATTTCTTATTGTTTCTCTTAATTTTTTTTCAGAAAATACAAAGACAGGTGAACCATACTTGCTGATAATATCTTTAACAGGCACCCCATCAATCTCAGAAGTCGTTCTTTCATAATAGGCTGACTGGAATTTATTAACAAACCCTATGCTCTGCTCTGTGAACATAGGTTTCTCATAGATCCTTTTCATAAGCTTTCTCCTTTTATAGTAATATTTTCAAAATCTGTTATATTTTTTATAATTTCGCCTGTATAACGGATTAATAACCTACCAGGTTTATATCCCATTCTAAATTTTTTTTTACCCTCAGTAAGATTTAATACATATCTATGAGGAAGATTTATACCGACAGCTGTAGCAAGATAGACCCATGCAGGGAATCTCGGGTTTATCTCAAGAAGATATAATTCTTCTTTTGGTGTCATTCTGAACTCGAGCTCGAACCCGCCTCTGAAATGTGTCACTTCTATAAATTTTTTGCCCACCCCTATCATTCTTGGATTATCAATTGTTACTGCAGTCCAGATTTTTCCAAGCTGAGTCAATAACAATTTCTTAGCAGCAACTAATCCTAAACACTCGCCGTCTTTGCTGCCAAGCCCCACAAGGTTATAGTCATTACCTGTAATAAATTGCTGAACAAGAACAGGGAACCCCCATTTTTTTGAGAGCTGGTCAAAATAATTGTGAGCTTCGTAATAAGAGCTCACCCTGTATGCTTCGTAAAAACATCCTTTCACAATCGCCGGAAAACCAACATTCTCTAAAGCTCTGTTTAGCTCCTCAAACGTTGAGACCGAAAAAGTTAATGGCACTCTAATTTTAATCCTTTCGGCAAGATGAGCCAGGTTCGCTTTATTACAACTCTCAAATTGCTCTCTTGTCGGCACAATCAATCTTATATCTCTTTTTTTAAGTAAATTGTAATTCTTTATATAATGAGGTAATTCAGAATCAAACGCAGGTATGATTATATTAACCTTCTCTTTCCCACAAATATACATAAGTCTATCAAGATATTTTTCTATCGAAGATGAGGGGTATGGAAGTAGATATCCTTTACTGATAAAATTATCAAGATATAAGCCAGGATCCATAGCATCATACGACAAACCTATACACCGATACTTAGAATTAGCCTCCCTCAGACTTCGAATGATACCATAACCCGAACCAGGATTATCTACAATATTAATCCCTGAAACAGCGATGGTCAGTCTCTTCACTCTATGATCCCCTTACTTTTTAGAAGTTCCATAAAATCTATGATGTCTCTCTCAACCTCATAAGAAGATACATCAAATAACGAGACTATATAATTTTTAATCTCTTCAATGTTAGTAGTCTCTTTTAGTTTTTTAAGTATCTCGAGACCCGTTGAGTTGGTTGTATATGATACGCCTGTTTGCGGATCAAAGATAAACCCGTTCTCGTTCATTGCCATACGCTTTAATCTCTCATTCATTCTCTCTCCTCCAATAAACCGCCGCACCAATTAGACTATATTATTTTGCTGATACTAATTTGCGCAGTGATAAATTTAATTTATTATAGCATAAAATTTAAAATTTTTCAATTTAATCTTGACAATTTTTTTTATTATGTAAACTTAATTTGTTATGGAGATGATATGTTGGCTTTAGGCTCCGGGCTTTAGGCTCCAGCCGGCTGTAGTCAGTAGCCTGTAGCCCGTCCTGATACTTCTCACTTCTTCCGTTATCTTGCTTCTTGCTTCTTGCTTCTTTCGTTATCTTTCTTTTTCGTTATCTTGCTTCTTGCTTCTTGCTTCTACTTGATATTATTAGAGTTAGAATGTTTTTCAGAGGAGGGTAAATATGAGAAACTTAATTAACTTATTTAGTATTTTAATTATCACTTTATTCTTTGCTGTACCTGGTTTAAGTGCAAATGACCTCGCCAATGCACTTGATGAATCTTATAAAGCTGAGACCGAAAAAGACTATGAAAAAGCATATAGCATAATAGAAGATATTATGGAGGAAGTAACTGACGAATTTGGTTTGTACACGATACAGATGAGACTCGGTTATCTTAATAACCTTCTAAAAAAATATAAAGAAGCAGCTGAAAATTATAATGCAGCTGCTTTGTTACGGCCCAAGGCGATTGAACCCATGCTTTATTTACAATATCAATATCTGATTCTACAGGATTGGTCAAAACTGATTGATGTTTGTATTAAAGCATTAAAATTAGATCCTAATAACTATACCTCAAAAACCCGGCTTGCGTATTCGTTTTATATGACGGGTAACTATGAGCAGTCTGCAAGCGAGTATTTGGAAGTATTAAGTTTATATCCATTAGACATAGATGTTATGAATATGATTGGCTGGTCGTATGTGTTTCTCGGGATGAAAGACGAGGCAAAAAAGATATTTAAAACAGTAACAACCATATCTCCAGGCAATACATCTGCTAATGAGGGTCTTGATTATTTAAAAAATCTGAAATAATCATAATTATAGGCCAGACGAATCCAGCCCTGCTATTGTTTGTTATTGTAGAATTGTTTTGCTGTAATGTTCTCAGGATCAAGTATAAGTACATTATCAAAAATTGAATATGCTTCTTCTTCCTTGCCTTGATAAAATAATACTATTCCTAATTCAGTAAGAAATGTAACGTTTGTCGGATACACATATAACATCTTTCTTGCTATAGCTTCTGCTTCTTCATATTTTTTCTGGTTTTTATAAGAAGTGATTAAATAAAGATTAGCGTAATAATTATAATAATCAATCTTTAAAGTCTGATTACATTTTTCTTCAGCTTTAAGCCATTCCTCTTTAGCAAGATATACTAAAGCAATGCCGTTCTTTGCTTCAAGCGAATATGGGGCAGCTAACTCTGCCTGTTTATAATATTCTTCAGCATCTTTATATTTTTTCATTAGATAAGTCAGCCAGCCAAACCGTAAATTTATTGTATAGGTTTGTGAATATTTTTCATGGACAGGGACTAATACACGGAATGCATCAATATAATTAGTTGTTGCTTCATATTTATAAGACTCTTTATATAAAGAAGCGATATCAAGTTCTTTTTGCTCTGCATATATTCTTTCGCCAATAAAAAAGCCTGATAATAAGAACAATAACAATATTTTCTTCATAAAAAATCTCCCTTGAAAAAAGAAGTAAAAAGTATCAGAAAAAAAAATTTAATCTTTCAATCTTTCAACATTCTTTCTACATTTTTCATCCTTTGTATAAACATTTGTAATCGGCATCCGACGGTCTTTACCAAATGCCCTGGGTGTGATTTTCACTCCGGGCGGTGATTGGCGACGTTTGTATTCGCTTCTGTTAACCATTGTGATAACTTTTTTTATTGTTTCCTCATCTATACCTGTTTCTTTTAATTCCTTAAAAGATTTATCTTCTTCTACATATGCATGAATCAAAGTATCAAGAACAGGATACGGTGGCAACGTGTCCTGGTCTCTCTGATTTGGTTTTAATTCTGCGGTAGGCGGCCTATCAATTACACTCTGCGGGATAAGCATTTTACCTGCTCTGTTATTTACGTATTCTGCAAGCTTATAAACAATAGTTTTAGGGACATCTTTGAGCACTGCAAAGCCGCCAGCTGTATCACCATAAAGTGTGCAATAACCCGTAGAAACCTCACTCTTATTCCCTGTTGTAAGAACAAGCCAGCCAAACCTATTTGATAAAGACATTAATAAACTCCCTCGAATACGAGCCTGGATATTCTCAGCCTCAATACCAAAATTGTCTGATTTAAACATTTTTTTAAATGCTCTAAGATATGCTGAAAATATAGATTTTATAGGAATAGTCATTAATTTTATACCCAGATTTTTAGCAATGATCTTTGAATCAGATAGTGTTTCGCTTGATGTGTAAACAGATGGCATAGTAACACCAATAACATTTTTTTTACCAACAGCATCAACAGCTATACAACAAGTAAGCGACGAATCAATGCCTCCTGAAAGACCTAAAACTACTCTTTCAAACCCATTTTTTAGTGTGTAGTCTCTTACTCCAAGAACAAGTGCACTGTATATCTCTTCATTTGAAGATAACTCTCTTGCTTTTTGAGGTTGGATCGGCTTATAAATAGAGCTGGTTTTGGTTAATAGACCAATATATTTTGTTTTTTTATTACAAGAAGGTGGTTCAACTGAAATCTCTGTGATCAGTATATCTTCCTTAAATCGTTCGGCACTCGCTATAATTTTACCATCAGGACTTACAACCATACTACCACCATCAAATACAAGTTCATCCTGACCACCAACAAGATTAGTATAGCAGACAAACGTTTTTGTCTGTTTAGCAAATTTAGTGATAACTCCTTCTCTTAATTTTATTTTACCTGCATAAAATGGCGAAGCAGAACTATTGAATACAATCTTAATATCACCTCTCTTAGCAATCTGAAAAGTTGAGCTATCAAAAATCCAGATGTCTTCACAAATGGTAGTAATAAAAGGAATATCGCCAATTTTAAATACAGGAGATTCCTTTCCCTGTGTAAAATAACGCTTTTCATCAAATACACCATAGTTCGGTAACTCTGCTTTATGATATGTTTTTACAATATTACATCTATTTAAAATAGCCAGAGCATTATAGAGATTATTGTTTTTAAGTTCAGGGAACCCAACAACCGCTGTTATTTTATCACAATAGTCGCAAACCCTTCTTAAATGTTTTTTGCAATCATAGAGAAAGTGCCGGTTCAATAATAAATCTTCTGGCGGATAACCACATATAGCAAGTTCAGGAAAAATTATTACGTGGCAATTATTATCATAAGCTATATTAATAGCATCAATAATTTTTTTAACATTCCCTTCCAAATCACCTACCGCGGAATTTATCTGTCCAAGTGCAATATATAGAGTGGATTTCATATTGAGTGTAATTTAATTTTGAAATTAGAATAGAGTCAAGATATATTCCAGGGGTCTCTAAAAAACTTTGTTCGTAAGGCACCTGGCTGCGCCGCGCTCCGCCGCGGCAGGCAGGCAAAGAAAGAAAGAAGACAGGAGATGAGAACGTGTGAAATAACCATCATTAATACCGGGCAACTCTTTTATTATCAGCCCCTGTTTTCTGAAAAAGTCTAATTTTTTCACAGGTTCTCAGGGAGTACGAGAGTGTGAAGGCTTATGTATCAAAATACAGGCCGAACTCAAATGGATGCGGTCTTAAACTAATTTGATCAACCTCGTTTAAAATTTTGTAGGAAATCCATGTTTCTATAACATCCTCGGTAAATACATCACCCTTTAATAGATACTCATGATCGTTCTTTAATGATATTAATGCTTCTTGTAATGACCCTGGTGTTTTTGGAACTTTAGCTGCTTCTTCTGGTGGTAAATCATAGATGTTTTTATCAAGTGGTTCTCCTGGATCAATTTTGTTTTGTATACCATCAAGACCCGCCATTAACATAGCTGAAAAAGCTAAATATGGGTTACAGGATGGGTCAGGGAACCTGACTTCAATTCTTTTTGATTTTGGGCTTGGTGAATACATCGGGATTCGAACACCTGCTGATCTGTTCCGGGATGAATATGCTAAATTAACAGGTGCCTCGTAACCAGGTACAAGCCTTCTGTAAGAGTTTGTTGTGGGGTTTGTAAAAGCAAGCAGACTTGGTGCATGTTTTAGCATACCACCTATATAATATAACGCAAGTTCTGATAACCCTGCGTATCTGTCACCTGCAAAAAGTGGTTTCCCTGCTTTCCATAACGATTGATGACAATGCATACCGCTACCGTTATCTTTGAATATAGGTTTAGGCATAAATGTAGCTGTTTTATTATGTTTTCTGGCTACGTTCTTTACTATGTATTTGAAAAGCACAAGACTATCAGCACATTTTAATAATGGTTTTGCTTTGAAATCTATCTCAGACTGACCTGCAGTTGCAACCTCGTGATGCTGACACTCGGGCTCGATCCCACAGGCTTCCATTATAAGCATCATATCAGAACGTATATCTTGTAACGTGTCAGTTGGGGGTACCGGGAAATAACCCTCTTTATATCTTGGTTTATAACCAAGATTCGGGTTCTCTTGTTTCCCTGTATTCCATTGCCCTTCTTTTGAGTCCAAATAATAATAACCAAAATTATAACTTTGATCATATCGTATATCATCAAATATAAAAAATTCAGCTTCAGGCCCAAAGTAAACCTCATCACCGATGCCTGTTTCTTTTAGATAGTTTTCAGCTTTATAAGCTATATGACGCGGACACCTTGTATATCTGTCTCTTGTGATCGGGTCATAAATATCTCCGATAATCGAGAGCGTGGGCACAGTGGTGAATGGATCCATAAAAGCAGTACTCGGGTCAGGGATAACCAACATATCAGATAGATTAATAGCTTGCCATCCTCTTATGGATGAGCCGTCAAATCCAAGCCCATTTTCAAAGATATCTTCAGTAAGTTCTGAAATAGGTACAGAGAAATGCTGCCATAGCCCAGGAAAATCCATAAATTTAATATCAAGTACTTTAGCACCATTCTTTTTAGCAAACTCAATTACTTCTTTGCCAGTCATAGATAACTCTCCTCTTTTTCATGCTTTGTGTAGCGGTGCAACGCACCCTATGTTGACTACGCTAAAAGAATTAGAAATAAGAATAGTGTATGACCGAATAATCATTTGTCATAATATAAAAAATATAAATAAAAATATTAAATTTTGCAAACTAAAAATTTAATATTATTTTAACGATCGCTTTTTTATTAATGATATTTCTATTTTCCGAATAAAAATAACAACAACTCCCAGGGCCAGGAAGAGTAAGATAATATCTGCAGATATGAGGATATAATTTGAATCCAGATAGTATTTTTTTAATAGAATAATAAGAGCTGTTATGGTTGTTGCAAACATAAATATCGCAGGTAGTAAAGCAAATATAAATTTTCTTCCGGTTGTTAATAGAAAAACAGTTATAGTAATCAGTGTAAGTGCAGCAAGTAATTGGTTTCCTGTGCCGAAAATAGGCCAGAGTGCATTAAACGCATTTTTATACGCAAGGAGAAACATTATAACTACAGCAAGTAATGAATTAAACCACATCTTCTGTAAAAATTTAACACCCGGGAATAGATATCGCCATAACTCCTCAAATATATACCGGGTAATTCTTATCGCAGCATCAAGCGTTGTTATAACAAAACCTTCAACAAGCAATATCCCCAATACACAACCAAGCGCAATATTTATCCCTAATGCATTGTTAAACAAAAAACCAGATGATAAAGCGAAAGCAAGTATAGGGTTCTGCCTGGCTTTCTCACTTGCCCAAACAATGTTTATGTACTCAGTCTGATTCAGTGATGAACAGATTGTTAATACAACACATAAAGCAAGTATAGATTCAAGTAGCATCCCATTATATCCTATTTTTTTTGCATCAGATTCTGTACTTATTTGTTTAGAAGGTGTACCGGATGCTACAATGGCATGAAAACCTGAGATTGCGCCGCAGGCAACTGTAATAAAGAGCATTGGCCAGAGATAACCAAGCGAGATTATACCCTGATTTGAAAATGCAGGGAACCCAAGCGAAATACCTTTTATCCCACCAATAAAAAGAGAGACAAGAAGTAAAATTATGCCGCCATAAAGTATCTGCACATTAATAAAATCACGTGGCTGCAGTATCAACCATACAGGCAGAGTCGAAGCAAACCATACATATATACTTAAAATAACCATCCATAAGTTCAGGTCTATAGAGACGGGAATTTTAAACCCCAAAACTATACTTATGATAGCTATTAAGAACGCAATAATATAAGCGATTAATTTTGATATACCTTTTTTGTATAAGAGATAGCCTAAAAGAGGCGACATAAGAGTTATAATTATAACAGAGGTTGAGGCTATACCACCAATAACACCTAATTTAATATTATCTTTTTCTACAATATTAAGCAGTGTCTGCTCCGCTGTAAGCCCGAGTCTATCAAGTGGATACATCGAGGTAAGAGATACAGAAGCGGCTCTTAAAAAAGCAGATGTAACAAGAAATAACATTAAAAGTGTAAAGCTTATAAAAAGAAAGAAACCGGTATTACCGAGATATTTTTTTGCTATCTCGGCTATAGACCTACCATCTTCTCTTATTGATAAAAACAATGTTGAGAAATCATGAACAGCACCTATGAATATTCCACCAAGTATTATCCATAGAACTGAGGGTAGATAACCATAAATAGCTGCGAGAGTGGGACCAAGTATAGGGCCAGCACCTGCGATCATTGAAAAATGGTGGGCAAAAAGAATATATGTTTTAGTAGGACAGTAATCCTTACCATCATTTAATCTTACAGAAGGCGTTGGTTTTTGGGGGTCTATTCCAAGGGAATTTTCAATCTTTACAGCATAGAACCTTGATGCAAGATAAAATATAACTATTGATGGAATCAAAACTAAGAGTACATTCATTGAATAATTTTTCCTTTTTTCATAAAGAGTTTGTCATTAACATAAACCTCACCTTTTTTACGTAAATCCTTGATAAAATCCCAGTGCAATGCTGATTTGTTTTTACCACCTGTTTCTTTGTATGAGCTACCAAGAGCAAGGTGTATAGTACCACCAATCTTTTCATCAAACAAGATATTTTTAATATGTTTTGTTATACCATAATTTAATCCGAATGCGAACTCCCCAGGATACCGTGCACCTTTATCCATATCAAGCATCGTGCGTAGAAACTGCTCATTTTTTGTTGCGCTTTCTTTTACAACTTTACCTTCTTTGAATTCTAAATAAACACCCTCAATTTCCCTGCCGAGATTACATGCAGGGAATGAAAACTTAATGTAACCATTAGCACTTGTCTCAATTGGTCCTGTAAAAATCTCGCCGCTTGGCATATTGTATAACCCACAGCTGTTTATAAAAATTCTGTTTTTAACTGATAGTGTTAGATCAGTATCATCATCTAAAATTCTTATCCTATCAGCACCTTTTAATCTTTTAATAATCTTTTCTTGATAATCTCGTAAATCATACCAGGCTTTTACAGGGTCTTTTTTATCTACGAATAATGCTTTATATACAAATTCTGTGAATTCTTGTAAACTCATTTCAGCATCCTGCGCGTACGCTTGAGTCGGGTAAAGTGTTAATACCCACCGACCCTTTTTTAATATGATATCTTTTATGGGCTTCATTGTTTTAATATACGTTGCTGGTTTTTCGGGATTAACAGATGTCAATGCTTTGGTATTAGTACTTGATTGAATAGTAATAACAGCATCTGCTTTTTTTGCTTCAAAAAGATTTATCTCTGGTAGATATAAAAGGTGATGTTTTTTTGCATACTGATAGAAAAGTTCACCTAAATTATTGGGGACCAGCCTTAGAAACGGATACGCACCCTTTTGCAGAACCTGGATATACAATTGTTCGATCAATGGTATAGCCTCTACACATCCTGAGATAATTACTTTTTCTTTTGACTTAATCTTTAATGAATACTCGATTAGAATTCTTGCAAACTTTTTCAGATAATCAGCCATAATAATCTCCTCTAAAAAACGTTGTAACTCTAATAATATCAAATAGAAGCAAGATAAACAAACAAAGATTGAAATAAAGATTAAATAAAATGTCAATATTGATTTATCAGGTCTCTTTTAAAACCTGCTTATCGCATCTAAAGATGCTCACTACATTTTTTATTTTTTGTAATTTCAATATAATGTAAAAAGGGTCACAAGACCCGTTCTTTAGTCTTTAGACCTGTTTTTAAAAAATGAGGTTTTAAAAGAGGAATTAAAATTGACTTGCTTTAAGTCAAAAAATTAATGCATAATAAATTAAATTTCTGCTTTGATGCCGATGGATAAATGGTGAAGGTTATGAGGGGTTACAAAGTAAGAAGTAAGAGGTGATACGAAACGAGTTTATGAGTTTTGTGCATTTACACGTTCACAGTCAATTCAGTTTACTTGATGGTGCTATAAAGTTTGAAGAGCTGATGGATAGGTGTCACAG
>JBFMHD010000062.1:0-13333 GCA_040752395.1 Candidatus Hydrogenedentota bacterium
GATACAGGATAACAGGCTGACCACAATCTGTCAAGTTGTTTTTCTTGACCAATTGGAGATGTTTTATAGTTTTTCAAAAATTGCGAATTTTTGATTTTTTTATTTGACATCTATTATTACATCTCCTTAAGAAGTTAAAAGTTAAAAGTAAAGAAAGCAAAAATATACACTTCCTTGCCGTATCTTTCAATCTTTCAATCTTTGTGCCTTTGTGCCTCTATGCTTCTTGCCTCTTGCTTCTAATATATCATCTCTTTTAATATTCTAAGGTGGCAGTGCCACAAACCAAACTTCTATATGATGGTTTTTGACGCAATGTAGTTAAGTTAAAATTCTGCACGAATTGCACAGATCTCACGATATAAGAACCTAATCGCTTCTTTTACTGCGCTATATCTGATATACTCTCTATCTCCCTGGAATCGGAATCTTAGAGTTTTTACATTATCTGGTCCTGATACAGCTATCCATACTGTTCCGACAGGTTTAGTTTTAGTTCCACCCTTGGGTCCTGCGATACCTGTTATAGCAATACCCCAATCAGTATCAAGTATCTTTCTTACGTTACAAACCATCTGTTTTACAATTTCACAGGATACCGCACCATAGGTTTTTAAATCTCTTTCTCTAACCTTAAGTATTTTTACCTTGATATCATCTGCATAAGAAATTATAGAGCCTTTAAAAACTTTAGAGGCACCTGGTATATCAGTAATGAGTTTACTTACATAACCACCTGTGCAGGATTCTGCTATACTTAAAGTCTGTTTTCTTCTTTTTAATAAAGATAATATCTTTCTACAAAATATTTCTATCTCTTTTTTCTTTGATCTTCTCATTTTTTATCCAGATTTTTTAGTAAACGCTGGCCATCATAAAGGCTGTCATCCCTGTATGAACGGCTTCGCCATATTTACAAATAACGCATTTCATTTTTTCCTCTCACTCTGAATCCCTTGTCTAATTTTATAAAATCAGGTTTATAGACCGTAATAATTATAGTTTGCCGTTCTTCCTTGTTTAACGCGGTAGTTTTATATTATATCTCACTCATCGATTTTATGCAATATTATCCTACACCCCAATCTGGAAAGTATCCCGGACATCGTATACCCCTTAAAAAAGATAAAATGTATAAGTAAAAGTAACTTTAAGTTACTAAAGATATCTATAAGTAGAAAAGACATAGAAATAAAAGAAGAGGTTAAAAAGAGAGATGGGATCGGGCTCTTTGCTATTGCTTTCTTTATCCCTCTTTTTATTTACACAATTTTTCTATTGATATCCGCCGTGTGGCCGTGGATCAGATGATAATCACTCTATCTTTGAAATAGCAATATTTACTATGACGTTATCTATTCTCTCAATCTCTTTTCTTGCAGACCGGGCATAGGTGATTCTATACTTACCCACTCAATTTCCCCATTTTTCTCAATCTCTCTTTGACTGATTCATGAGATTCTCGAGGCTCGTGTTTTCTCATTAATGATATCATTCCATCGTAAAAGTCTTCCCATAAATCCCCGTATCTCTTCAAATCTATTATTACTGCTCTTTTTTTGCCTTTTTCATCTACTACAAACTCTATCCCTTTCATTTGTTATACTCCTTTCTTCTGTTTGTTAATAGTATACTCTATCTATTTAAAAAATCAATATCTTTTAATAATTTATTTTTGTAACCGTTCAGCCCAAAAGAGAGTTCTGAAAAACTCTTTTTATCGCATCTAAGCGTAAGCCTCTTAATCCACTCGTTGGTATTATCAAAATCAGTGTTGTCTCTGCACTTATACCTTGTATATCTGTAAATCTCAAATCAACCCCGTGTATCTCTATCTTATACAAAATTATTAGACATCAACTTTTTTGTGTGATTTCTGGTCATTTTCTTTCTTTAAGTCTGATGTCTGATATCTATGGTTATGGTCTACTGTCTGAATTGCAGAAGAGTGAACATAGAATTTCAAATTCATTTAATCTGATCTCCTCAGCTCCTTGAAGATATATTTTTGATGGATTGATACGATATACTTTATTCTTTGTTCTGCTTATTAAATTTTCAAGAGATTTTTTAAAAGAAAGATATTTATAATCCGTATCAGTCTTTTTAAAATTTAAAAAAGAAAATTTACTACTTGCTCTTAATATCTCTTCATAATGATATGTTCCCTTAGAATGACTTAAAATATCTTCCTCAAAATCAACACCTGCTAAAAATATATCGCCTGATGATATATATGAGGCTAACGAAAAACAAAAGTGTATAACAGACCCGAAACTTTTAAGTGCTCCTTTTAAATTTACTAACTCATTATTTTTCTGAGTATATAAATCGTCCTCAATAAAAGCAATAAACTTATCTCCTTTATGCATTCTTAGTATATTATGATTTACTCCTGGAGAAAATACCAGAGGTATACTGATATCTACCCCCTCAATCTGTTTTATCGTTTCTTTTTTAGGGTCAATGATACAGAAAAAATCAGGAATTATGCCCATTGAAATACAGGATTTTAAGGCAGTACCTGAGGAAATGATGATTAGTTTGTTATTATATTTTTTTAATATAGGTAATGATTCTATTAATGAGGGGCCAGCCCCGAGAACAGCAACTGGTTTATCTCTTCCTATTGTTTTTAATTTAACAACACCCGGGCTGCCATTAATAAATTTTGAATTTAAATCCAGATTATTCACAAATATATCTTTATAGCTAATCCATGCTTTTATCTGTTCATTAATGTTATTTATAATTTCAAAATATGCGGGTCTATATTTCCTGATAATTTTTAAATAATTTGGTAAAATTACTGGTGTAACACGTACATCTGAAATAAGAGATTTATCAATATCATTTAACGGTATTATACCCCTTAAGATAGCATCTTTATATTCTTTTCGGTTTTTTACTAATTCCCGTATCTCTGCTATAAGCTCTAAAACATAAACAGGAGTCTTCATTCGATTTAATATTTCCTGTGGCACGTACATTAATCCTGAACCGATAACAAGAAATGCCGAAGTATCAGTTAGTAGTTTATCCACAATCCTTTTCGCTTCTTTCATTGGGTCATAAAGACTGTGCAGTGGGATCCTCTCATCTCCAACAACAATCGAATATAATTCAGTTTTGGTTTTAACTATCTCGGTATATATCATAGCTGATAAGTATTGCAAATTGCAAATTTATTTGCCTGCTACGGGTCTTTTGACCCTCACTACTTAATTTTTGAATTTTTCAATTTTTTAAATCTTTCAATCTTTGTGCCTCTGCCTGCCTTCCGCGGCGGAGTGCGGTGCAGGCAGGTGCCTCTTATTTATACAGCAATCAATAAATAGAAAGTCTAAAAGATATTATAAAAATTTTTTCTTTACAAATTAAATTTTTAATTAATAATCCTGGTATGAGTTGATATGAGTGTAATAAAATTACCAGAGATAAAAGAATTTACTATAGATTTTATTCGGCTTTTAAAAAACAGAGAATCAAGAAGGGAATATCCAAAAGAACACCTGAGCCTGGATGAGGTATCATATCTACTTTTTTCTTGTTATGGTAAAAGTAATAAGTATTATGTTGTTCCGAGTGCGGGTGCGCTCTTCCCATTAAATATTTATCTATTATCTTCAGAGGTAAAAGATTTAGATCCCTGTCTTTATTTATATGATAATAATAAACATAGTTTAATACTCAAAATAGACAGAGATTTGAAAAATGACATCTATAATGCAGCCCTGGCTCAGGATTGTATCAAAGCATCAAAAGCAATTATCTTCATAACAGCTGTATGGCATAGAATAACCTCGCGATATGGTCAGCGAGGTGTACGTTATACCTATATGGAAGCGGGTCACTCAGGCCAGAATATTTATTTAATGGCTGAAGCACTTGGGCTTGGCACTGTTGCTATTGGTGCTTTTGCTGATGAAGAGATAGATAAAATATTGAATCTCGATAAAACCAGAGAAAATTGTATCTATTTCTTTCCTGTTGGCCGTACAAAAAAAAATTAAAATTTTTCTTGCCAAAAATAGGCAAATTTATTCAATTATAGACCGATTTAAATTGCCACTCTTGTGGCAATCACAAAATAGGAGGATATAAACACTATGGCTAAAATGACAAAAGCAGAACTTGTGGGACTTATTCAGAAAAACCTTAAGTCAGAAACCAAGAAAGCAGCAAGAGACGCTCTTTGTGCCGTGGTCGACGCAATCACCCAGGGTGTAAAGAAAACAAAAAAAGTTTCTATCCCTGAACTTGGTATCTTTGAAATCAAAGAGAGAAAAGCAAGGGTTGGCCGTAATCCTGCAACCGGTGAACAAATCCAGATCCCGGCTAAAACAGTTGTCAAGATTCGTGCATCAAAGGCTTTCAAACTCGCTGTACTGGGTAAGTAATTACTGATAGGTAAATTATCGGGGGGTTCTAAAAAATATCCCATCAGAACCTGTGAAAAAATTGTAGTAAGCGCGTTTAGGTGCGTCTTTAAGAAAAGGTATTTATATTATTTTTAACAGATTATTGAAATGGCTCTTTTGACCATTACTACTTTAATCGTTCTCAGTTATAGATAGAGTTAAGAAACGAGATAATAGAAGAGTGGTAAAAAAAGGTATGCGATGTGTGGGTGTAGATTAAATAGGCTACAAAAAAAGATTCTTCAATTACTTAATGATGAATTGGAATTAACACCCAGGCCATTTGATAGATATGCGTCTATTTTAAAGATAAAACCCGCAATATTTATAAAAAATATTAGAGAATTAGTAAAAAAGGGATATATTAGAAGAATTGGTTTTGTTATTCAACATCAAAAGTCAGGTTATAAATATAATGCTATGCTTGTTTTTAGAATATCGCAAAAAAATATTGATAAAACAGGTAAAATACTATCAAAATATCATTTCGTAACACACTGTTACCAAAGAAGGACTACAAAAGATTGGCCGTATAACCTCTATGCGATGTTACATAGCAGGACAAAAAAAGGGTTTAGAGAAATGGTTGATATGATATTAAAAAAAATTAGCTATGAAGAATACAAACTTCTTGTCACAAAAAAGGATCTAAAAATTTTATGAAGCCATCCAGACAAAAATATGATGTAAAACAGATATTTAAAATTTCAAGAGTATTATGAGCTCAAGTTTAACTAAGATCAAGAGTTGTAAAATGAAATTCCAAGCACTGAATCCTGAATTCTAAACAAATTCAAAATTCGAATGATATAAATCAAAAACGAGTTGTTTTGAATTTGGGGTAAAATCCAGTATTATGAGAGAGTTAAAGAAATCTGAACGTATTTTTGTTCAATCTACTGAATCCTTCCCTGGTGGTGTAAATTCGCCTGTTCGGTCGTTTAATGCTGTAAAATCCATGCCACCGGTTATCTATAAAGCTAAAGGACCCTATGTTTATGATGTAGATGGAAATAAATATATTGATTATGTCTGTTCATTTGGACCAATGATACTTGGGCATCTTGATAAATCAGTTGTTAAAAGTATTAATAAAATACTATTAAAAGGAATGAGTTTTGGAGCTATAACACCTTATGAACTTGAGCTTGCTAAATTAGTAAGAGAGGCTTTCCCTTCAATGGAAAGAATGAGATTCGTAAATTCAGGTACAGAAGCCACTATGTCAGCTATCAGACTTGCACGTGGTTATACAGGTAAAGACTATATAATTAAATTTGAAGGGTGTTATCATGGTCACAGTGACAGCCTTCTTGTTAAAGCAGGTTCAGGCTCGATGACTTTTAGTATACCATCGAGTCATGGTGTGCCATTTGATCTTGCCAGATACACACTCACAGCTCAGTTTAATGATATCTCAAGTGTCGAAAGATTGTTTCATCAATTTAAAAATAAAATTGCATGTATTATCGTTGAGCCGATCCCTGCTAATATGGGTGTTATTAAACCTGATATAAATTTTCTGGTATTTCTTAGACAGATTACAAAAGAGAACAAATCTTTATTAATCTTTGATGAGGTCATTACAGGTTTCAGACTCTGCTTTGGCGGCGCACAAAAATTCTATAAGATCGAGCCTGATATTACAACCCTCGGTAAAATACTTGGAGGCGGTCTACCGATAGGATGTTATGGTGGTAAAAAATATATTATGGAAAAAATCGCGCCAGAAGGACCAGTCTATCAGGCAGGAACATTATCAGGGAACCCGATAGTAATGGCTTCTGGTATTGCTACGCTTACAAAACTTAAAGATAAAAAAATATATAAAATTCTTGAAAGCCGGGGAAGATTACTTGAAAAAAATATTATAAAAACCTGTAAAAGATACAGGATACCTGTATCTTTTAACAGGGTTGGGTCTCTCTTTACACTATTTTTTAATGATAGACCTGTTATTGATTATAAGACAGCTTTAAAATCAGATACAAATCTTTATGCTGAATTTTTTAGAATGCTGCTTAAGAAAGGGGTTTATTTAGCTCCGAGTCAATTTGAAGCAGGGTTCATTTCCCTGGCACATACCGACTCTATTATTAACAAAACCTGTAAAATATTCAATGAAGTTATTTTGATTCTTAATTCTAAATTACAAGTTGCCAATTAATAATTCTTACTTTTTGCCTCCCCAATCTTTCAATCTTTGTGCCTCTTTATTTAGAAGCAAGAGGCAAGATAACGAAAAACTTCACCTCAACTGCCTGAAGGAACTTTCAGCAATAAGGAAGAAAATATGGATAGAAAAGATGAGTTAAAGGAATTGGCTTATAAGATTGCACGACTCCTTCGAGAAAAATACAAAGTTACTAAGGTTTTCCTTATTGGCTCACTGGTAACAGGACTTGTGCACGAAAGGTCAGATATAGATATTGTCGTAGAAGGGTTGGCACCTGAACTTTATATAAAGGCATTAACAGAGGCGTATGATATTCTCCCGGGCGAAGTTGAGCTAAATTTAGTCCCATTTGAAGATGCCTTCCCTTCATTGAAAGAAAAGACATTACGTGACTAAACTGAGATTGTTATAAAATAGTGAATTTTACAATTCAAGATGCGTAGAATGTCGCCTATCAGTATCCTTCAGCTAATACCTGCATAAAAACGTCTACTACTTTAGGGTCGAACTGGGTACCAGAATTCTTTTGTATCTCGTATACAGCTTCTTCACGTGTCATAATAGTTGTTCTATAAGGTCTTGTAGAAATTATTGCTTGAAACGCATCACAGACCGAAAGTATCCTTGAGAGTAGCGGTATTTTCTCGCCTGCTACTTTGTTAGGATAACCGCTGCCATCAAAATGCTCATGGTGATGTTCTACAACATCAAGAATTTTTTTACGTAACTCAGCTTTCTGAATTATCTCGATTGATAATAACGGATGTGTTTGAATGCTCTTTATTTCGATATCAGTCAATGGTGATTCTTTATGCAAAATACTATCCGGGATACCGAGTTCACCTATATCATGGAGATATGCGGCCAGTGTAAGAATATATTTATCTTCAACTGAGAGCCCGAGTCTATCAGCGATCTTTAATGCAAGTTTTTCAACACCTTCAGCATGACCACGCGTGTACGGGTGCCAGATCTCCCAGATGTCTGCCAGAGCTTTTACTGATTTTTTATAGTGTTCCCGTAATATCTCATATTCCTGAAATAGTCTGTAACAGACCCCGATCTCTTTACCAAATGAGATAAGAAAATTTTTAATTGGAAGAGGTATCGAAGTTTCATCAACTATCAATAATGTTACAAATCCTATAAAACTTTTTTCAAAAACAACAGGTATCCAGATTGAAATATTATAATCCTTAAAAACAGGTAAGAAATTGTGCTCTATTTTTTTTCTATAATTTATTATAATATCTTCTTTATTTGATAGCGCTTCTATGAAATCAGGTGGCGGGATAAAAGGTAATGGTTTGTCTTTGTATGCCACCCACCATACAGGGTCTAATTTTTCTTTATCATACAGATAAATAATCAATTCATCAACCTTAAGAACAGATTCTAATTTGTGTTTAATAGTTTCGTAGAAAAGATTAATATTACAAAAGATAGCCGGGTTTTTTGATATCTCCTGGGAAAATGATAAAGTTGTTGCTTCTTTAATCTCAAAAAGAGCATCAACAAAAGTTTTGCGTTTTGTTACTATTTCTTCATCAAGACTGCGCAAATCCTTTAATCGCGAGAGAGCCTGTTTATAAGATTGCGTAATATTATCTGTTTCAGTTGAACCTGTATTAGCAACAGCTTCAAACTCGCCTTTCTCAATATTTTTTATGTTTTCTTCAAGTGCCCTGACAGGTTTGACAAAATGTTTTACAATATAAATAGCTATAAAACCTGATAAAGCAACACCCACAAATATTAATCCAAGTCTCACGTAGGAATTCTCTGAAAAAGTAAGGGATAATAAAGAGAAAGAAACAGTAAAGATTGTAAATAGAAAGACTATGATAAAGATTATTTTTATCTTCATACAATGTAAACCTCCTTCCTCGAAAAACATTGTTAACTTTAATAATTCGGGCTACAGGCTACGGACTACAGCCGGCTGGAGCCCGAAGCCTGAAGCCAACATATCATCTTTAGTTTTTCATCCTTTGTGCCTTTGTGCCTCTTTTCCTCCCCTTTAAAGTGTCTCACGTTTCAGGGGAGCAGTATATTTGGTATTCCAAAACTCTAATGCCATACGAAAGATGCTCATAAGTTTGTTCTTAAGTAATGAGTGTTTTTTCATCCATATGCTTTTAATATCTCTACTCTATCCCGACCATTAATCTTTGCTTTATACAAAGCTGCATCAGTATTATCAATCAGTCCAAGAAAACCCATTCCAGCATAATATTCTGCTATTCCCGCGCTTAGTGTCACATTAAACTCATTTGTCTTATAATTAAATTTTTCTCTTTTAATTCTATCTCTTATAGATTCTGCTATATTTAAACTCTCTGAAATATCCTCATCCGTAATCACAGCTATCTCCTCACCGCCATATCTGCAAGGAATAGATCCTCTATCTCTGCAAACATCCTTTATCACGCAACCAACTCTTTTTAACACCTCATCACCTATGGTATGCCCCATTGTATCATTTATTTTTTTGAAATAATCTATGTCTATTAAAATCAGTGAAAGTTTATTAATATTTTCTTTATTATCAATTTTTTCTGTTTTCTCTCTAATAATTCTGTCAAAATAGCCTCTGTTATATAATTCTGTCAGCTGATCTTTAATAGCCTGATTATAAAGTATAGCTTTAGATATCCTTGACTTAAAATATTCTTCAATCATCTCGATCCAACCCTCTGGTATATCCCCTCGTTCCTCGCCCTTATTAATGCAAATTATGTTATATTCATTATCTACCTCCCAGTTATAAGCAGGGAAACGTTCTTTCATATAATCTATAAAATATTGAATAATTGTAGCCGGCTCTTCTTCAAGTTCGCCTAATTTAATAAACAAATCTGATGATATAAGTAAACTTCTCATAGCATCTTTGTTTATACTCATTCTTTTTAATACAGCAGGGCAACCAAACTGAATATTACATACTTCACACCATTCTGATTCATTTGTTTCGAACCTGTTCATACTAAAGCATTCATCGAGATTCTCAATTATTCTGTTTATAGTATCTGTATCGTATAAATCATCCTTTCTGATTGATATGATACTTCTGGTGTATAAATTGTAGCGGGTAAAACTTTGTATCTCTATACCGAGTAACAGATTAATAAGATATCTTATGAAACTCACCTCAAGTTTTAATAATTTTTCTACTTCTTTTGTTTTTCTTATTCTATGTTCAATAACATCAAAAGTATCTGTTCGGTCCAATCTTTGAAGATAATAATACATTACATAATTATTTTTATTAATGCTCAGGTATCGGTTCTGTAAATACGCTTCTTTTTCTGTATCAATAGAATAATATAACCATTCAAGCATCTCCAGGGCTTTATTCCCAAATTCCTTCTCCATTTTAATATTATCGAAAACAGATTTATTCCAATTATTACGAAGCAATGATTTTAATCTATTAAGACTTCTATCTTCATTATCAACAGAGAAAAAATCACCGATGGTTTTAATTATGGATTTATATTGCGCCAGATAATATCCTGTTTCTTTATCTTTATCTTTAAAAAGCTTGTCCTTGCATACTATATTGAACCTGTATGGGCAGAGATAAAATATCGCCATATCGTGTGGATTAACATTTAATAACATATTAAAAATTTACTTTCTTTTTATCCTGCGGTTTCATAAGCCTGTGATAAAAATATCTATAGACATCATCTTTTAGACTAACAATCAGTCTTATCATTGGTTGATAACCCACGACTTTCAAAAGCGGGTTTATTTTATCCTCGTCAGACACATCATATATAATAGGTTTGTCAATACCCTGAGCTATAATATAGTAATTATCGCAATTTATTTCATTTAAGATACAATCAGAAATAAATATTCTATGCATCCCAAATTTATCTATCAATTTTCTCAAACTGAAATCAGTTTTAACGAACAAACTCAATCCATTATCAAGACACTGTATATTCATCTCAAAATTATCTTTTATTATCAATTTCATATCAGATTCAATGTAATACAGATTGACGTCCATTTTCAAAATCGTCTCAATATATTCATTATCTAAAAGCGAGATAATATCTTTGTAACATAATATAATTTTTTTATTATCAAGCGATATCTTTTCAAGATAAGAAAGATAATATCTATAAAACTCTGGTACTGGATTAGTTATTAATATGCTATCCTGTACACCATTTAACATCCTTTTAATTAATATCTTATAATTATCTTCATCTATTATCTCCAGATTTTTATATTCTTTTATATCCCCAAAAATGCCATCAATTTTTTCTTTAATATTTTTTAATTCAGCAATGGTTTCGCTGTGACTTAATATTTTTTCTGTTTTTATTCTTTCTTTCTGTATCCTGTTCCATTCTTCTTCTATCAGTTCCCGTTGTTTTGATAGTTCATACTTAAGTTTTTCTCTTGCATCTTTTTCAATGTTTAAGCGAAATTCATCGAATTTAACTCGCCATCTGTTTTCGGTCTCCTGCAGCTTATTTCTGTTTTCTTCCTGAAGATTTTTATTTTTAATCTCTAATCCCATATTTATCCCTTTCAATTTATTAACTTCTTCATATAACTCCATATTACTTTTTCGTAATCTTTTAAGGATATGTGAAAATATAATTATACCCGATAATAAGAAAACAAGTATAATAGCGAGAACAGGGATACCATACTTAACAGTAAATGTTTTAGGGTCAAGCAGCTCAAGATACAATAAAACCTCTATAACTATTACTGGGAAAGAAAGCAATATCCCAAGAATTATTATATTAAATATTCTATCAAAACTACTTAATTCCCTTTGCATAAAATACGCATTATCCGTTTTTATAAAGTAAAGTCAAGTTTCATGTCTTATAAATCAACCTTCTTTTTCATCACTGCGCCGAAAAGATAGTAAATCTGAAAGAAAATAACAAAACAAACCAGAGATTAAAAATACGACCCAGATTATTATCCATCGCTCATTTTTAAAATTTGAAACATCAATAATCCTTGTAAACGGGAATTCATTCAAAAATGCTATATCCAGATAAAATATCCGAACAAGACCTGAGAGTATTATCCCGCTTATGAGATTTAAATATGGTATAAAAACTAAGAGTTCAAAGATTGTGCTTAAACATAATATAATACTAAAGAATGGTACTATAATTATATTTGATATAAAAGAGCCTAAATATGTGATACTGCCAAAGTGGTATGCTATGATCGGAGTTGAGGCAAGCTGTGCAGGAATAGTAACAGAAATTATTCCTGCTAACCAGTCGGATAAAACTTTCTTCAAAATATCATTAAATAATCTAACATATAACAAAATAAATAACGTCACTGCAAATGTTAATTGAAACCCGACAGAAAATAATTCCAGTGGTGAGAATAAAAGGATTACAAGCCCTGAGAACGATAGAGCTTGAAATTCGTCTCTTCTTTTATAAAAAATCATTCCTATCAAATAAAATATTATCATCAATCCAGCTCTTTCTGCGCTTGTGCAAAATCCTGATTGAAATAAAAACAGAATAACACCTATTATAGAAATCACTGCTCTTTTTCTTAAATCATATACAAATCCAGATATCCCAACAAAAAGAGCACAAATTATTATCGTAACATTCAATCCTGATAGGGCAAGAAGATGCGTCAGCCCGGTCTCTTTAAAAACAATCGTGTCATCATACACGAATTCCCTCATCCCGAAAAGTATAGCTGATACGAACCCACCTTCTTTTTCTCCAATACAGGTAATTATCTTCCCAGATAAAAATAATCTTAATCTATCATATAATAAAGGCTGTCCTATCTCTTCTGTCTTATACGTTCTTGCTTTTAAAAAACTATTGAATATCCTTTCTTTAGAAAAGACACAGTACAAATTATATTTTCTATAGGGTTTTATACTGTGCGTTACATCTTCAATTAAAATTTTGTGAGTAAATTTTTGAGTCTTAATAAATTTATTTTTGTTATCCAGTGGTTCTGCATAACCCTGAATCAATAAATAACCTTTATCAAATAGATAATTTTTTTCATCAATCAGTCTTTGGTTATAAATATTATATAAACTATTCCCGGTAAAAAAGAGAATAATAAATAATATAAACGAAATAATTCTCAATAAATATACTTTTTTATTTTTACTTATCAATTTTAAAAATATAAATATTAAGGTAAGAACGATAAAAGAGATGAAATAACCCCAGTATCTATTCAATAATATTCCACTGATCATTCCGATAAAAGCGAATAATAAAGGTCTGCACAAAAATTCATCAAAATGTTTAACAATTCTACTCACATTTTAAAGTTATTTATTCTCTTCTTTCTTTTTTTTCTTTAAGTAATTTTCTTAAGCGTCTATTAATCCCTCTTATTTCTTTTTTTATTTCTCTAACTTTCTTCTTATCAGTTTTTTTAATCTCGGTGAGAAGTGTTTTAAGGGTTCTGATTTTTCTCTTAAGTTTATCCTTATTAGTTATTTCTTTTATTTGCTTTTCTTGTTTTTGCTCAATAGTTTGCTCTTTATTTTCAATTTTAAGTTCATCGTTCATAATAACTCCTCTGAAAAACATTGTAATTATAATAATATCAAGTAGAAGCAAGAAGCAAGATAACAGAAGAAGTGAGAGGTATCAGGACAGGCTACAGGCTACGGACTACAGCCGGCTGGAGCCAAAAGCCAAAAGCCTGCTGAAAAGTCTTGAGTCTTGAGTCTCGAGTCCTGTTTTGACTC
>JBFMHD010000063.1:0-12987 GCA_040752395.1 Candidatus Hydrogenedentota bacterium
TATATTACAGGCAAAGACCATGATAGCGAGATTATGTATAATCTTTCCAGAGACCCGGATGAAAATATTGAGATTTCTGATACAAGATTAAGTGTTAGATTTAAATCAAAAATAGATACAATTAAAAAAACGTTGCCGGTTCATCCCAATTTTAAAAAACAAACTCACAGCGAAGAATTAATTAAAGCCTTAAAAGGTTTAGGATATTTATAAGAAAGATAACGAATTCTTTACTTTTAACTTTTCATAGGAGTACTCATGAGCGCGTTTGTGCTCTACACAATATATGAAAAACTAAAGATGATATGTTGGCTTCAGGCTCCGGGCTTCGGCCTACAGCCGGAATACTGCACTAACCCACCTCTGATTGATCGATTGCAAAGAATTGAAATTTTTTGTTGACCAATTATCGCTTTTAATTATAACCTTCCGAGATTTTGTACCGAAAGTACTGAGAGTAGGTAGCTGGAGATGATAGGAGAACCATTATGACAACCTCAGTTGAAAAATGGGTTGAAGAACAGGCTGCTCTTGCAAAACCTGAAAAAATTTACTGGTGTGATGGATCAGAAGAAGGAGCCCATAAACTTATTGAGATAGGGATTAAAGAAGAAAAGATTGAGGGACAACCTGTTTTTACTCAACTTAATAATAATACTTATCCGAACTGTTATTATCATCGAAGTCATCCCACAGACGTGGCACGAACCGAACACCTCACTTATGTCTGCCACCCTGACAGATTAACTACAGGACCTAACAATAACTGGATGGACCCTAAACAAGCTAAAGAATTATTAACTAAACTATCTGACGGTTGTATGAAGGGAAAGACAATGTATGTTCTGCCTTACATAATGGGGCACCCAGATTCGCCTTATGCTAAAACTTGTATCCAGCTAACAGATATCTCGTATGTTGCCAGCAGTATGGGAATAATGACTCGAATGGGGAAATTTGTTTTAGATAAGATTGGTAACTCTTTTAATTTTGTAAAGGGGTTTCATTCGGTAGGCGATTTTGATCCGAATAAACGCTTTATTATGCATTTCCCGAATGAAGATTTAGTCTGGAGCATAGGTTCGGGTTATGGCGGCAATGCGCTACTTGGCAAAAAATGTTTCTCTTTAAGAATCGCTTCGTATCTCGGGTTAAAAGAAAATTGGCTTGCTGAACATATGGTAATACTCGGTATCCAGGATCCTGAGGGTAATATCACTTATGTCACCATCGCGATGCCATCAGCCTCTGGTAAAACTAATCTCGCTATGCTTGAATCTACACTGCCTGGTTATAAAGTCTGGACCCTCGGTGATGATATCGCCTGGCTTAATATTGGACCTGATGGTAGATTATATGCAATGAATCCTGAAACAGGTTTTTTTGGCGTCGCACCAGGCACATCCAGAAAAACTAATCCTAATATGATGAAAACCTTGCTCGCTAATAAATTTTATCCCACTCTTTTTACTAATACCGCATTAAATGCTGATACTAATGAACCCTGGTGGGAGGGTATGGATGGTCCGATGCCCCTAAATCTTATTGATTGGAAAGGAAACAAATGGGTTAAAGCCGTGGAACCAAAAGCTGCACATCCTAATTCCCGATTCACTGTCTCTATCCATAATTGTCCAACATTATCTAAAGAATTTGATAACCCACAAGGTGTTCCTATCTCTGCTATAATTTTTGGCAGTAAAAGAACTCAGATTATACCGCTTGTTGTTGAATCATTCAACTGGCAGAATGGTGTATTTATGGGTGCTCGGCTCGGCTCTGAAACAACAGCAGCTGCTGCTGGTAAGGTCGGTGTTTTAAGACGAGACCCTATGGCTATGATCCCGTTTTGCGGCTATAATATGGGTGATTACTTCAGACATTGGCTTAATTTCGCTAAAAAATTGAAACACCCACCAAAAATATTCTCGGTTAACTGGTTTAGAACAAATGAAAAAGGCGAATATCTCTGGCCCGGTTTCGGCGAAAATATTCGCATACTGAAATGGATCATTGATAGAGTGAATAATAAAGTTGGAGCCAATGAGATACCGCTTGGTTTCATTCCAAGGTTTGAAGATTTAAATTTAGAAGGTCTAAAAATAAAAAAAGAAGATTTTGAAGAATTATTTAAGTTTAAGAAAAACAAGTGGGATGATGAAATCTCAGATATCCATAAATTTTTCTCACAGTTTGAAGATAGACTACCACACGAACTGTATGATGAACTGCAATTCAGACACTAACGTTCTAAGGTTATTGCGTTTTGGGGTTATTGTGTGACACACAACAAGACCATAGACATCAGACTTAAGAGGTTAAGTGCTTTAGTGTTGGGGTAAATTTTCCCCTCATATTAATCAATTACACTTATTTTATAAATAAAAATCTTGATAATAAAGAAATTAGACTTTATAAAATATAATACACAGCCTATTTCTCATCCTTTTAAGAGATATTTTTTAATTTTAATGTTTTCAATGTATTTAATAATTAGTTTTTTAGATAAAAGATTAATGGCACAATAATAACCTTAAAAATTTTTAGTGAAAAAATATTTTAAAAATATTCGATAAAATAGCAAAAAAGTCCTATAAATAAAGAAATTAGAAGGCACAATTTTTGCACATAATTTAAGCTATTATTATTATAGAGAAAGACTATATATAAATGTATTTATTTATATATTATTATATCTAAAAATTAAAATTCGTCAAGTAAATTTTTCAGAATTTTTTTTAACACCTTATTTTATACAAACGAGGAGTACTCAACTATTGGGTTATTGGGTTTTTGGGTTTTTGGGTTTTTGCGCTCTACACAAAGTATGAAAAACTAAAGATGATATGAAAAGAGTCGTGAGTCGTGAGTCGCAAGTCGTGAGTCAAAACAGGACTCAGGACTCGAGACTCAAGACTCGAGACTCAAGACTTTTCAGCAGGCTCTGGGCTTCGGGCTCCAGCCAGCTGTAGTCCGTAGCCTGTACCCTGTCCTGATACCTCTCACTTCTCACTTTTTACTTCTTACTTCGTGAAATTATTGGAATTACAATGTTTTTCAGAGGAGGTTTTACAAATGTTTGAAAGAATATCTATCGATTCATCTGTATGTCACGGTCAAGCATGTATCAAAGGAACTCGGATACCTGTGCATCAAATTGTCGCTATGCTTGCCAATGGCGATAGCATTGAAGATTTGCTTAATGAGTATCCGAATATCAGCAGAGAAGATGTGTTGGATTGTCTTGCTTATGCAAGCAAATTAGCTGAAGAAGAAATTACACCGATAGAAGAATTAGCTCAATGAACATTCTTGTCGATGAGAACATTCCTAAAATGACGGTTTTTGAATTACAAAAGATGAAATTTGAAGTCATTGATATTCGCGTATAAAATCATAAAAAGGAGAAAAGATTGTTTAACAAGTTTCGGTTACACTTTAGTCGCCGAAGTGGAAAACTGAATAACGTAAAAACCAGAACCATCCCGGTTTTTTTATTTATTTTCTTTATGGTAATGGGGTCGGTAGGGATGATGTTTGCTGCTAATAATGCAACTTTGCCAGGTTCATGGAATGGTTGGAATAATGCTACAGGTCAGACACCATGGTCGTTTGTTGGTCAGGGTAGTGATAACTGGTTTACTCTTTATCATGTTCCTTCCTGGGGTTTGGTTGAAGATAATTCATATGAGTGGAAAATATATCATTATGACTGGGGATGGAAAGGTGAAGGCTGGGCTGTTGGTATTATAACCCAGGCGAGTGGGGTTTCCGAGTATCTTGATATGAATGGAAATACGGCTAATAATACAATAACGTTTGGAGACCCGGGTTGGTACTGGTTTTATTACAATGGTGATGGTGAGGATATATGGATTTGTCCTGGTAGAGTAAGAACTGATGGTTCCAACTGGAGTAATGCAACAGATGAACGTATAAAAGAATGGCCAACTGCATCTCTTATGGGGGATGATGTGAACACAAATGATACTTTTTATCTTAATTTTGATACTTATTTTATTTATCTCGGTCTTGGTGACCAGAATCTTGATAATTCTGACTGGTTTGTAGCGCTGGATGTTACTGGTGGCGGTTCTAATGTTTCAGATGCCTGGAATGGCACGTATACTTTTCCTGATGGTTTTTATGCAGATTATATGCTTGAAGTTGAGAATGCTAATCCTGCTGCTGTGGCAACTTATTCTGCTAGTTCATGGGATGACCCTGCGGATGGTACCAAAATTACTCGGGACTACTATACTATAGGCTCTAATGGGTTCAGTGAGGTTGTGATAAAATGGTCTGATATAGGAGGCAAACCTGATACGTTTTCTGTTATAGCCTGGGTCCAGTGGGAAGCTGAACAAAAGTTGAACTCAAGTTTTCCTACATCAAATTTATCAAACGGTGTTATTCCTGCAAGATTTGTATCATATTATTTTTTCTCTGGTCAGATAGACGACTCAGGTGTTGCATATTGCGACACATCAATAAGACAAACCGGGGATTTGATTATAGCAGAATTCAACCCTGATGACGATATGACCGCATATCCCCAAGCAGAATGGTTTGAGATATATAACCCTACCAACAGGTCAATAGATTTAAAAAACTGGTGTATTATGGATGGTGATGGTGCTGAAGCATATATAGCAACAGTACCTACAACTTTACCACCTGGTGGTCATGCTCTTGTTTATGCAGACGCAACTGCTGAATACCCGGGATATCAGCAGGAATCAGATACTACCGGTGATTTGAATAGGAACGGGTTTATAGATGTTTATGTTTTGGCTGATTTAATGACCACTACAGATGAAGATGTTTTTCTTTTAAATTATAATACAGTTCAAAGTGAAGATTCAACTGTAGATTTTGTGGTATATACAAATAACGATGCTACTAATAGCATGGATGATATGGACGACGCGTTTGATTATGGACAATGGTGCACAGGGTTAAACGCGGAAGCAAATGCTGTTGGTGATATAGACAACATCGATGGTGCTGCAAACGGGTCGTTTTATCGTAAGTTTGATTCCTATGGTTATCTGGATGAAAACAGTAAATACGACTGGGTACAGAACACCTCAAGCGGGAACAGGACCGTAGGATATCATAACTCGTCACCTACTTCTATCACCAATGTTAAAATATACGACTCAACTTTTAGTTCTGAAATAAGTACTACTAACGCTAATGAAAATGTGGGTATAGAGGTAAATGCTACAGACAGGTTTTCTTCATCAAGAGATTTCACTTCTGTTAACGTTTATGTTTATGACGGTAATGGTAGTGACACGGGTGATACCCTGGGAATACTCCAGATACAATTAAGAGAGACCGCAAACAACTCAGGTATTTTCCGTGGATATGTTTATCTTTCAAACTCGGCGAGCAATTATGAAGCAGGTGTTCTTTATGTAACAGCAAGTGATTCAGTAAAAATATTCGCGATTGCAGATACAACAAAATGGGACGATGTAAAAATAACAGGCGCAGATGTTACTAAACCATCAATTACAGTGAACGACAGTTATTATGTGATGAAATCATCTGATTGCCCAATAGATGTAGATTTTGCTGATGACATTGATTTATCAAAATATGCCTATTATATAAGCGGTGTTTCTGGCTCGTTTGGCGAGAAGAGTATATCAGGTAGTTCTTATACTGGTTTTGTAAGTATACCCGAGGCCTTTAATGCTATGACAAATAACGAGGTTTATAATGTGACCATAGGGTGTACTGATGCTTCTGGTAACGACACCTGGTGGTCTAATGCTGTGACTGTAAAAAAGGAGTTATGGTCAGCTGATGGGTCATGTACTGATTTTACAGCTCAGGGTGACGAGTTTATGGACTCGGATTATGGTGCGAGTCTATCACGTGGGTTCTATTTCACCTGGGATGATACGTATTTCTACGTGCTCTGGGAAGGAAACAATTTGAATAATGATGATGTATTCATAGCGTTTGATACAGGTCCTGGCAGGAGTCAAGGTGCTACTAATGAATTTTATGAAGGTCAATGGTATTCCAATAGTAACTATAGACCAGATGTTGCTATTGTATTTTTTGATACCAATACTATTAACCGTTATTATAATTCTGGCTCAGCACTTACTTTAGATGCCAATTATGCGAGTTCATGGTTACACGACGATGGAACCGCATCTGATTTGACTTCTGAACTTCGGGTTCCACGATATTATATTCAGGGGTATAATTATTCGAGGTCAGATTCTATTGGTATTTTTGCATGGATTGGAGAAAACAATAATGCAAGCGGGCCTGGGGACGACGTTTATGCAACATGGCCACGTACAAACGAGGACCCAGGAATCGGGCCTTTTTATTTCCATAACTGCATATTGTTTGAGAACACTTATGATACACAGGCACCAGACTCGTATCTACATACAAGGTTCAAAGTCTCGGCTGATACATCGGCACCTTATCAGAACACACCGTTCAATTTAAGGATCACAGCGCTTGACAAGCGTGGTGATACAGATGCAGGTTACAACCAGGCACGAGGCGAAGTATTGATAGAAGTTTCAAGTGGCGGTATTTTTCCGACAACTACAACCGATACCTTTACAAACGGTTTTTTAATCCAGCAGGTGACTGTTGATGCGACTGGCAATGTTACTATCACGGTTCGTGACGCTAATGTAAATGTTACCCAGGGCGCTATTAATCCACAGATATATGGAACTATTAGTTTAACATTTACAGCAGTCAACAACGCACCGTACGCAAGCAATCTATATCCCGGGACAGGGGTCTATCAGAACACTCGAAACCCGTTATTATCATGGACATTTAGTGATTCAGACCCATATGATACAGTTGGTTATGGGTTTCATCTCCAGGTCTCGACTACTAATAATTTTTTAAGCCCATATTATGAAGCATATTATACTGATACAACTGCGAGTTCGCATCAGGTCTCGACCAATCTTAACTACATGACACCTTACTGGTGGCGGGTTCGATTAATTGATAACCAGCCAGAAACAGGTAGCTGGAGTAATGGTAATGACTCATTTGTGGTTCAGCGAATAGTTCTTGATGGTAATTCAGACGACTGGGATGCAGGTACACCAGGCAGCTCTAATAACTCTTCAGTAGTAGATGACCAGTTCTGGGTCTGGACAGATGTTACCGGGGATGAAAGAACAGCTGGCCCTAATTCTGACGATAATTATGATATAAAGTACATGAAAATAGTTGGTGATACTAAATATTTATATTTTTATTTTGAATTTACAGATATTACAGAAAACGATTCTGTTGATATAAGCATAGTTGTTGATACCAATACATCAGGTAATATTTCATGGATAGGTGATGATGCAGGCGAAGATATTAATACTACAACAGCGTTTGATGCTGAGATGGTGTTAGATTTATCAGTTGACGGAGTTTACTATTTTCGGACAGGAGCATCAAACTGGACATCGCCTGCGATCCCTGATGATGCAGGTGCTCCTACAAGCAATAATTGGATCTCCATTTCAAATAACATCGCTGAATTTAAACTACCCTGGAGTTTATTAGGTGTTAATATCTCATCATCACCAGAACTTGGGTTTGCGGTAATGACTTTTGCAAAAACAGTCAACACCGACCCATCAACAAATGATCATACAATATATATTAGTGATGGTGATGGACTTGATATAGTTCATCCAGGACCAGCAGAGGTATCAGATAATGTCGAATATGATAATACCTGGAATGTTGATTTATATGACCAGCGGCTTGAGTTTTATTTCAGTGTTAAATTTATGAGTGATGGCAGCGTGGATTATAATTTAAACCCACCACAAACACCAGATGCTGTTGACCCAGAAGACCACGGTAAAACCACAGATACTACACCACTTATCCAGTGGAGCTCTGTTTCTGACCCTGATAATGATACTGTTACTTTCTATCAATTTCAGCTTAGCGACAACCCGGGATTCACTGATGGGCTTATCATAACTCATGTTATTGATACAACTGTTAAATCGAGCATAACGAGTTATCAGGTTGATTCCGGTTTAACATCTGGTAACACTTATTTCTGGCGTGTACGTGCTTATGATGTTCATGGTAGAGCCTCAAGCTGGGGGAGTTATCAGTTCCAGATCGGGAATCTTGGTAGAGCGATAGATGGATTCTCATCTGATTGGAACGAGACCAAGCCTGCGGATGTTGACCAGTGGCGCATAGAAAACTATGAGTTTATCTTTATAGATGATTATGATGACTCACGTGGTGCAGGCGGCATACCTAAGAACCCGAAAACAGCTGATTTAGTTGAAGTACGGGTATATAGCGATAGCGCAAACGACGGTATGCTCTATTTCTTAATGAAGTTTAATAAACTAATTACCACTGACAGTTATAACATAATGATAGCAATAGATACAGACCAGGTGAGTGATCAGCAAGTATCATGGATAGGTGATGAGTCAAGGGGGGCTAATTCTGTATGGGTTGATTCAAATGCTTACTCAGAAGCGCAATATACTATTGGTAGTGTAGGGGATGATTTCTGGGAATACGAAAAGCCGCAGAATGTATGGGACCGACCTGATTATAATTCTGTATTTAAGAGCTATATAAATGCAGGAATTCAATCCGGTCAGGAGGTGGACTCGAACAACGTAGAGCTTGCTATCTGTATGAAAGATTTCGGGATTAGTTTACCTGTGGCTTCTAATTTTAAACTCCGCTTCACAATCGCTACATCATTTTTTGGTACTTCAGGCGACCCTGATGGAGTAGATAAAACAGATGATCATTCAAGTGGTATAGATTTGATTGATGGTATGATCCCTGGTACTGGTGACTGGACTACTGATGAAGCACTTACTACTGACTATGCTATAAACTGGTATTTTACACTCTTATTCGATAAAACCACAGGGAAGATTTTAGGTGGAGATGCTGATAATGATGGTTCAATATCAACTGGTGAGAACGTTCCTAAACTCAGGATTTCAGAGGTATATCTATCGCCTACCAATGATACTTTTATTGAGATAGTATGTATAGATGATGGCAACCCATCTGGTGGTGCGAACATCGGTGGTTATTATATCAGCAATTATGACGGGACTCCGTACACAATTGCGACTAATACAATAATCAATTCTGAAGAATTTTTTCTATTACATATCGGCCAGGCAGGCACAAACGAGACCACCTCAGGCACAGATGCGATCATAGACCAGTACACAGGTACTGGTTATGACCTTGATATTGATTACGAGCAAGTTGCATTAATAAAGCCTGCGAGAGCCAGCTCACCAAAGCATCCCCAGACAATAGTTGATGCAGTGGTCTGGAAAAACGATTCCCAGACAAGTTTTCCATCAGGCGAGTCAGATGATATAGATACTATTGTCAGAGCTGGTGAGTGGCGTGATTCTGCGAATCTTTACAACGCTGTAATAATATTCTGGGATGATACCAGTGTTATGTATCGGCCAGGCACGTATGAGGATGCGCATGTTGTATCAGATTGGCGTGTAATGCCACCAGCGACCCCTGGTTCAGGACCTGTCGCAACCATAGAGGTCGATGCTCCAGCATATGCAAACTGGGACGTAGCGTTTCCCATTACTGTAAGGTTCAAAGATGCGTTCGGAAACTATGTTGTATTTACAGATACTTTTTACATATCAATCGATGCTTACTCTATCTCGCCAACCGCATCAAGAATAACAACTGCTGACAATGGTGAGACCACGTTTAATGCTACAGTAACCGGCGGTTCTGGTAACATCCTTCTTACTATAACTGTAACATATCAAGGTGTAAGCGGCAGTGACCAGGTAACGCTATCGGATCAGAACAACCCGCCTGAGGTAACAATCGATACTACGCCAGCCGATGGTGATACGTATTATGGTGCAATCAAAATTTATTTCACTTTAATAGATGGTTTATCTGATCAATGCACTGCAACCATACATTATTCTGATGACAATGGTTCAACATGGAAAACTCCTACATTAATCTATCAAACAGATACAACAGACTTACAGAGCAGTCCAAGTGGTGTTCAGCATTATGTAGTCTGGGATCTGCTTGCGGACTTTGCTTGGGGTACCACACAGAATGATATTAAACTCAGGATAACGCCAACTGATACAGCTGGGAACACTGGATCAGCTGATACCACGCAAGCATTTACAGTTGCTAACCTTTTATTGCGAAATATAAAAATAAACGAGGTTGCGATGGATGAACCAGTTACTGACTGGTTTGAGTTATACAACAAAGGCTCGGATTCTATCACAGTTGCTGGATTTACATTTGATGATGAGGATGCAGCTAATTTATTCTCGATCCCTGATACCTGGCCTGAAATAGGACCTGGTCATTATCTGTTAATCTATGTTGATGCAGATGGTGTAGGTGATACCAATACTAGTGATAGTGTGACCATATTTTATTCAGGTACAAACACCACCATTGATCTTGCTGTGTCTGAAGATGAATTATACGTATTTTATGGCAGGTATGGTCAGTCATCCAGTGTAAGTACTAAAACCGTGATCGATTTTGTGAACTGGTGCAGTGATGGTGCTTATGGTCCGAATACTGATAGTGATGTTGCAGTGAATGCAGGGATCTGGGATGGTGAGACTTATGTAATATTCGTAGATGACGGCTCTAATTATTCAATCGGTTTGCTGCCTGATGGTGATGATAATGATACGCCGCCGGATTGGGGATATTTTAGTCCGGTTGACACAACACCAGGTGCAAGAAACCAAGCACCAATTACTGCTGATATCAGGATAAACGAGTTTCATCCCGGTGATGATGGTGTACCGAATGATAATTTCGAGGATGTAGGTACTGCAGGTGCACCGCTTGATGGCGAGTGGATCGAGCTTTATAATCCAGGCTCAACTGACGTTGATTTAAATGGCTGGCGATTTAAGTCAGGTGACGCTTATCTTAATATTACCACGAGTAACGTTGCTAACTCTGATACTACAACACCAGCAGGTAGCGCTGTTATATCAGCTGACGGTTTCCTTGTAGTGTTTCGTGATGGTGATGCTGATTTCAGTCTACTTTGTGAAGGCCCGGATAGCATAATCCTTCAGAATGGTGCAGGTGATAGTATCTATTCTATTTACTATGGTGCAGGTGAAGGAAACGGTGATGATTGGACAAAGAGTCTTGCTTGTTTACCTGATGGCTCTTGTACATGGTATGCTACAACATTAATTACACGGGGTTATACTAACGAGAAATTATTGTATATAGAAGATGTGGCCGATCCAACTCCAGGAACCAATACTACAACTATTACAATAAAGATAGTTGATATCCTTGGGAACGTCGATGTAAACAATAATTCTGATAGTTTCACGCTTCATGCAGATAACAGCGGTACGTTTCCTGCCTCGGTTCTATCAGGTTATTATATAAGTGGTGGTAATGCGAACTGGATTCGTGTAAGGGTTACGGCAGGCACTGTTCAGATTATTCTTTATGATTATGCGCTCCCGGAAACCGTAACCCTATCGCTTTCTGACCCGGCTCCATTAATGACATATTCTGATACAGAGGCTGTATATTTCGCATCGGTTGATGGTTCTGGTACTGCAACGATTACGCCATCGAGTATCTGCGTTGGTGATACCTCAACATTTACAATCACGTATTATGCGAACGGTAATTTAAATGGTGGTACTGTAACGGTCTATTTCCCGAATGATTTCTCCAACCCAAATATCACAAACCCTTCAGAGACAGGGTTTATTACAATTACTTCATCAGGTAGTATTTCAGATAGTGAGATAATAAATACTGATACACTTGTTATTTCAATCTCTACACTTGGTGTTGGTGGCTGGATACAGATAGTATATGGTGATAACACAAGAGGTGCGCAGGCTGATACTGAGTCAGGGATATATACTTTTACTATTTGTTCTCAGGGTAGTGGTGGTACGCTTTCAGGCATCGGTTCCAGCCCATGGGTCTCTGTAACAGAGCGGGTTGTAATAAACGAATATTTACCTGACCCGGTCCCTGGGTTTGACCATGATGGTGGTGGTGAAGCAGAGCCTGGGGACGAGTTCATAGAAATCCATAATACGAGTGATGATACGATTAATTTAGGTGGCTGGCGGATCACAGATGATGAGGCTTATACTGCCGGTTGTATCTTGGGGGGTGAGTTGCCACCAAGGGGTTTCTTTGTTCTTTATGGTGATAATGATACACGAGCATTTTATTCAGATGGCAGCATATATAAGAGTGGTGTAGGTAGCGGCGCACCAAGTTTAGCTAATACCGGTGATGTAATATTTCTTTTTGATAATAATAATGAGACAGTTGATTATCAATCATACACCAGTGCAACTGATAACCGGAGTTATCAGCGGAAATATGATGGGTATACAACTTTTATCAGTGCTTTACCGAGGCCAGGAGATACTGATTCTATTTGTATCTGGGATTCTGGTCCTGCGAATGCGCGTATCCGCATAACAACGCCTGCGAGTGTTAATAGTGGTGAAGCTTTTTCAAGTATCATCGCGGTCTGGGATGCGAATGATGATACTATCACAGAGATTGCTGCAGGCTCGGTTTCGCTTTCTACTGATAAAGGCACAATCAGTCCAACGAGTGTATCATTAACGAATGGTGTCTGGTCAGGTAACCTCACGATAACGTATTCTTTAACAGATTCAGTAACAATCACTGGAGTTTACGAGGTCACGACTCGTGGTACATCTGCTCTTACTGTTATTGCACCAACCAATACTGCGCCGTATGATACTATCTTTATACCGATTGATGGCGAGACGTATGGTGCACAGGTTCGGATCACTGTCCAGATAATGGATAATGATGTTGAAGCCTGTACTCTTACGATCCAGTATTCTTGTTATGCTACAGGCACTAATACCTGGTATAACTGCACACTTGGTACAGGGTCAGATACTACTGATTCGC
>JBFMHD010000064.1:0-12863 GCA_040752395.1 Candidatus Hydrogenedentota bacterium
TATTAAATATGGACCTTGTGATGATGCGATAGGCGCAGGGTTCTTTAGTGGCAGATATACTGCAACAATAGTTGCTGCAGGCTCGGTTGCTAAAAAAATATTAAAAAATTGCGGGATCTCTGTATTTGCTTTTATAAGAGAGGCTGCAGGGGTTCGATGTAAAGAAGAAAATATAAATAAAATTAAAAAATATACTGACTCATTTAAACAAATGAGACGAGATTATGACTCGTTCTACAAGATTGTGTATGAACAAAATATGGTAACTATGGATATGCGGTTTTTAGAAAAGATGAAAGTTTTTGCTACGATAGAAAAACAAATAGATGAAATACGAGCTAAAACTCCAAAAATTGATAGCAAAACCATTATCAAGAAATATAAAGTTCATCCTGTTGTGAATTGCCCAGATATAGAGACTGCTGAAAGTATGTTTGTTTCTTGTAATAAAATTGCTAAAGCTGGTGATTCAAGTGGTGGCGTTATAGAAGTCATTGCTACTGGGTTACCTGTTGGTTTGGGTGAACCAGTATTTAACAAACTCGATGGCGAATTAGGTAGAATGCTCGGCATAGGCGCTGTAAAAGGCGTTGAGATAGGCGCAGGATTCAGAGTAAAAGATATGACTGGCTCACAATGTAATGACCAGATGCGCTCACAAAACGGGAAGGTCGTGTTTGATTCAAACAATGCAGGCGGTGTTACAGGTGGTCTATCAACAGGTCAACCTTTAATTATTCGGTTGACCATCAAGCCAACACCCACGATTGCTAAAGAACAGTATACGATTGATAAATATACTTTAAAAAATAAAAAACTTGCTGCGATAACCAGAAGGGACCAAACGATTGTTGGACGTATCTGGCCTGTATGCGAAAACTATACTGCAATCGTTCTACTGGATTTATTAATCTCTTATTATGGATATTCCAGACTCCGTGATATAAACCAGTCTTAAATCTCTAAACCTTACTCTCTATAACTGAGGCATTACACCGTCTCACAATTTTCTCTTGACAGAGTGTTTTGTTTCCCCTATAAGGACTCGTATGGAAAATAAAGAAATAGAAAGAGTATTCAAAGTGGTAAATAAAATGTATCAAGAAGGAGTGATTAAAGATTATGCAATTAGTGGAGCAGTTGCTACAATTTATTATACTGAACCTTTTGCTACACAAGATATAGATATTTTCTTTATTTCACCTAAAAAAGAAGGAATAATACTGTTGACACCTTTCTATGACTTTTTGTTAAAAAAAGGATATAAAACATTCAAAGAATACATTATGATAGGAAACACACCTATACAATTTATTCCGGCAAGTACTGATTTAGAAAAAGAAGCTATTGAAAACGCAAACACAGTAAAATACAAAAATATTGAAGTGAAAATTCTGAAGCCTGAATATTTAATTGCTATATTTTTAAAGGTTTACAGACCAAAAGATAGAGATAAACTGATTAAACTTTTAGACCAAACTCATATAAACAAAACCTTGCTGTTAAATATTTTAAAAACATTTAAATTAAATAAAAGGTATGATGAATTTATAAAAAAATATTATGAATAATCTGGTTGGGAAGAGAGAGAAGGATATAGAAAAATACAGAAAGAAAATATTTAAATCAAAGGAAGAGTGCCGCAGGATATTTGCAAAAGAGCCTTTTGAAAAGAAAATCAGACTTGCCTTTGAACTATATAAAAGGGGTGAATATTTAAAAAAGTTTAAGTGATCGACCATACAGTCATAACCACCTCTTCGAGAGTTAGTCTTGTTACCTTCTCCTCACCCTGACAATGGAGGCTCAAAATTAGAGCTACCCCTGAGATAGTAGCTATTTTAGATACATTTATAAACATCTTTACCTTACTTAAACTTTTGTTACTTTTTAAAATTCGTGCTACTTAAAAGAAAAAATAATACCTCTCTTCTACAATTCTTTACTCTTCAAAAACTTTTTTATCTCTTCTAATAATTCTTTTGCTTCTCTTATAGCCTCTTTGGCATCTTCTTTCTCAAAACCAACATAAATATCGTAATCTCCATTCTCTCTTTCATCTTTAAGTTGTGATAGGAATCGACCAAATTTTTTATCTATCTTTCCTTGCTTAATAAGATGTAATCCAAACATTGTCTTTAATCCATCATGACTTTCAACAGTTATCCCTTCAGATAATAAAGCTGCACTGACTGCATGAAAGACTGAGTAATAGGCACGGGAGATAGCATCATCTAAAAAACCTTCTTTAAAAAGAACCTTTGCCGCCTCCAGCTTCTCTTTTGCTTTATTTAACTGAGTTTCTATTATTCTCTCTTCCATAGTTCAACTCCTGTATTTTGAATCTCTGCCATAAAAGGTGTAGGTAATTTCATCATCCTCTGAAAGTTTTGTTGGTCATAAATTTTTAATGAAAGATTAACCCCATATTCTAAAAGAAGATCCATAACCTTATCATAGAGACCTTCAATGATATCTCTTTCTCGTTTATCAAGAACAATCAGAATATCAAAGTCTGACCATGGTAAAGCTACGCCTTTGGCTCGTGAGCCGAAAAAGATGACTCTTGATAAATGAACTCCAAACTCCCTTGTTATTCGATTAACAAAATCATTCAAAATTCTCTTCTCATCGAAACTAATACTTAATGACACCTATTAATCTCCTCTGAAAAACGTTGTAACTCTAATAATATCAAATAGAAGCAAGAAGCAAGATAAACAAACATCTGGTTTTTCATCCTTTGTGTAGAGCGCAAAAACCCAAAAACGCAATAACCCAATAACCCAAGAACCCAATAGTGTAGAGCGCAAACCGCGCTATTGTGGTCATACTCAAAGAGCTCAGGAGTTCTGACTCAATTGATACTCCAATTATCTTACTTCTATAAAAATAGTAACACAACTATAAAAAGATAACAAGAAAAAACGTCCAGAAATTATACTACAATCATTCTGCCTGATTTATTAATCTCTTATTATGGATATTCCAGACTCCGTGATATGAACCGGGATTAAATAGAAAGGAGTTTGTCTTTATCAAAAACAAAGTTTTCCCTTTTATAATCTGCGATACCTGTTTTAGATGTCAGCTCCAGTGCATCGCATGGACAGACCTCCTGACAGAACCCGCAAAATATACAGCGTAACTCATCTATAACAAATTCTTTACACACCTTCTCTCTGTCACTCCAGCCTGATTCTTCAGCTACTATTGATATACATTTTGAGGGACATACTGTAGCACATATAAAACACGCTACACACTTTGGTCTCCCATACTCGTCTTTTTTTAATCTATGTATACCACGGTACCTTTCTCCTTTATATCCTGACTCTTTTGGATAATTTATTGTATATGGTTTTTTAAAGCTATGTTTCAAAGTAACTAATAGCCCTTTAATAATTGCAGGCAATGCTATCGTATCAATTAAATCTTCTTTTAATTCGACATTTTTTACATAATCTTTTCCCTGCATACTATTACCACTCCTCTGAAAAAGTTCGAGGTTCGGAGTTCGGAGTTCGGAGCTCGGATCTATTATTACGAACTCCTAACTCCTATCTTTCCCCTACTTTGTGCCTTTGTGCCTCTAATTTTAATACACCTCGCTATGCCCTGACACCCGTTTATATACCCCTTTTAAAATATCATACTCATTAATATTTGTTAATACAGCTGGTTTAAAAGATTGTTGTTTATTATTCTGATTTATAAAACTACCCTCTTTCTCAAAACATAAAGTGCCTGCAATTCTAATACTGACGTTCTCAAACAAACAATTATCATTAAATGGTGTAAATATAATTATCTCTTTTATCTTTCTAAACTCATCTTTAATAATGTTTTCTGGCGAATAGTCAAACAATATAACTGTATCATAACCATCAAGATTTTCTATCTTTTCAATCTTTTGGGAAAATATCTTTTTGATCCCATTTCTATTAGGAGTCCTATCAGCGGGGATTGTAAATTTAGGGAATATAATCTCTTTGCCATCTTCTTTAAATAAGACCATTACTTTCAACGATAGATAATCTGCTAATTTTTTTATCATAAGGAGCTCTTCAATAGTCTGGTAAGGCGAAATTATCACACAGACTTTATCTTTGTTTTTTAATAAAGTATTAGCTATTGTATCCATTGCTTCAGGAGCTTGAACAACTCTATCTCTTATTTTATTTTCAGTTAATCTTGGTCTATGATATAACCATTTATATGTAAGCCTGCCTATATCGCACATCCAGTGCGAGTTTATTTTCTCATTAAATCTCGGTCTTATTCTGTAGACAATGTTATTATTATAGTCTAAATAGATATTGCAGCCTTTTGAACAGCCCGGACAGATAGCTTCAACAGTCTTTAAAAACCACGCTCTCTGCTTAAATAAAAAGCTTTTACTGACAAATGCGCCAACAGGGCAGAGGTCAACAAGGTTCATAGACAAAAGATGGTCTATCCTTCTATTGAAAAAAATATCAAGCTCAGAATAAACACCGCGCTTTAATATAGTAAGTCCGTAATTACCTGATATATATTTCTCAAACCTTATACAGCGGGTACACATAACACATCTATTTGAATAAAGTAAAATACGTTCACCCACGTCTTTTTTACCTCGAATTATTTTATCTTCACTAAATCTCGATTTATTCTGTTCAAATGTGTATGCATAATCCTGAAGCTTGCATTCACCAGCCTGGTCACAGATCGGGCAATCAAGCGGATGATTTAACAACAAAAATTCTATCATTGCTTTTCTTGTCTTTTTAATCGTATCAGAATTTGTTATTACAATCATACCATCAGCCACCTCAGTACCGCAGGCTATCTGTAACTTTGGCATCATCTCTATTTTATCTTTCTTCTGTAGTCCTATCTCAACAAGACAGGTTCTGCAGGACCCACTTACAGTTAATTCTGGATAATAACACAAATAAGGTATCTGTATATTATTTCTTAAAGCGAGCTGTAGAACTGTTTCGCCTTTCCTGGCTTCTAAAACCTTTCCATCAATCACTACTCTCAATTTTCTCTTTCCTCCAGTTATTACTCTCCCATTTATTGTCTTGGAATTATTATGGTTTTTTTAATTGCTTCTTCGAACTCAGTTCTAAATTTAGTAATAAAACTTTCAACAGGTATAACAGCCGCATCACCAAACGGACAGACAGTCTTAAATTTTATATTCGAACATATATCAAGCAAGAGGTCCAGATCTTCAGGTTTGCCATCACCCTTATATATCCTTCGTAAAATTTTCATAATCCAGATAGTTCCCTCTCGGCAGGGTGTGCATTGACCACAGGATTCATGAGCATAAAACCGCGATAAATTATATAATGACCTCACCATTGAGGTATCTTCATCAAGCACAATAATACCGCCTGACCCAAGCGCTGACCCGGCTTTGATAAGTGAATCAAAATCCATAGGAATATCTATCTCATCAAATTTTAGTACTGGTGTAGAGGAACCGCCCGGGATCACTGCTTTTATCTTTTTGCCATCCTTTACGCCGGCTGCATAGTTCTCTATTATCTCTCTTAAATTCGTTCCAAGTGGCAGTTCATACACCCCCGGTCTATTAACTCTGCCTGAGACACAAAATAACTTGGTTCCGCCATTATTAGGCGTACCAATAGAAGCAAACCTAACTGCACCATTTAGAATTATATACGGGATATTCGCTAATGTTTCTACATTATTTATTATTGTGGGAGATTGGTATAAACCTTTAGTAGCCGGGAATGGTGGTCTTATTCTTGGCCAGCCGCGTTTGCCCTCAAGCGATTCAAGTAACCCTGTCTCTTCACCGCAAACATAAGCACCTGCACCACGATAGACTGTGATCTCGATATCGATATTCCTGCCTAAAATATTTTTCCCAAGATAATTCTTATTTTGTGCTTCTTCAATCGCTTTATTTAATATCTCTGAGCCTTCCCTGAATTCGCCCCGTATATAAATAAACGCGTGTTTCACTGATAAAGCATAAGAAGATATAAGTATCCCCTCAATTAAAAGATGTGGATTATTCCATATAATCCATTTATCTTTAAAAGTGCCTGGCTCGCTCTCATCAGCATTACAACATAAATATACGGGTCTTCCTGAATCTTTAGGAACAAAGCTCCATTTTAATCCAGTTGCAAAACCAGCGCCTCCCCTGCCACGCAGCGTAGATCTTTTAACCTCTTCAACTATTTCATCTTTTTTCATATCAATGGCTTTTTTAAGAGCATCATAACCGCCTGTGCTTTCATAACCCGAAAGAGTATACAAATCTTTTTTATCTTCATACTTCATTATAATTTTTTCAGTCATTGTCTTCTATCTCTTTCAATATCTTATCAATCTTGTTTTCATTCAGTTCTTCATAAAATTTACCATTAATCTGCATCACAGGCGCTTTCCCGCAATTCCCTAAACACTCAACCTTTAATAAAGTAAATTTACCATCCTGTGTTGTTTCACCTGATTTTATACCTAATCTATTTTCAAGATAATCTATAATATGGTCACTACCCATAAGAGAGCAGGATAAAGTAGCGCAAACCTCGATAACATATTTACCTTGCTTCTTTTTCTTTAACATTGTATAAAACTGGAAAGTATTATGCATCTCAGTAGCCGGGATATTTAAAACTTCTGATAATTCAAGTATAATCTCATCTGAAACATAAGAATAATTATCCTGAAGATAATGTAGAATCATAAGCAACGCGGACCTTTTTTCTGGAAAAATACTACAAAACCCCTGTATTCTATCTTTATCTTCATCTCTTAAAATACTCATCTATCCATCTCACCTGCAATAACATTCATACTCGCGAGGATACCTACAATGTCAGAGATTAAATGTCCTTTTGACATATATGGTACTGCATTAATATGTAAAAATGAAGGCGGTCTCACCCTGACTCTATAAGGTTTATCCGTTCCATCAGATACAATATAAAACCCAAGCTCACCATTAGGTGCTTCAGTTGGGACATAAGCCTCTCCCTCTCGTGGTCTTATACCATGACCATCCATTATGAGCTTGAAATGATGTATAAGTTCTTCTGCACTGGAGATATAATTTTTGCCATTCTGAGTCGGACAGGCAATATTATATTCGTCAAGTATATATTTACCTGACGGCACATTGTTCACAGCCTGATTAATAATTTTTATAGACTGCCTTACTTCTTCAAGCCTGACAAGATATCTTGAATATACATCACCTTTATAAGCCAGTGGTATCTCAAACTCAAAATCCTCATAACTCGAATACGGCTCAAGCTTTCTTATATCTCTCGGTTCACCGCTTGCACGTAAAGCAGGTCCTGTGATCCCAAGATTTATAGCATCTTCTCGCAAGATACACCCGATATTTCTTGTTCGATTAATCCATATTTTGTTTTTTGTTAATAAAGTATCTATATCATTAAGTACCCGGATATGATTTTTTGTAAACTCTCTAATCATCTGATAAGATTTAGAAGTAAAATCTTTAGCAACACCGCCTATCCTTATAAATGAGGTTGTCATTCGTGCGCCGGAAATCTCAACAAAAATATCATAAATCTTCTCACGCTCCTGAAAACCATAGAAAAACGGAGTCATTGCACCGATATCAACCGCGTGTGTACCGAGCCAGACCATATGGTCAGCTATCCGCGATAACTCCGCAAGTATAATTCTTAAAACTTCAGCTTTTTTAGGCGCCTTTATCTCAAGGAGCTTCTCTACTGATAAACAATAGGCAAGATTATTACATAAAGGTGATAAATAATTCATTCTGTCAGTAACAGCGATATATTGATGATAAGACATACTCTCAGCCTGTTTCTCAAACCCGCAATGAAGATAACCTATGCGTGCCTTAATATTTTCAATTATCTCACCATCAACCTCAGCTTCAAAATGTATGGTCCCATGCATCGCGGGATGTGAAGGACCTAAATTAAGAAATATCGTCTTCTTGCTATTAGTCTGCACGTTCAACCCTCGGGAAATGATCTCGTTCACCTATTCCTTTAAGCGGATACCCTTTTCTTAACGGATGACTCTCAAAATTTTCAGGCAGTAATATCCTTTCAAGACAGGGATGGTCAAAAAACTCGATCCCGAACATATCATAGACTTCACGTTCTAACGATATAGCTGATTTCCATAACCCTGATACTGATCTCACTTTTTGGTCTTTATTTATATAGGATTTGATCCTCAGTCGTATATTTTTAAGAGTAGAATATAATTGATATACAATATCAAAACCCTCTGACTTACCACTAAGCTTTAATTCACTTGTATCAATCGCGGTAATATCTATTAAAAAATCAAATGTAGGTTTGAGAAACTCCATAACAGAATAGATAGAATCTTTATCTATTCTGACTATACAATCCCCCCTATCGATTAACTTTTCTTTTATGTACTTTTTAAATCTATCGTCCAAAGAATCCAATACGGATTGGAGTAGGTCGTTCATCTCGCTCCTTTTTACCAGTTCTTATTAAATCCTGTATTCTGAAGATACCTTCAAGCAAATCTTCAGCTGATGGCGGACACCCCTGAACATAAACATCCACAGGGATGAACTTATCAATGCCCTGACATACAGCATAGTTATCAAACAATCCGCCTGATGATGCGCAGGCTCCCATAGATATACACCATTTAGGTTCGGGTATCTGTGACCAGATTCTAATTAGTACAGGCATAAGTTTTATAGGTACTCTGCCTGCAACAATCATTAAATCAGCCTGTCTCGGTGAAAACCTTAAGAATTCAGACCCGAACCTGCCTAAGTCATATCTTGACGCAGCAGCTGCCATCATTTCGATACCACAGCACGCAGTGCCAAATGGCATAGGCCACATAGAATTCCGCTCCGCCCATTTAATAATCTCATCTATTCTCGTAATAACAAAAAATTTCTCAAGCGCTTCCATATTGTTGATAAACTATAACTCCTCTCTTTTTTCGTCAAGCTGAAATGTGAACTTCGGGTATTCCCTCAGAACGTGTGAAATAATCATCATTAATACTGGGCAACTCTTTTATTATCAGCCCCTATTTTCTGAAAAAGTCTAATTTTTTCACACGTTCTCAGTCTTCAGTGGGATTCCGTAATCTTGCTTCTTGCTTCTAAAGTATAAGTTCTACTGCACCAATAACCGAGGCTTTACAACTTCGGTATTATGTAAACTTATTAAAAATCCAATTTTGGGTATTGACTTTTTAGAAGATTGAATATATAATTATAAATAAAATAGGAGATCAATATAGAAAAAAGTATCTCTAAACAAGGTAAGGTAAAATAACAGGGAGGTGAACCGGTATGGCGGCACAAATACAGCCAATTAATGGAATACAAAATAATGAAGACAGAATAAGAGCACAGGTACAAGCAGCAAATCAAACAACAGAACAACAGATTCCAAGAGGTGTGGTCGAACCAACAAATACTACAGGCAGCGTCTATGAACAGATAAGAGAAAGGGTTCTAGAAGAAGCTCTTGGTAACAATGGCCAGGGTCAGCAATTAAACATTATAGCATAGTAATTATTCGCATAAAAAAATCAAATCTTTTTTTTTGACTTTTAAAAAGTAACGTTATACTATAATATTATGCGTTTAAATTTTTTTATTAAGATTCTGCTCCTTTGTCTTTTGTTTGATGCTGTTAGCTGTACTACGACAAATGACAAGATTATTTCAAACCCCACCTACTCTATAGTTAAATCAAAATATTATTATACTGATATTGATTCTGTTTTAAGAGTTATTTATGAATTTATAAGGGAGCAAAACGGTAGCATTATATTTGAAGATTCTTATCATATACATTTTCAAACTACTCTACAGAGTGAGAATATCCTGATTTCAAAAGAGGTCCAGTATAAGATCCTCATTTTTAAAGATCTGAATGCTACAAAAGTAACTCTTAACATCTTTGAAGTTTCAGAGAGTTTAGGCCGTACTATTGAACCCTCATCTAAAATATCCCAGAAACTCTATAAACAATTCTGGGTTTATCTTGATAAAAGACTAAGTTATTAACTAATCTGCAAAAGCAAATCACCAGCCTCTTTTAAAAAAATTTTATCCGGTAATTTCATTAAAAGGTCTTTATATTCCTCTGAAGAAGCAATACTTTTCCGATGTTTTTCTGGTATGTATTTGTATATAAATTCAATCATAACAAGAGGTGGTAAGGTTTCATATATTTTATCAAGGCCGTTTTTCTTTGTTATATATCCTTTAATATTTTCTAAATCTTTTATAATTTCGTTTTCATAATATCGCGGTAATATTAACTTTATAAACTTCAAATAAGTGTTTCCTCTCTTGAGAGATTCTAATATGCATCTTTGTTTTAGATTATCAGGTAAATCACAAGCAAGTTTTTTAATGCTACCTCTCTGTGGAAACTTCTTAACGATTTTTTCAATAAATTCGTCTTTGTCTATTTTACCCATTATAAGTAGTTTCAAATCTATCTCAGATGGCAAAATATGTTTCATATTGCCTAATTTAATAATTGTATTTTTGTTGGTATATATTTTATAGATAGTATACAAACCCTGTAATTCATTATAAAAAAGATATATAAAAATAGCAGCGGGAATTAAAGCTATCAGAAATAAAATAATAACTTTTTTCAAAGATATACTACCTCAGCAATATTTTTTATAGTATCAAATACAGCCACTGATGGTTTCCCACTCACCCACCCACCACATTCACCAGGATTAATTATGAGTTTATTATCTATTTCTTCAATAAGTGGCGTATGTGTGTGTCCAAAACATATTATATCAGTATTATAACCATCGTAATTATCCCTGGGCTCATGAAATAAAATAAATTTTTTATCTGATATTATTATTTCACCGGGCTGATTCACTATTGGTCCGATATTACTAAACATTTTAACAAGACCATTCTTTTCACCATCGTTGTTGCCAAACACTCCGAAAAATGGAACCTTTAATCTCCCGAGCACTCTGGATGTAAAAGGCGCGATATAATCTCCGCAATGTAAAACATACCCTGCTTTATAATTATTAAAAACGTCTAAAACTCTTTCCAGTAGATTAAGGTTATCATGCGAATCAGCCATAATCCCGATAATCATAAAATCCTCTCCTGTGAAAAACATTGTAATTATAATAATATCAAGTAAAAGCAAGAGGCAAGAGACAAGAAGCAAATTGTATCACTTGGCCTTGTAGCAGTATTTACAGCCTAAAATAATGACTTTGTCTATCGCATCTGCTTTTAATTTACCATATAATTCATCGGTATCATCAAGCTCTCTTCTACATAAAGGACAAATTTTGTTCTTTTTTTTATGTGTCTCAAATTCTTTGGTAACCTGTCTTTTATAAAGCAGGTAGCCTGTGCTGACACCAATAATTACCACGATAAAAAAAACAATCAAATCAGAATATAAGCTGCCAAATAAATTATAATAATCATTCATTTCAAAACAAGGTCTCTTAATCTCTGAATCTGACCAATTGAACCCATTACAATAAGTATACTATCTGAAGTAAGTAAAGTATCGGATTTAGGATTATATACATAGCCACCCCTTGAAATATCTTTTATTGCGATTATAATTAATCCGGTTTGATTTGGGATTTGAACCTGAGCAAGTGTTTTACCGATAAAAGATGAGTTAACAGGTATTGTAACTTCTTCAAGCCTTAAAACTTCTTCTTCAGAATAGATCATAGTATCAAGAAAATTAACAACCGTCGGTCTTACAGCAATAGAAGCCATTCGAAGACCACCTAATACATTAGGGGAGACCACCTTATCAGCACCGGCTCTTTTAAATTTGTCTATTGCTTTATCATCTATAGCTCTTGCAATAACTGGAAGATTAGGGTTTAAAGCCTTGGCTGTGACTAAGAGGAAAAGATTATCAGCATCAGTTGAAAGTGTAGCGATAAGACCACGCGCCAGCTTTACACCAGCATCAATGAGTGTCTTCTCTTCTGTGGCATTACCATAGAGAGCTATTATTGAAGAGAAATTAGTTTCAGCCCGGCTCAAATTATCTTGATTTGTATCTATAATAACCACTGGGATATTAATCCTGGATAACTCAGAAACTGCATAATACCCTACCCGACCTACGCCACAGACTATAATATGGTTTTTAATATCCTGTAATCTCTTCTCCATTTTCCTTCTCCTTAAAATTTTATGTAAGTCTCCCTCGACAATAAAAGCTGTCAGGTTTGCTATCGAAAATGTTAAGGCACTGATGCCGCATAATATTAACACTATCGTAAAAATTCTACCATAAAAACTTAAAGGATGAATCTCTGCATAACCAACAGAAAATATTGTTATAATCGTCATATAAATAGCATCATAATAATTCCACCCCTCTATAATAATATAACCTGATGAACCTATTAAAATTACGATGATAAGTAAAAGAATTGATAGTTTGAACTTTTTTAAAGCATCCATAAGTTTCTATGCTACCCAACTACTAATTCCCTACCACCTCCATTTTGAGTCCCTCATCACCTCTTCACGCCGTTCAGCGTCATTGTTCTACATTAGAGGTTACGAAAAACTCGATAGACTACTTATTTAATAATAAAGAAAAACATAATTTTTGTCGATAAATATATTAGAAGAAGTCAAGATAGGCGCGGTTTGCGCTCTACACAATATATGAAAAACTAAAGATGATATGAAAAGAGTCACAAGTCGCAAGTCGTGAGTCAAAACAGGACTCAGGACTCAAGACTCAAGACTTTTCAGCAGGCTCCGGGCTTCGGGCTCCAGCCGGCTGTAGTCCGTAGCCCGTAGCCTGTAGCCCGTCCTGATACCTCTCACTTCT
>JBFMHD010000065.1:0-12826 GCA_040752395.1 Candidatus Hydrogenedentota bacterium
GAAATATTGAGATTGATATTAAATTAGACCCCAATGTAGAAAAGGTAAAATTTTCACAAGATGAGATTAACAGTATAATCAGAAATCTTTACAGAATGCTATTGAATCGTTTGACAATCTAAAAAATAAATTAATTATCATAAAGACTATAAACAGGGGTGATTATATTATTTTATCGATAGAAGATAGTGGTGTTGGGATACAGGATAATATAAAAGACAGGGTTTTTGACCCATTCTTTACAACAAAAGAAAACGGGACCGGCATAGGTTTATCAATTGTAAAAGGAATTATCGAATCAAAAAATGGCAGGATAGAGATTGGGAAATCAGAACTCGGTGGTACCAAGATCGAAGTATACATAAAAAAGTAAGGGATGATAGGAGTAAATTATGGCACGTAAGATCACATTATTATTTGTTGAGGATGAAGAGAAGTTATTAAATTTACTTAAAATCTCGTTTGAAGGTAAAGATTGTGAGATAAAGATAGCTCAAAAACCAGGCGAAGCAATGAAGATATTAAATGAGGGTGGGATTGATATACTTGTTACTGATTTAAAGATGCCGGGTATAAGCGGTATGGAGCTACTCAAGTATGCTAAAAAGATAAAGCCCGAGATAGAAGTGGTTATGATGACAGCCTATGCTACTACCCAAACAGCTGTGGAAGCTATGAAAGAAGGAGCCTACGATTACATTACCAAACCCTTTAAGATGGATGAGATGATTCTACTTATAGATAGGATTGTTGAAAAGATAAATTTAAAAGAGGAAAATAGATTATTACGGGAAGAATTGTCACAGGGTGATTTCAGGGAGATTATTGGTTCTTCAGCAGGGATTGAGAGCGTTCTTGAACGAATTAAAAAAGTTGCTGATTCACCTATAACTGTCCTGATACAGGGTGAAAGTGGAACTGGTAAAGAACTTGTAGCAAGAGCTATACATAAAAACTCGCAACGAAGGAACGAAAATTATGTATCGGTCAATTGCGCAGCTATCCCGCGGGAACTTATAGAATCAGAATTATTTGGCCATGAAAAAGGGGCTTTTACTGGAGCGATGGAGATGAGGATAGGGAAATTTGAACTCGCTAATAAGGGCACCATATTTCTTGATGAGATAGCAGAACTCTCACTTGAACTTCAATCAAAATTTCTAAGAGTTCTTCAAGAAAGAGAGATAGAGAGGGTTGGTGGAAATAAAAAAATAAAAGTAGATGTTAGAGTCATAGCTGCAACTAATCGTAATTTACAACAGCTAGTTAAAGAAGGCAGATTCAGAGAAGATTTATATTACAGAATAAATGTTTTTCCGATTATTATACCGCCTTTGCGTGAAAGAAAAGAAGATATTACGGTATTAGCAAAATATTTTACTAACAAACATGCTAAAACAATAGGACTACAACCAAAAAAAATTGATAATGAGACAATGGATATTATTTTAAGTTATGATTGGCCCGGGAACGTAAGAGAACTACAGAATGCTATGGAGCATGCCTGCGTTCTTGCTACAGATGAATATATTTTACAGGAGCATTTACCTGAATATATTCCACGATTAAAAACTACCCAGACCCCAAAGAAAGAGATAGAGATAGAGATACCAGAGCAGGGTATTAAATTACAGGATGTTGAAAAGGAGTTATTAATAAAAGCTGTGAAAAAAGCGCGTGGCAATCTATCTAAAGCAGCTCGTCTACTCAGTATATCACGAAGGACACTCGGATATAGATTAAAAAAACATAGATTAGATAATCTTGTTGAAGAACAATGAGCTGGCAAGAATTTTGCTTTGAATTTTAGATAAAACAGTACTATGAACATACTAATTTTACAGCCCGCATCTTATCTCACACGTCTTTTTTTATTCTTTTTATCTATTTACTTTTTTATAACAAATTCTATATTTTCTGCAGATGATACTCTTTATATTAAAATAGCAATGCTTAACAAAGAATTAGATGAAATAGACCTAACTATTATTAAAAATAATAATGAAATAGAAAGATTATCACAATCGATAGGGGAATCTGATAGATTAAATCTGGTTAAGAGAATTATAAATAGAAAGAATCTTAAAGAACTACATAAACTGATTGAAGAAAATGAAGAAAATAAGAATAAAAAAGTAGAATTATTAAAAATGCGCGAAAATATATATTTTGCAAATATAACAGATAAAGAAGATAAAATACTTGAGATTATGTGTGGCATTTGCTTAAAGAAGAATCAAGAAGAGATAGAAAAACAGAAAACAAAAATAGAAAAAGCTGCTAATGTCGATGAAAAAATGAAAAACGAGAAAAGATTGATAGAATTGATTAAAGAAACAGATGAGATTCAAAAAAAGTATGAGGTTTTAAATAAAAAATATCAGGAGAAGACCTATGGTAATAAAGAATGATGAATCTTTAGCAAAAAAATTACAAAGCTTGATTAATCTATCACAGATTATTAATTCATTAAGAAATCTTGACGAGGTTCTGGAAAACATACTTATCAGTGCAAGCGAGGTTATGCACTGTGAAGGATGCTCTATATTACTTATTGAGTCAGGGACCGATTATCTTTATTTCCGTGCAGCAACAGGTGAAAAAAAAGATGATATTAAGAGATACAGACTCAAATTGGGTGAAGGGATTGCAGGCTGGGTCGCTTTATTTGGTGAGCCACTTTTAGTACCGGATGTTAAAAAAGACAAGAGATTTAAGGAAAGTATATCAAAAGAACTTAATTATCCTACAAAAGACATCTTATGTGTCCCTCTTATTTATAGAGGAAAGATAACCGGTACACTTGAGGTTGTGAACTCGTTTAATAGAGAACATTTTACAGAGGAAGATATACCGATATTACAGACATTTGCAAATGGTGTAGCTATTGCGATAGAAAACGCAAAATACGTTCAAGACTTAAGTGAAGAGAATATCAAACTAAAACGCGAACTCGATACTAAATTCTCGTTTGATGACATTATAGGCAAAAATTCAAATTTGCTTAAAATGATAGAGATAGCTAAACGTATTGCTGATGCAAATGTCACGGTTCTTATCAGAGGTGAATCCGGTACAGGTAAAGAACTTTTAGCACAATCTATACATAATGCAAGCTCACGCCGAAATAAACCTTTTATCGCAGTAAATTGTGCAGCTATACCAGAGACACTACTTGAGAGTGAGTTGTTTGGATACGAAAAAGGAGCGTTCACAGGAGCTTTTGCTCGTAAACCCGGTAAATTTGAACTCGCACATTATGGAACCGTATTCCTTGATGAAATAGGTGAACTCTCACCAAAACTTCAGGTGAAATTATTAAGGATTTTACAGGAACGTATCGTTGAACGTATCGGCGGGAATGAGGGAGTCCCGGTGGATGTCAGGATTATAGCTGCAACTAATAAAAATCTTGAAGAAGAGATTAAAATAGGGATGTTCAGAGAAGATTTATTTTACAGAATAAATGTTATTACACTAAAACTGCCTGCTCTTTGCGAAAGAATGGAAGATATCCCTTTACTTGTAAACTATTTTATAAATAAACATTCCAGACGACTTAATATCAAAACTAATGGGATAGATAAAGAAGCTGTGGAAATGCTTATGCAGTATAACTGGCCAGGCAATATCAGGGAACTTGAAAATGTTATAGAACGCGCAGTGGTTCTTGCTGGTAATGATATGATAACTAAAGAATATGTGGCTTTGCGGAGTGTTGAACAATCAATGCCAGAATATCAGCCAAATATATCTTTAAAGGATGCTCAATTGCGGTTTAAGAAAAAATTTATAAAATTAGCACTGGAGCGTAATGATAGGAACCAATCAAAAACAGCAAAAGAGTTAAAGATCCAGAGAACATATTTATCAAGACTAATAAAAGAATTAAATGCTACCCCCTGATGTTTATTTTATACATAGCCTACAAAAAATAAAAACTACAAGCCCCCACCAATGTAAAAATATCTAAAAATATTGTAGATATATATAAAAAACGTGATAATTATCACATCAGGACTGGTATATCTATTGCACAATATTCTGTAACAACTCATAAATCAGCACCACTTATTTTTTCAAGGATACTATGTTTCTACATTTTAAGGAACTGCCAAAAGAATTTTTTAGGAATTTAAATGGTTCTAAATTATTAAGCAAAGAACAAGAAAAAGAACTAATAGAGAGAATAAAAAAAGGGAGTACAGATGCTTATGAAATTATGGTCAATAATAATCAGAAGCTTGTTTTAAGTATAGTCAGAAAATTTTGCAAGAATGAATTTCAGATAAATGACCTGATGCAGGAAGGTAATCTCGGTTTAATGAGGGCTATAAACAAGTTTAATGAGAGAAGAGAGGTAAAATTTTCTACATATGCGACCTGGTGGATAAGGCATCACGTTGTCAATGCTATGAATTACAGATTCTCAAATTTCAGATTACCTGTAAAAAAGCTTAAGGTATTAAGAGAGTTCAATAGTTTTATGATACAATTTTTACAAAAAAACGGCAGACTCCCTGATGTTATAGAATTAGCCCGGGGCTTGAATATGTCTATGGGCACTGTGAAAAAAATATTAAAACTCACTCGAGGGTATTTTCAATTTGATGTATCTTATGGTGATGCTAATAATGATTTAATACCTTTTGAAGAGATAAGCAATAGTGTTAGATGCGAAGAGAATTACGAACCTGCTCATAATACCATTAAAAATGATTTAAAAGAGAAACTTTTTGAAGCCTTGAATTTATTACCACTAAAAGTAAAAAGTATGCTACTTTATCGTTATGGCTTTATTGATGGAATGTTTCATACACTGAAAGAGACCGGTAAAAGATTTAATATGTCAGCTGAAGCAATAAGACTTTATGAAAAAAAATCATTTGATCGACTTAGAAATAGATGCCGAAATTTAAAAGAATATTTATAAGAGGCAAAAAATGAATGAGGGAACTAAATATGTGAAAATTATTGAATGGTCCAAGGAAGATAGGTGTTTTATAGGCAGTTATCTAGATACCCTCTTCACTATCGGGCAAAGAGTTTGTGAATGCAATGCAAAAGATTGCATAAAAGTAGGGGCTATTTAATAAAAGTTAACTTGCCTTTGCCTTTCCTGCCGTCAACAGTATAAACAAGATAATAATAAACACCGCTTGCTATAACTTGACCATCGCTATCTTTACCATCCCATACTATACTTGTTTTATCATTTATATTGAGTGTTATGACTTTTCTTCCACGAGCATCAAAAATATCTATTCTTGATATACCTTTACCTGGAATCCTTTGACAGATATCTTCATTAAGGTTGATAGTTACCCCATTACTACCTGAATAGATGAATGGATTAGGATAATTTATTACACTTACTGTTGCAGACTCAAGTCCAAGCAAAGTTTTTGTTACAAGGTCTACTGTATGGGGTTTACTTATTTTTGTTTCGTAGAATCTAAAGTCATCAATAAATACGCCTGACATTAGTATAGCATCGCCCATATCTCCAACGCTGAAATAAATATCTATTATATCACCTGGTATAACAGGGAAACAGTTTGCCAGTATCTGTGTTCTGCCATCAAATTGGGTACCAGTAGGTTCGTCTGTCCGTAAGAAGAAATCACTGTTAACACTTATTATTTTTCCTGTATTATCATACACAATGTTATAAGATGAAGAAGGTTTTGATGCTTGATAAGTAATAGCAGTCTGACCAACCTCAAAAAAATAAAAATCATTGAATGTGCTCCCCACGTATTCAGGATATTCCTCGGATAAAAAACAGAATATATAACTTGCTGTATACATCCCGTCTGGAACTTTTAGTTTAATATGCAACTGGACGCCGTCATCACCTCCGCCATCCATTCCTTTATTGTCCTGTATCCCCTGGTCATACGATGCACCGGTCAGGGTATTAGAGCCAGGTATAAGTCCTATATTACCACAGGTCAACACAGCAAAATTGCTGGACTGATAAGGGAACCCAAGGATATTATCACTCCAGATACCATATCCATCATGGTCTGCTGATGTGTCTTTTCCTATAACTTTGAGTTCAGCTAAGAGTATAATTGATGAATCTATTCCCATGGCATTAGCAAGTTGAAAAGCAGTTACCCCGGAATCTATAGACCCGGCCAGAAGTGAAAAAGGTGTAGTTACTATGATTAAAATTAAAAGAATTCTTATAAATTCATCTTTCATTTTATAATGTATAATCCGGTCCGTTAAAATCAGTGAATTCGCGGTCTTTGTATGCATCGCATTTTGAACATAATAAAATTTTATCACGTCTTCCTTTTGCAAGGTATTTACGATACGTCTGGTTAGGTTCACCGTTCCATATCTCGCTTACACTCTGTTTTTTTACATCCCCTATAACAGCCCGAGCATCTGTATCCCAGCAGCATAATACAGCCTCACCTGATGTTATAAAAAACATCTCTTCAAGTATTTTTACACAGGGTTTCAGCACGCATTCATTAACATTATGCCAGGGCCAGGTATAGAGCGGGACTATCTTTATATCATCAAAATACTTAGACCAGAACCTTTTGAACTCTGCCTGCTCGTGTTTGTTTATATCCATATCAATCATACGAATGATCAATTTCATTGAGCTTTTGCTTTTTTTAACGAGTTCTGAAAATTTTATGAGTCGTTCTTCGATAAGTTTATAATTTAATCCGGGTCTTGCTATATCGATTGTTTCCTGGCTTATACCATCCACGCTGAAACGTATTAAATCCAGTTTAGCCTCTATAAGTTTTTTACCCCATTCCTCTGTCAACAGTTCACCATTTGAGTTAAGTTCCGTGAGAGCTGTATTATCTTCTTTAATATATTTTATAAATTCAGGTAATCGTTTATCAGTTAAAGGTTCGTTTTGCAGAAAGGGTCTATAGCAGATTCCTTTTCCACGTGTCTCGTCTACAATTTTTTTGAAAACCTTTTCATCCATTATTTTAGGTTCACGATTGATATGTTCAGTTGGGCAGAATGGACACCGAGCATTACAGAAGATGTTTGTTTCTATCTGAATAAACCGGGGTAGAGTTTTCATAAAAGATTGCTGATCCTCATTATTTCTATAATTTTGTCACTCGCGCCGATACTTTTCATAATAAAATCACGAGCAGTCAAACCAAGATGTTTTCTTTTTATACTGTCATTTATTAAATCTAAAATAATATTTTTGAATTCTTTACTTGATTTTATCGAGAAACCTACACCCAGATCCACAAGTTTACAGGCTTCTGGTGAATTGTAATATACTGGCCCAAATACAACAGGCTGACCACAAATTCCTGGTTCCATAGTATTGTGTACACCAGTTGAAAAACTACCACCAACGTATGCTATGTCAGTTAACAGGTAGAGATTTGCAAGTATGCCGACAGCATCAACGATGACAACCGAGATGTCTTTTGTTATACATTTCTCATTTCCTAAGTTAGTCCATTTAGTATATTTTAGACCTTTGTCCTTAATCTGGGTTTCTATTGTATTTATGAATTTTTTATCTATTTCGTGTGGGACCACAATCAAAATGACGTTATTTTTTGAGACTATATCAAGTGAAGGAGCCAATACAACCTTTATATCCTCAGGCCAGACACTGCCAAGTATCACTTTTACATCACCTGATTCAAAACGAAGAGAAGAGGAACCCTTAATTGAGTCAAGGTATCGTTTATGAACGCTATCAAAACGAGTATCACCTATAGTTAATAGCTTTGTGTTTTTATCTAATAGCGGTTTGAATCTTTCTGTATCATATTCTGATACTGTAAAAACATAATCAAGATGTCGATGAACATATTGATAAAAGTTTTTTATTATTGGTAATAGTCTACAAGATTCAGGTTGTAAGGTAGCGTCAACAAGGAGAGTTTTGGCACCATATTTTTTAGCCGTGATAAGATGATTTGGCCATAAATCAAATTTTACAGTGATAAAAATATCTGGTTTTACGATATTGACAAATCTTTTTGCATTAAAAATCGTATCAAATGGCAGATACGTTATCACATCTACAAACCGATATTTTAAAGCATTTTTATAAATTGAAGAAGAGAATACGGAGAGGATTATATACGTATCATAGCGTGATTTTAGTATCTCGATAAGTGGTTTAGCCTGTTCAAACTCACCAACACTTGTTGAGTGGAACCAGATGCGTTTCTTATTTTCAGGGTATTGAATCTTATTTGATAGATTCAGAAAAAGATTTTTTCGCTCAGAGATAAATAGCTTTATCTTTTCATTTCTATATTGTAATAATTTTAGTACCGGTATCGAAGATGAAACGATTATATTATAGAAGGTATGAAGAATCATAAATCATAATCCCTGAAGAACAGCATTAAACACCTCATCAACACTTATTGATTCGAGACACTCGTATGTACCGAATAAACAGGGAGCGCTCCCGTTTCTTGAGCAGGGTCGGCAGTGTAAATCTTTTTCAATAACCTGTACACCTTTATAGATAGGTATATAACCAAAATTTTTAACAGTTGCACCGAGGATTATTATCTGGGGTTTATTAAAAGCGCGCGCTAAATGAATTATACCCGTGTCACCGCTTATTAACAGACCAGTCTCTTTTATAAGATATGAGAGTTCATTGATTGATAATATCCCGCAAAGCGGGATTGTATTTTTACAATTTTTATGTATCGCTTTAATTATCGGTTCATCAACCTGTGAACAGGTAAGATAGATTACTCTATCAGGATAGGTTATTTCTATCAAATTTATTAACTGCATATATTTAACGTAGCTCCATTCCTTTGCTCTCCATTTAGATTTAGGATGTATGATGATACCTTTTTTAGAAGGAGTATGTTTTAATAATTTTATTACTCTTTCTTTTGATCCATCTTTGATTGATATAAACGGCTCTTCGATGGGTTCTTTATTTCCTGTTATCTTTGATAAAACTTCGAAGTAGAGATTAATAAGTGGTGTTACACTCACCTGTTTTTTAAGAAATATAAGAGTCAATTTCTTTAGAGACTCTTTTTTTATCACAAATTGTTTATCAGTTCTTAGTTTGAAACGAATCCATTTGCTTCGAATATTGTTATGAATATCTATAAGGAGATCATATTTTTCGTTTTTAAGTTGTGCTATTAGATTGGAGAACTCAAAAAACGAAGTGTGAAAAGGTAACGGGATAATTTTGTCAATATATCTATGATTTTCAAATATATCAGTATAGATATCTTTTGTAAGAAGATGTACCTCATCTTTTATAAAGCATTGTTTAAGTCTTTTTAAAAACCCGGTTGCTAATACAAGATCACCAAACGACGAAAATCGTATAACGAGTATTTTCATAGATGTGCCTCTCTCCAGCTCTTGCCGCAGCCGATATCAACCTTCAATGGTATATCGAGTTTCATAACGTTTTCCATCTCGGTTCTAATAATTTTTATAGTTTTATCTTTTTCCAGGACAGGTGTTTCGAATAGTAATTCATCGTGTACTTGCAGTATCATCTTTGTCTTAAGTTTTAATGATGTAAGTTTTTTCTGGATATTTATCATAGCCATTTTAATTATATCAGCAGCAGAGCCCTGTATCGGCATATTTATCGCTGCTCGCTCCCCAAAAGAGCGAACGCTAAAATTCCTGCTTGATAGTTCAGGTAAATAACGTTTCCTCCCTGTTATGGTTTCAGCATACCCTTTTTCCTTTGCCTGCTTGATTAACTCATCAATAAATTCTTTTACGCCTTTTATATTCTCGAAATATTTTACAATGAATCTCTGTGCTTCTTTTTGAGAGATACTGAGGTCTTTTGCAAGCGAAAATGCACTCATACCATAAAGAAGACCAAAATTAACAGTTTTAGCAACTCGTCTCATATTATCATTAATCTTATCGATCGACGTATCAAAAAGGATAGAAGCGGTCTCGCTATGGATATCTCTGTCGTCAAGGAATGCTTTTATGAGCGGCTTGGATTTAGATAGATGAGCAAAGATACGCAGTTCTATCTGGGAATAATCCGCTGAGATAAAGAGATGGTCTTTCTCTGATATAAAAGATTCACGTATCCTTTCACTTTCTTCGGTACGTACAGGAATATTTTGTAGATTCGGGTCTGAACTTGAGAGACGACCTGTTATAGTTCCTGTCTGATGAAAAATAGTGTGGATCCTGTTTGTTGATTTATTGATAAGTAGCGGCAGAGCGTCTATGTAGGTAGATTTTAGTTTGGATAATAATCTGTATTTTAATAATAGACGGGCGATCTCGAAATCTCTTGAGAGAATCTGGAGAACATCTGAATCTGTGGAGTATCCTGTCTTTGTTTTTTTAACAGGTGGCAATTTAAGTTTTTCAAAAAGGATAATTGCAAGCTGTTTTGAAGAATTGATATTGAATTGTTCATTGCTAAGCCTGTATATATCTTTTGTAAGAGATGATAACTCTTTTGATAGTTCTAAAGATAGATCTTTAAGTTTAAAAATGTCTATCTTTACACCGTAATATTCCATAAAAGCGAGACAATAACAAAGCGGAAGCTCAATCTCATAATATAGTTTAGTAAGTCTTTCTGTTTTTAACTTCGAAACAAGGAGTGGCTGGAGCTCTATAATTGTATTTACATAGCAAGCAAGAACTGACGGGAAATCTTTATTATCAGGTGATGGGATATCTGGCATATCAAGAACACCAAGATATTCACCCTTGAGCCGGTTCAGCGGATATGTGCCTTCACCAGGCCGAAGTAAATAACTCTGAAGCAATATGTCATCTTTTATAACAGGAAGTTCAATATTATGTTTGATGAATAGACCAATCACCAATTTTGCATTATAAGAAATAATGGATTTTTTAGAATTTATTATGGTACTCAAAAATTCTATGATACTCGCTTCTTTTAGATCTTCAAACAAGGAACCAGTTGCAGGAGCGTGGATTATATAAATTTTTTTGTCATCACCAGCTATACCGATGCCTGTTATTGATGAGTATATAAAATGCGGGTCAGAACCTGTTATATAGAGATAGTATTGGTTTGATTGCGATAGGGTCTGTGCAAGCTTATTTAAATCAGTCTCATTATTTATAAGAACAAATTTTATTTCTTTTTTAACTGGAGAGGATGGTAGCCCAAGTTCAGTGATAATACTTTTAAAGCCAAGTGTTTGCAGCAAGTATACAAGTTTAGTTTTATCAGCTTCTTTTTTAAATGAGATTTGTTTAAAATCTAAAGGGACATCAAATTGAAGAGAGACGAGCTCCCTTGATTTAAAAGCACTTTCTTTATGTAGTTTTAGAATGTTTTTTAATCTCTCAGGTTCTATTGAATCAATCTGTTCATATATATCTTCGAGGTCTTTATATTTTGTTAATAGCTTTTCAGCTGTTTTGATACCTATACCAGGAACACCAGGGATATTATCACTTGGGTCTCCAGAAAGACCGAGTAAATCAACAATCTTAGAAGGAGGCACACCAAATTCTAAAGATGCGCCATCACTATCAAGGTATCTATGAAACTTATCATCTTTTTTCTTCACTGCAACAAGAACATTTGGAGCAATAAGTTGAGAGATATCTTTATCATTTGAGAATATTATAACAGGATACAGAAATGAAAAATGTTTACTCAAAGTAGCGATAACATCATCTGCTTCATAACCGGGTTTAGTAACAACAGGGACCCCCATAGCTTCAAGAAGTTCAACGAGTATCGGTATCTGCAGACTGAGGTTTTCCGGGGTTGGTTGTCTTTGGGCTTTGTAATCAGCGTAAGATAAAGAACGGAACGTTGGCTCTTTAGAATCAAGTACCCATATCAGATTTTTGATTTTTTCTTCGTTTATTATTGAGAGCAAATAGCGGATACAACCGTAAACAGCATTTGTTGGCGTACCATTAGGCGCTGTCATTTCAGGGATAGCATAGAACGAACGATATAAAATAGAATGACCATCGATAATCCCAACCGCTTTAACTTTATCTACATTTTTAATTTGACTCATATCGACATTATAAGATAAAAAATACAGATGTAAATAAAAAAATTGAGTTTCTTATCACTCCCCACTTCTTCGCTACCTATAACCGATGGAGTACAAAATTATGTATTGGGTTAGATATTTTGCATTGCAAAGTAGAATAATAAGACTTATTTATGAAAAGACATTATTTTCGTATCTTGGCTGGTTAGCTGATCCTGGTAAAAGAGCCGAGATGAAAAATAGAACCTTTCCACCTTTTAATATAGGGATTATAGGTGTGGGTAAACACGCTAAAGAGGTAATATTACCATCACTTACTTATATACAAAATATAAAGATAAAAAAAATGTGTACAAGAACAGAACAAAACGCAAAAAAAATTGAAAGAGAATTCAATATAGAAACCGTAACGAATTTTAGAAAGATTATTAATGATCCAGAGATAGACGGTGTAATTATTTCTGCGAAAAGCTCTTTGCATACCCCATTTACTTTAAGTGCTTTACTTGCAGGGAAATACGTTTTATGTGAAGCACCAGGAGTTACCTTACCAGCAGATATTTACCTCTTAAAAAAATATGAAGATAAAATACTGCAATGCGCAATGTATGGTTTTCATTTTTTTTATTGCCCGATTTATGTGAAATTAAAAGAAATTTTACAAAATATCCATCATAAGAAAGAAATATATATTAAATTTCCTGCAAAATATCATCTCTATTCTCTTGCTTTATTTCTCAATGGCAGAATAAAAAAAATAAGAATTTTAAACAAAGGGGGTGAATATGAAAGGGTATTTGAGGGGTGTTTCGATAATGGGGATAGGGTTATTTTTG
>JBFMHD010000066.1:0-12680 GCA_040752395.1 Candidatus Hydrogenedentota bacterium
TTCAACGAGCACAGAGACCACGCCAGCAACGGATATGAATTTAAACGAGACGTATTACTGGCGAGTAGCTGCGGTTGATGCGATGGGCAACTGGTCGCAATATTCTGATACTTTCGAGTTCATTATACGGAATTCTGCACCCTATGAAACAATACTCGTTCCTGTTGATGGCGAGACGTATTCACAAAACGTAGTTTGTACATACATTGTTTTCGATGCTGATAATAATAGATGTACTTTAACAATAATACAATACACGCTTAATGATACAGACTGGTATAATTGTACTATAACAAGTGGCGAGACGGCAAACGTAACAGCAGACGCGAATGGCGAGACGCATTATTTTGTCTGGGCTTCGGCAATAGATTTACCGAATACGAGTTGTCTTGTAAAACTACGGATACGTGCCTATGATGGCATTGATACAGGTTCAGCTGATACTACATACTGGTTTAGTATCTATAATCTAATCCCACCACCACCAGCGAACGTATCTGCGATCGCTGATTTAACATTACCTGATACCGGGGTATATATTACCTGGGATCAGGAAACCAGTTCGATAATAAAGCAGTTTAATATTTATAGAAGTACAGGATTTAGTTATATACTTTATGATAGTGTATCATCAAGTGATACAGATTATCTTGATAGCGGAGCTGTGCAGGGTGAGACGTATTACTATAGAATAACCAAAATAGATACCTACAATAACGAGAGTTCATTTTCAGATACAGTGAGCGCGCCATATATAACACTACAGAAATTAATAAGTGACACAATCCTGCTACCGAATGAAACAACGACATATACAATCCAATATACAAACAATGGTTTTGCGCCTTGCACCAATGCGGTATTGATCGAGTATTTACCTCAATACATCGAGCTTGCAGATACGCCTACAGGTTCAGGCACAGTAATAGATTATTATACCCAGGAAGCAGGGCCTGGTTGGGAGTCAGTGTGGCAGGGTAAAACAGTAATCAAGGTTCGATGGACCTTTTTAAATAAATTATATCCACAGAACACGGTTCCAGGTGGAACTGTCACGTGGGTAGGTAGAGTTAAATAAGCAGCCGTGTAGTTTTTTACCGCACTGCAACGGAGGTGTTTTTATGTTAAAAAAATGTTTAGTAGTTTTACTGGTATTATTTATACCAGCGGCGGTGTTAGCCGTAGGAACACCGGCTAATACACAAATCGTCAATGGTGATGACAATGCCACAGCTAATCAAGCAGATACCTGGGGCGACATTGTTTTTGAGTATGTAAGCGAGTACAATGATACGTTTTATGCAACATCAGATACAGTTCAAGCCATAGTTGACACAGCTTATGACCTTGCAGTGATAGCTGATTATGACACGGAGTATAGTGGTAAAGGAGATACAAAGTATATCTCGTACAGTATCACAAACACAGGTAATTCAACAGACAGTATCTCATTACAGGTTGAATATGTTAGCGAGGATCCGTGGTCATACAAGATATTTCTTGATGATGACAATGACGGTGTTCACGATGCGAACGAGTTAACCGAGATATCGTCTGTATTATTAGCTGAGGATGCAGGTGAGAGTATCTTTGTAGCTGTAATAATTCCAGACACAGCGGTTGATTTAGACAGCACAAGGATCAGGTTAATAGTGACAGATGGAGTTGGTGCTTCTGGCGACTCGTGGCCGAATCTTGCAGCAAATAGTCGTGATAGACAGACAGATACAGTGCTTGTGATGATAGCAGGTCCTGTATTATTTGTGTCAAAGACTGTGGACACGACCACGTATGGGACAGACCCGTATGATACTTTAATCTACACAATATATTATGACAATGATGGTTCAGGCACAGCAACGAATGTAGTGATTTACGATGTATTGCCGCGGTATACAACGTGGGTAGTCGCGTCAATCGATACATCAGGGTTACATGATACACCAACATGTTCAGCGAGCGTGGCATTTGATACAGATTTCAGTGGTCCGTTTGAGTCGGCTGAGGGTACGAATGTACAGAGAATACGGATAACGTTATTAACCAATATATCTCCTAATGATGGAGATGTGTACGGTACTGTTCAGAATACTGCTACTGACAAAGATGCAGGCTACATAAGGTTCAGAGTCACGATTAATTAAAAACGATATAAACGCCTCTGTATAGAAAGGCTTTAAGTAAGAAACGCAACACATCCTTATGTTAGTAAGGTCAAGATGGCTTTTTTACGGTACAGATTAAGTTCTGCAATCCCTGATTGGTTCATGATTTGCAGGATATGGCGTTATTTCTTAATTCTTTAATTCTTATTTCTTATTTTTAAGAGGAGTAGGTGCTTTGAAGGTTATTAAACCTTATTGCATACTATTTAAAATACTTACCAAATGGCAGAATGGCTTAAGGCACTGCCTTATGGGAATCCCTCTATTACTACTATTAGTGTGCAGTAATTCGTTATATGCACTTACTCCAGAGAATACACAAATCGAGAATGCTGCTTATTTTGATTATGAAGATGAATATACTGATACTTATCAAACAGCAACAGATACAGTGACAATGACTGTAGGTTATTTATTCGAGGCTTATTTAAGTTCAGATTCAGGGATAAGGTATGGAGATAGGGGGGAGAGTGTATCTTTTGGTTTCTATGTTGAGAATCGTGGTAATGCTGGTGATACGTATACCTTTGTGGCACATGGTCTCTATGGGAATGAAATATTTGCTGATACCCTGGTTGAGAATGGTTTATACGATACGGGGGAATTGGCTATTGATACAAAATATTTTGCAATCAATGAGACATTACCCATAGTTTTTGTTATCAAGATACCTGATGGAGCTGTGAATGGTAATAGAGACACGTTGAATCTGTATATTATTTCGTTTAAAGACCCAAGCTGTTCAAAATTATATAAAGCTCAAGCTGTATGTTCATCACTTATCTCAGGGCTATGCGGGTTCGAATTATCAATAGATACACCGCTGTATCAATATGCTGACTATACACTTACAATAACTGCTCTGGATGGTTTATTCCAACAATATACCGCATATAGTGGTACCACAACGTTGTATGTAAATACAGAAACAATCGTTTTAGAGAACTGGGATAGCGGTATCATAACATATAGACTGACATTTCTTGATACTGGAATATATACAATTCGGGTAGTAGATAATACAGATACGTCAGTGGGTGAAACAGTAATTATTTATGTATATGAGGATACGAGTACACCGATAGCGCCATTAGTGTGTCCGCTTAATATTAAGATACGGGGTAATGAGGTGGCATTAATCTCGATATTTTCAGATACGCTATTAAACGTAGATTTTGAGTACCGCTCAAGTAGTAGTATGGATACCTGGAAATTCATAAATAACGACACAGTGCCGAGGCGGTGGGGGGTATATTGGAACACAGATAGTGTACCAGAGGGCAGCTATGAGTTACGAGTGGTAGGTTCAACGGCAAGCTGCACAGATATGACCCCAGGGATATATGAGATAATAGTAAACAGGAATGATTATGATATAGATGAGTATCGGGATGTTGTGACAAATGAGCATATAAAAAGGCAGAGAATAAGACCGAACACTGATAATGTGACATTGTTATTAGATGGGTGTCGGGTAGAGATACCAGCTGGTATAATATCAGAGACAACGTATTTCAGGGCTACGGTGCATAACAATGCGCCGTATGGTCCACCGAACAGGAGTGAAATAACTGATCTTGGTATATATCGTAGTTTTGAGTTTGAGAACGGGTATGTAAGGTTTCCGAAGGATATAAGATTGTGGATGGGGTTTGAGGATGCAGGGGCAGAAGAAAAAAAATACAGGATATTTACTTATGATAATACATTATCAGTTTGGGTAGAATCAGTTGGTTCGTATGTTAATATGGATGAGGATTATGTAGAGGTGAGCTTAAATCATTTGAGTTTATTTGCAGTATTTGGGTTCATACCTGCGACGAATCTTTCGGGTTTAGAGGTTTATCCGAATCCGTGGAAACCGAATGACGGTGACCCGAATACCGGTAAAGAATGGACAGCTGATGATCCTACAAGCGGTATAATATTTGCGAATGTGACTGATAGAGTGAGGATACAGATTTATACTATTGCCGGGAAATTAGTTGTAGACAGGACAATCTCAAATACAGGTGGAAATGTCAGGTGGGATGTTAGAAATGACCGTGGTGGTAAGGTTGCAACAGGGATGTATATCGCTGTGATAACAGGCGATAACGGAGAGAAGGTAATAAGAAAGATAATGGTGATAAGATAGGGTTAAAGATGCAAGATAACAAAAGAAGCAAGAAGCAAGAAACGGAAAACATAATCAAAGATGGAAAAAAGATTATGAGAAAAAAAGATTCAAAGATTGAAAGATTCAAAGATTCAAAGATTATTTCTGCATTCTGCATTCTTCTGATGCTTCTTGCTTCTACTTCTTATGCATCTCGCAATGATGCTGGTGAAAACGCAGCCTCGTTTTTAGAGGTAATGAAAGGCGCAGTACCAGCAGCAATGGGTGAGGCATTTGTTGCTGTTACTGATTATCCGATGCAGGGTATGTTTTACAACCCTGGCCAGCTTGTTTACTTAAAAAGAAAGAATATATTATTCACACATCAGAACCTGATACAGGATATAGATTATGAATCATTAATGTTTGGGATACCCTTAAACCAAGAATCTGTGATCGGTGTTGGGTTAGACTATGTAGATTTAGGCAAAGTAAAACGGACTACGATACAGAGTTTCAATCAGGGAATAAATTTAGGCACAGCGAGCGGGAATGATCTAATGCTATCAGCATATTATGCAAGACCAATTACTGAGAGCCTTGGCATAGGAGCTGGAATAAAGTGGGTGAGAGAAAAGCTTGATGAAAAGGCTGCAAACTCAGTTAGTATAGATGCAGGATTGATATATAAATTACCGATAAGAGAGCTGACCTTTGGGGTCAGTTTAAGAAATTTGGGAACAAAATTAAAGTTTTATTCTGATAAAGAAAATATACCATTAACATTACAAACAGGGTTCCAGTATCTCTCACCAAATAAGAGGTTCAGAGTCTGTATAGATGCGGATAAAGTGAGGAGAGAGGAGATAGGGTTACATTGTGGTGGCGAGTTAATGATAAAAGAGATATTGTTTTTGAGGATGGGATATAATTCTGCGATAGATGTTGATAACGGTTTAACATTAGGGTTCGGAATAAAGTATTACAATATAGGCTTTGATTATGCTTATGTACCATTTGGAGATATAGGAAGGAATCACAGGTTTAGCGGGTATTGTGAGTTCGGTAAGAGTTATAAAGAAGAAGAGACAACAAGTTTCATAGAGAAGATCAGAGAGAGGTTTAAGAAAAAGAAAAGGGTAGAGATAATAAAAGAAGAAGCAAAAGAAGAAAAGGAAGAGGTAAGAGTGATTGAACCGAGGTATGGACCTTTTATCGGGGTAGGGGAAAGCAAGCGGGATTGGTTAGACGAATTATTGCCTATTGTTTTCAAGACCCAGATTGAGTTAGCAGGAAAAGACATAAGTCCTGCGAATCAGTTAGCTGGTAGATATTATATTTATGAGGAAGAGACGATTATAAAGATACATTTAGAGATAGACTTAATAGACGAGGCTGGAACTATTATTAAGACCTTAAGCAGAGACGGAGAATTAAATAGAATAATAATTTTGATCCAGGAATTAATAAAGCAATTATGAGCGCACCTCACAAAATTTTGCCGCAGTAAGCTATCGCCAACTCTATCGTTGACTGGCATTGTTAATAAAAATACAAAAAAAGACTTTGCAAAAAAGTATTTCTTGCAAACATATTATATTTGTATTATAATCTTATTATGCTATTGATAAATTAAGGAGGCTGCAATGAGAAAAAATATTGTTGCAAGTTTATCTCTGCCGCCGGAAATAGTCAGCCAAGCCGATGAGTTGGGCAAAGAAGAAAAAAAGACAAGAAGCGAATAAGAATCAACAAATTTATATTTTTGTTTTTGACTGAAATAATAATTAAATGTAATATCAAAAAAGAATTACTGGAGAACTGTTTTGAGAGATTTTTATAAAATTGTATTATGTTCAATTCTGGTTGCTGGTTTTATTCTCTCCTGTGGACGGAAAGAAAGTGAATACACAGCTGACGGCAGATTGATACTGGATTACTGGGAGAAGTGGACAGGGTTTGAGGCTGAGGCAATGGAAAAGGTTGTGGAAGAGTTTAACAGATCACAGGATAGATTATTTGTTAAATATGTAGTAACAGCAGGGATTGATAGAAAGCTTCTTGTTGCCACAGCTGGTGGTGATCCACCTGATATCGCCGGCATCTGGACCTGGGCAATCAATATTTATGCAGACAAAGGCGCGATAACCCGTCTTGATGATTATGCAAAAAAAGCAGGTATTACACGCAATGATTATATTCATGTATTTTATGATATGTGTACCCACCGTGGTAAATTATGGGCGTTGCCTACCACACCAGCAACTATCGCCCTTCACTGGAATAAACGATTATTTAGAGAAGCTGGTTTAGACCCAAACAAAGCACCGAAAACTATACAGGAATTAGATGAATACGCAGAAAAAATGACATTATATAAACTTCCTGATGGCAAGATTATCTCTTATCCAGAGTTAATTAAATTACCTGATTATAAATCAATTATTAGCAATGCTGAAATTATACAGATGGGTTTTTTGCCTTTTGAGCCAGGGTGGTGGAACTGGGCGTGGAACCATTATTTTTGGGGTACTATGTGGAACGGAAGGGATAAGATGACTATAAATACGCCAGAACAAATCAAGGCTTACAAATGGATTGCGAGTTACAGCGAAAAATTTGGGAAAGACCTTGTAGAGCGGTTTACAAGCAGTTTTGCAGGTCAGTTTGCTTCAAGTCAGAACGCGTTCTTATGTGGCAGGGTTGCTATGGAGATTCAGGGCGTATGGATGTACAATTTCATAGACAAGTATGCTCCGGGGATGGACTGGGGCTGCGCACCATTCCCAACAGATGCAGAGGTCAAAGGATTGGAGAATGTTACAGTAGTTGAAGGTGATGTCCTTGTTATCCCTTTAGGTGCCCGGCACCCTGAAGAATCGTTTGAATTCATCAAGTTTGTTCAAAACCAGAAATATATGGAGATGCTGTGTATGGGTCATCGGAAATTTACACCGCTTGCTTCTGTGAGTGAAGATTTTTATAAGAATCATCCGCATCCTTATTTAAATGTTTTCCGTGAACTTGCAAAAAGTAAGTATGCTTTTACTGTCCCAGCAATAGGTATATCAAACGAGATTTTGAGAGAATATAATGTAGCTTGTGATTTAGTTAGAAAATTAGAGTTATCTCCAGAGAAAGCACTCAATGATTTACAAGTGCAGCTTCAGAATAGCCTGGATAGAGAGATTCAACGACTGAAACGAAGGGGTAAATGGCAATGACAAAAAAAGAAAAAATGAATATTTTTAAAGGGTTGGCATTTATATCCCCCTGGATTATAGGCTTTTTAACTTTTACAGTTTACCCGGTAATAATGTCGTTTTATTACAGTTTCTGTGATTACTCAGTCTTTGAAAAACCTCTGTTGATTGGGTTTGATAATTATATTGATTTACTCTTTGATAAAATATTCTGGATATCGCTCGGCAATACGTTATATTTTGCAGCTCTTTCTATACCGCTTGGTTTAATAGTAGCCTTTATTATAGCTTTATTATTAAACGCAAAAGTAAGATGTATGGCTGTTTACAGAACCTTTTTCTTTATGCCTACACTGGTACCGATTGTTGCGAGTGCGGTTTTATGGATGTGGATATTAAATGGTCAATATGGATTACTGAATAATTTCTTAGAATGGATAGGATTAAAAGGGCCTAACTGGCTGCAGGATAAGTACTGGGTGATACCAGCGTTAGTTGTTATGGGTTTATGGGGGCTGGGTCGCACTATAGTGATATTGCTTGCAGGTCTTCAGGAAGTACCACAGAGTTTATATGAAGCATCTGAGATTGATGGTGCAAATTATATTCAGCGTATTTTTAATGTTACGATACCGATGGTCTCGCCTATCATATATTTTAATGTAATTATGGGTATTATTGGTTGTCTTCAAGTATTCAGCGAGCCATTTATTATGACTGGTGGTGGCCCGGGCCGGGCATCTACGTTTTATTCGTTCTATTTATATCAGAAAGCGTTTGAAGATTATAATATGGGGTATGCGAGTGCGATGGCATGGATTTTATTTATTGTTATTCTTGTTCTTACTCTTATTGCAAACCAGATTTCCAAGCGGTTTGTCTTCTACCGCGGAGGCGATTAATATATGAACGAAAACGTTGCGGCACAAAGACTAAATAGAATGATTATTTACGTTCTTTTGGTTATCGGCTCTATAATATTTTTCACTCCTTTTATGTGGCTTCTATGTACATCGTTTAAACCAATCGAACAAACAATGAAAATCCCTATCACATGGCTGCCGCGGGCAGATTATATTAACTATGATTACAAAGAACTTGCAGCTTTTGATGTAATACTTGTTAAGGTTTTAGAGGGTCCAAAGCAGGGTAAAGAGGTACTGGTAGCAAGTGATGAATTCAGAGACGGGAAAGTAACGTTTATGGATGAAAAGGGGACACAATCATATGGTGCAGAACCAGTCCCATATAACACTCTATATCTTCGTATCCAGCAAAGCCTTGAAATCGCTGAACATGGTTATATGGTAAAGGTTGTAGAAGGGCCGAAGCAGGGGTTACGACTCATTATACGGGAAGAGGAGTATTGTGATGGCAAGGTGAGATTAGAGGTTCAGGAAGCTGATAGAATTTTTTCACGGGATTATAGATGTGACATAATAAAACCTGTTAAGAAAGGCTGGGTAAAGGTTGTTGAGGATGTAGAGAAAGGGAAATCATACTGCCAGCTATTTTCTAAAGGTCGGTCCAGATATTTTGAAAAGGTGATAAGTAAACGAGATGTTCTCTGGAGTTGTATACCGAAGAGCGAGATTACAACCAGAATAGAGTTCCGGCTTGAAAACTACAAGATATTATGGAATACAATACCATTTTTTAAATACCTGAAGAACACGCTGTTCGTTGCTGTGGTTGGTACTATTGCTATGACATTTTCGAGCGCGCTTGTAGCTTATGGATTTTCGCGCATTAAATGGAAAGGCCGAGATTTTTTCTTTGCAGTCTCTATTGCCACGATGATGATACCATTTCCGGTGACTATGGTGCCATTATATACAATTTTTAAAACGTTCGGAATGATAGGAACCCTGAAGCCGCTCTGGGTGCCGACTTTTTTTGCATCTGCGTTTAATATCTTTTTACTCCGTCAATTTTTTATGACCATCCCATTTGAGTTATCTGAAGCAGCGATTGTTGACGGCTGCAACGAGTTCCAGATATTTTATCGTATAATACTACCTCTCTCAAAACCCGTGTTACTCGTGGTCGGGTTATTTCATTTTATGTATTCCTGGAACGATTTTATGGGACCACTTATTTATCTTAACAAACCCGAAACATTTACACTCTCACTCGGGTTGCAGCAATTCCAGAGTAAATCAGGCGGTGCTGAATGGCATCTCATTATGGCAATGAGCGTGCTTATTATATTGCCTGTTATAGTATTATTTTTCTTTACACAGAAGACGTTCATTCAGGGTATAGCTCTTACAGGCTCAAAAGAGTAGTTAACTATCTTAAGCCGGAAATACTGCAATGCCTCAGTTATTGGTGCAGTAGAACTTACTTAAGAAGCCAACTTATTTTTCTCAAGGCACAGGTAATTATCGAGATATAAATCAGAAGCTGAAAAATATGTATTATATTACGATAATGTTCGACAGTTCAATGCTTTGGCTGTAAATAAAGATAAATCCGCTAAAAACGATTCATTTGAATATATTGACAGAAGTGGTCAAAAGCAGGTTGTGCTTGTACCCAAAAATAGTTTCACTTTTGCCTGTTTTGATAAAACACTCATAACATATATTAATTCTCAAAGAAAGAATACCTACGGACCCGATTGCGTAAAGCCAATTAATTACTCTCTTGAAACGAATGATGGTAGAACAATTAATATCTTGAAAGATTATGTCTCTGCACCTTTTGGTCTGGAGATACGTGAAGCCCGGATAAAACGGATAATAGTAGAGTTAGGAAGAAAATGATGGCATATAATATTAACTATGATGACAAAAGTTTAATCATTATTTATAGGTGGAATATGGCTGGACAGAGATCAATAAGTTTACATAATATACATTATCGGAAATATCATTATGCTGTTGAAGTCTGCCAAATTAAACTTGACATATTATAAAAATAGTTATACTTTTGTTATACTTAAAGATTATATAGATCGATTAAATAAAAGTATTAAAATAATATTTGATATTAATGCATATTTTTAGCTTATACTATGAGATATAAAAAACTTATTGACTGGCTTGTCGCTCTTTCCTGGACTATTATTATTTATATTACTCTTCCAATTGGGCCTGATGTTATTAGATACTACACAGATTTAATAAATAATAAAAATAGATTGCTAATTGATTATATACATAATAATCCAGTTTATAGTCAAAGTATAACTGAAAAACTGCTCTTTATACTTAATAAAATAAACGGTTATCAGCTGATCGGCTGGTTCTCTGCTTTTATAATACTATGTTTTCTTATATACATTTATGTTAAATTAATAAAACTTAAAAGAACATTAGTTGAGATAATCCTTTATTTTTATATAGTGATTTTTTACGCCTATTTTCTTTTAACTATTAAGGTTCCTACAGAAAAGATACATTTTATTGAATACGGATTTTTATCTTATTTATTGTTTCGTGTATATTTTAATTATATATTTTCACCCGTTATATATATTTATACAATCATCACAGGCTATTATATCGGGATCTCAGATGAAATAATACAACATATTTTGCCAAATCGTAATGGTGCGTTTATTGATGTTCTGTGGAACGGGATTTCAGTTTTACTTGGTACCTGTATTGTTATAATTATCAATGGTTTAAAAAGCCTTAAAGTAAAACTTGAAGCCAAAGAACTAAGTTATGTAAACTTATGCGTTATCGTGGCTATTTTGAGCACAGACATTTTTTTAGCTGTTGTTCAGGAATATGGTTATCTACATAAATTTGATGCTAATACATATTTTTATTCTCGGTTATCAATCCAAAATCTTCAAAGACTTGATAAAGATAGTTATCAGAATTTTGCTAATATTCTTAACTCCTCAAATGATAAAAATTATGAGGATTTTATAAACAAAAGATATACTTCAAGGAGAGCCTCTTTTCTTCATGAGCTCCGGGTTCACCTATTCAGACGTGATAGACGTTTTATGCAATACCTTCATTACTCTTTAGTAAAAGATCGAAAATTTGACATTTCTATTATTAAAAACAGTGAGTACCGTGATTATTATTATAGATATATTCAGTATTATATGAAGAAAGAGATTGTAGATGATGGTGTGATAAAAGAATATATCAATATATTAAAAACAAAGACTCCAAAGGATGAGAGAGAGATACTTGAGGACTTATTTATATCTTATAAAGAGGACAAAATCGTATCAAATATTTTTAAGAATACATATAAAAATTCAATCTTTTATTGGGGCGATTCTTTTGTATCAGAGCTCTTCAAAAACCATAGTTTAGAATTTAATAGCCGATTTTATAAAAGCCCGGTGAGTGAGGATATAATAACCTGGGTAAGAATGAAGGAGATATGGATTTATTCAATTATTATAATTATTTTTTTATTAGTTTTAGCTTTAAAATACTATAAATCGTGCAATAAACATAAGAGCAGCGATACCTATCATAATCCATAATATCATAATGTTATGTGTTTTTTTTCTTACTACAATTTCCTCCGGTGTCATCTCTTCCCAGGTTTTAGATTTCTTTCGCAATTGTTCCCAGCCTGACTCCCCTTCTTTTTTTTGTTTTCCGTAAACTTTTTTTAATCTTGAAGAAAACAGGTCATCTTCCTTTTTTTGAAAAAGTTTAAACTGTTCTTCAGCTATTTTTTCTTTAATCTCAGGAGCGACCTGCTCCAGATCTATTTTTTCAAGAGCACCACCACAACTTTTACAGTGCCTTGAATCGTTTGTGTTTTCTTCTCCACAAATCTGACATATTCTCATACAACGAATTAAACTAATTTTTACTATTTCCGTCAATTATTTTATTGACTTTTTTATTCAAATGGGATGATATGTAAAAGCAGAAGCAAGAGGCAAGATAATTGGGTTATTGCGTTTTTGTGCTCTACACCCCGTTAGAGAAAGTTATTTTGTTGACATATAAGTTGACTTAGGTTCTCTAACGGGGTACACAACGTATGAAAAACTAAAGATGATATAAAAAGAGTCGTGAGTCAAAACAGGACTCAAGACTCAAGACTTTTCAGCAGGCTTTGGGCTTTTGTCTCCAGCCGGCTGTAGTCCGTAGCCTATAGCCTGTCCTGATACCTCTCACTTCTTCCGTTATCTTGCTTCTTGCTTCTTGCTTCTACTTGATATCATTAGAGTTACAATGTTTTTCAGAGGAGGTAAATCTGGGATGAAACAACTATGTTTTA
>JBFMHD010000067.1:0-12626 GCA_040752395.1 Candidatus Hydrogenedentota bacterium
AATTGCAAATTGTAAATTTATTTGCCTACTACGGGTCTTGTGACCCTTACTACTTCTTTGTGCCTTTGTGCCTCTGTGCCTCAAGAAGCAGTAAGGGTCACAAGACCCGTAGTAGGCAAATAAATTTACAATTTGCAATTTACAATGGAGCGAAGCAACAAGTGTAGTCTATGATCAAAGTAACGAGGTTAAATCAGACTGAGTTTTATGTGAATCCGCATCAGATCGAGTTTATGGAAGCTACGCCTGATGTTGTGATTTCACTTGTATCTGGTAAGAAGATAGTTATAGCTGAAAAGATTGAAGAGATTTTACAGAGGATCATAGAGTATCGGCGTAAGATAGGGATAAACATAGCAGATGATTAGACCGATATATATTTAGGAGGAGACAGGAGACAGATAAATTGTTACTGATACTTCTTGCTTCTTACTTCTTTTAGGAGAAGATAGTAAGTAAGGATTGACAATTTGATTTTTTTGAGTATAATATAAAGAAGAGAGGAGGACTTAAATTTTATGCCAGAAGAAAAAGATAGAAAGGTGGAAGATAAAAAGATAGACGAAAAAAAGGTTGACAGAGCAGAAAGACTAAGAGACGAAGAAAAAAAAGATGAGAAAAAAGAAAAAAGGTTTGCGAAACTATCTTCTCCTCTTGTAAAAGTGATAATTCTTGGCATAATTTTTTTAACGCTGTTATCAGTTACCACAGGTGTATCCGTGTATATGATAAAAAATATTACTCCAACGAATTGGGAACAAACAGGGGTAGAGACCAAGAATGTAGAGGAGCAGAAGGTTCAGATTCAGGAGAAAAAACAGGAACCGCTTAAAACTTACAGAATTGAGGAACCGTTCAAACTTGTATTATATGACAAAGACGGGAACACGTACAGTATGAGTATGAAGATTGCGTTCGGATTAAAGAAAGACCATGTAGAGGATGTTCTTATTGAGCTCGAGGCACGGTTCTCTGAGATAAAGGATATAATACTTCAGACGATTTACAGTCAGAACCCTGCTGAATTAATCTACATCAATGGTCAGATATCATTAAAGATTGAGATTAAGAACAAAGTTAATGCGATATTGATAAGGCCGATTGAGAGGGTATATTTTGAAGACTTTGTGATAAGCAAGTAAGATTGAAAGATTGAAAGATTGAAAGATTAAAATTTTTTCTGATACTTCTTACTTCTTACTTTCAAAGGCACAGAGGCACAAAGGCACAAAGAAGACAGGAGACAGGAGACAGGAGGAGAAGGCACAAAGGCACAGAGGCACAACGTATGAAAAACTAAAGATGATATGAAAAGAGTCGTGAGTCGCAAGTTGTGAGTCAAAACAGGACTCGAGACTCAAGACTCAAGACTTTTCAGCAGGCTCCGGGCTTTTTGCTCCAGCAGGCTGTAGTCCGTAGGCTGTAGGCTGTAGCCCGAATTATTAGAGTTACAAAGTTTTTAATGGGAGGAGTTGATACCAGATGGCAGTGATTCAGAAACAGGTTTTACTTGTAGGTTCTAAAGGGAAAAGAGAGGTTCAAGCATTATTTGATAGTGGAGCAAGTTACTCTTGCTTAAATCCTAAATTAGCAAAAGAGATTGAACAAATAATACCGCTTCCTGAACCGAGGGAGTTTGGTACTGCTAAAGATGGTGATAAATTAAGAGCAAAAGAGCGGGTAAGTTTAGATTTCTACATTGATAACCTGCGGTTCTCAGACGAGTTTATGCTAATAGAAGATTTATCAGAGGAAGCGATAATAGGTTCTGCAACGCTGCAGAAGTGGAGGATGAAATTAGATTTTGAGCATGATGAGGTTATTCTTGATCCACGTGTTACTAAATTAAGATTGTTATAGGCAAGATGCAAGATAACGGAAAGAAAGATAACGAAAGAGGCACAGAGGCACAACGTATGAAAAACTAAAGATGATATAAAAAGAGTCGTGAGTCAAAACAGGACTTGAGACTCAAGACTTTTCAGCAGGCTTTTGGCTTTTGGCTCCAGCCGGCTGTAGTCCGTAGCCTGTAGTCTGTACCCCGAATTATTATAGTTACAATGTTTTTCAGAGGAGTAATCAGTGACTGATATATTGAGTCAGGATGAAATCGATGCGTTGTTATCAGCTATTTCATCAGGTGATTTAGCTGAAACCGAGGCACCGGCTGCTGTTATTGAAGAAGAGAAAGCAGTGCCAGCTGTTACAGTAACAAAAGCTGTCACCAAGAAAAAGATAAAAGTTTATGATTTTAAGCGGCCTGATAGATTTTCTAAAGACCAGATACGTACCCTTCAAATGATGCATGAATCTTTTGCTCGGATGGCTACAACCGCGTTATCAGGCAGATTACGTGCTCTGACACATGTTCATGTCCAGTCAGTTGACCAGATGACGTATGAAGAATTTATAAAGTCTATACCTCATATAACAACTATTGCAATAATCGATATGGCGCCTCTTAAAGGTAAAGCAGTATTTGAGATAGACCCGGGAATAACCTATGCAATAATTGACAGATTGTTTGGTGGTGAAGGGAAAACACCGAATCTTGAACGTGAACTCACTGATGTCGAAGCCTCGGTAATGGAAAAAGTTATAATCAGGCTACTTAACGATTTAAAAGAAGCGTGGGCAGGTGTTATCTTTCTCCGACCCAAACTTGATGCGCTCGAATCAAATCCACAGTTTGTTCAGGTTGTTCCACCAACTGATATGGTTGTTTTAGTAACTTTCTCAACCAAGATTGGTGATATAGAAGGGATGACCAATCTATGTATCCCATACATAACTATCGAATCTATAGTTTCGAAACTTTCTGCACAATTATGGTATGCTTCAATTAGAAAAGGCGGTTCTTCAGAGAGTATGCAGGCATTAAGGAAAAGAATAAGTAATATTTATGTACCTATTGTTGCTGAATTAGGGGCTACAAAAGTTTCATTTGACCAGATTTTATCTTTACAGACAGGAGACGTTATTAAACTTGATAATAAACATAAAGAAGATATTACAGTTAAAGTCGGGTTACAGACTAAATTTAAATGCAGACCAGGTGTATCCGGCTCTAAAAAAGCTATACAGATAACAGGTATAGCAGATGTGACATTGTCTGATGAATTAAGTCAGAGTGTTACTAAAGGAGGTGAACTCGCAAATGAGTAATGGTACTTTATCGCAGGATGAAATTGATGCCTTGTTATCTGAGGCAGTTGGAGGTCCCCAAACTAAAAAAACTATTGAAACTCAAATAGAAATCGGTGGTATAACTGACCGAGAGAAATCTGACCTGACTAAAATTTTCTCTGAAATATTAGTTTCAGGTGGTGTAGTGATCGGAACGATACTGAACAGAACTGCAAATTTTAAAAATGTTCATTGTAAAATTTTAAATTTATCAGAGATAGGTTCGGATATAAATAAAAAGGCAATCATAGCTTCAACAGATTTTAAAGATGCCATTTCTGGCAGGATAAATTTTATTATTTCTTTTGAAGATACGTTAAAAATATCTGATATTATTCTTGGCGAAACAACTGAAGCAAAAGAAGAAGCAGAATTTACTATTCAACAGAAAAACGCTTTCACTGAGGTGATGAATCAGTTTTACAGTTCATTCTCGCATTCGCTAACTGAGAAATTAGGTAGATCTATTACACAGGGATCAGTTACATTGAAAACAATCAAACCAGGCGAGAAAATTGATCTTGGGATAAGTGATAATGAAATTGTTTCTATTGAAAGTGATTTAAATGTAGAAGGCGTTATGGAGAATAAGGTGAGGATTATTATGCCAGTAGCTGTGGCAAGAGATATCAATCAGATGATTTCTGGTGGTGTTAAAGAATACACTGTTAAGGAGATAAAAACAGAGGTTAGACCTGCTGCTACTCCGCTAACACCCAGCGTGCCACAGGAAACAGGGGTAAGAGTTAAACCAGTTCAGTTTCAGCAATTTGGGGCTACGACACAAGAACCCTTACCAACTAATATGCAGTTACTTCTTGATGTGCCGATGGATGTTACAGTGGAGCTTGGCAGAACCCGTAAATTAGTAAGAGACGTTCTTGAACTCGGCACCGGCTCAATAATTGAACTTGATAAATTAGCAGGCGAGCCTGTTGATATAATGGTGAACGGAAAACTTGTGGCCAAAGGCGAGGTTGTTGTAATAGATGAAAATTTTGGTGTAAGAGTTACTGATATTATAACGCCGATGGAAAGACTGGTGAATTTGCAGTAATAAAATTTAGCTATTTTATTAATTCCTGGCGAGATTTTTATAAATAGAGATAATTTCATTAAAAGTGCTAAAGTAATAAGAAGTGAATTAAAGATATTGATGAAGATGTAATTATGAGGACAAAAAAACTTACAGATAAAATAATAGTTGAAACATTAGAAAAAAAGAGTGAGATACTTAAAAAATACGGAGTTAAAAAAATAGGACTATTTGGTTCTTTTATGAAGGCTAAACAGAAGAAAAATAGTGATATTGATTTTCTTATTGAATTTGAATTAAATATGTTTGGTGAAAACTTTAAAGGACTTTATGAAGCATTTATGGATTTATCAGATTATCTTGAAAATCTTTTCCATAGAAAAGTAGAGATATTAACCCCAATAAGTATAGAAACTATAAGAATAAAAAGGATTGCAGATGAGATAAAAAGGAGCGTAGTTTATGTTTAAAAGAGGGGATTTAGAATTTTTGATAGATATTAAAGAGGCAATAAAGAGGATAGAAACTTATATTAACAAAGTAGATTATGAAGAATTTTAAAAAAATATAGAAAAGCAAGATGCGGTCATCAGAAACCTGGAAATCATTGGTGAGGCGGTAAAGAACCTCTCACCTTATATTAGAAAAAAACAGAAGGATATTGAATGGAGAAATTTTGCTGGAATGAGAGATAAAATAATCCATTTTTATTTTGGAATAAAATGGGATATTGTGTGGTCTGTTATTAAAAATAAGATACCCGAACTTAAAACAAAAATTAAAATAATACTGAGAGATTTGGAAAAATAATGAGACCTGATAAAAACAAAGAAAACATTAAAATAAAGAGAGTTATTTTATGTGTTTTAGTATTATTTATTTATTTTTTACTTATAACAAATACTCTAACCATAGAATCTGATACAAAAATAAGTAATATTCAGAGTGTGAAAACCGGGTTGGAATCTATTTCTGTCAAACAAGCAGAATATTCTTTTACAGGCCTTTTCATAAAGACAGTTATCGGACTTTTGATAATAATAGTAATAATATTTGTTATTTCCAGGTTTTTATGGCGGGGTAGAAGAATCTTTGAAAGAAAAAGTAATATTATTAAACAGCATTATATCTATCCGCTGGGAACGAATAAGTATCTTCTTTTAGTAGAGTTCAGCGAAAAATTGCTTCTTTTAGGAGTGACAGAAAATTCAATAAATTGCTTGACAGAAATAACAGAAAAAGACAAAATCGACAATATAAAGTTAGAATTAAGCAGGAGTGAGAAAAAGGGTTCGTTTACGAGTATTTTCAGGGAAGAAACAGAGAATAATAAAGGAATGGTTGACAAAAAAATCGACGAGTCATTGATTGATCGAATTCGCAGACTAAAAGAGAGATAGTTTAAGATTAAAAACGAAGTAATCTACGGAGCAATGTTCATGGGAGGGAATGTAGTACAATCCGCAACTTATATCTTACAATTTACAAATTACCTAAATAGGATTTGCAGGTTTAAAAAATATTTCTTTATTATTTTAATATTCCTATTCTTTTTTTGGAGTCGGATTTACGGAGCGGGTGAAGATTTAAATCTTCCGTTACCTGTACCAAAAGTTAATATCGACATAACAGAAGCAAAATCGCCAGAAGAAGTATCAACAGCATTACAGCTTCTTTTCCTTTTAACAATACTTGCTTTAGCGCCCTCTATAATTTTAATGACCACCTCATTTGTACGTGTGGCAATAATCTTATCGTTTATAAAAAGAGCGTTATCACTCCAGGATTTGCCGCCAAATCAAGTAATGATGTCACTCGCTTTGTTCCTCACTTTTTTTATAATGGCTCCCACCTTTTTAAAAATAAATAACGAGGCTATTCAGCCTTATCTGAAAGGAGAAATTACTCAAAGAGAGGCTCTTTCTAAAGCGATGGTGCCATTAAGAGAATTTATGTTTAAACAAACCCGCGAAAAAGACATAGCTTTATTTGTAAAATTAGGGAATTTAGAAAGACCTAAAAATATGAATGATATCCCAACTTATATTCTTGTGCCAGCATTTATGATATCTGAAATACATATATCTTTTATTATGGGATTATATTTGTATTTACCCTTTGTTGTAATAGATATGGTTGTAGCCTCGACTTTGTTATCTATGGGTATGATAATGTTGCCGCCGGTTATGATATCATTACCTTTTAAAATATTATTGTTTATCGTTATTGATGGCTGGCATTTATTATCGTATGCGATCGTGAAGGCGTATATGTGATCCGACATTCTTTCGAATGTCGAATTGAAAATTGAAGTTAAAGGAACAAAGGAACAAAGTAGTAAGGGTCACAAGACCCGTAGTAGGCAAATAAATTTGCAATTTGCAATTTAAAATTTGCAATAGAGCGAAGCGACAGAGGAGGCTTAACAATGAGTATTAACGAAGTAGTAGCTATAGCTCGAGACACTATCTGGATAGCTATATACACTGCTGCACCTATGTTATTAACGAGCATCATTGTAGGACTTGGTATCAGCATACTTCAAACAACAACCTCTATTCAGGAACAGACGCTTACCTTTGTACCTAAATTAGTAGCTATTTTTGTGGTGACAGTGTTGTTCGGTGGTTTTATGACACAGACGATGATGGATTTTACAATCCAGATTTTCGAGAAAATAATGAATATCAAAGCAAGCAATTTCTAGATATCACATCAGTTATAAGTGATATAATAAAAGCAAGAGGCAAGAGGCAAGAAGCATGGAGATAATCCTTTATCATTTCAGGACTTTTTTTATAGTTTTTTCAAGGGTATCGGGCTTGTTTGTTGCTACACCGGTTTTTGCTTCGCAATCAATACCAATGATTTCAAAAGGCACACTCGCTTTTTTTATCTCTTTAATATTGTACCCTATTGTGAATGCTCATATCCCCAAAACGCCTGATTCAATGGTATCCTATTTATTTTTATGTGGCCAGGAGGTACTGATAGGTCTGATCATTGGTTTGACTGCGGCGGTAATAATACAGATTTTTCAAATATCAGCTGAATTTTACAGCACTCAGATTGGTTTTGGGATAATGAGTGTTTTTGATCCTTTAAGTGAAAACAATATCCCGCTAATCGGTCATTTTCAGGCGCTTCTTGGACTAATGATATTTCTACTATTAAGTGGAGATGCGTTTATTTTGATGGGGCTTAAGGATAGTTTTGTGTTATGGGAGACCATCTCTATTAACAATGCAGAATCGTTTTACAAAATATTTTTCGATATAATTCACATGGTATTTATTGTTAGTTTTCAGATAGGTGCGCCTTTGATGGCGACTATGTTTCTTATCTCTGTTGCATCAGGCCTTCTCTCGCGTGCAGCACCGCAAATGAATATACTTATTGTTGAGTTGCCGATAAAGATTGTTATTGGATTATTGAGTCTGGCAATACTGATGCCAATCTTTTTTAAATTAGGTGGCGAAGTGATAACAAAAATAGATTATTATATTCGAGTTTTAGTAAAAGTATGTGGCTAAAAGTAGAAGCAAGAAGTAACATCGGTTCGTTCTTTATAAAGGATGTCATCAGAATCGATTTGCAGTGGTTTGCAGCTGAGGACGAGGGCAGAACTGAGAAACCCACAGGAAAAAAATTAGGTAAAGCACGCAGTGAAGGTAAAGTACCTAAAAGTCAATTCTTAAATCAGGCCGTGTTACTTTTTACCGGATTTATGGTTTTATATTATTTAGCTGGATGGGCATTTAGAAATTTAATGTGGTTTACCACCTATTCAATTCAGCTGATATCAGATGCTAAAGATTTTTCATTATCAGATTTTACTAATATTTTATTTTTTACTATGTTCTTTATTTTAAAAATATTAAGTCCTTTTTTAATTATTGCTATTATCGTTGCGATTGTAATAAACATTATTCAGAGTGGTATCGTATGGTCATTCAATCCATTTAAGTTCGATTTCAATCGGGTGCTACCTCATTTACCAAGATTTTTTACCACTAATATTTTTTCACGGCAAGCAGCTGTTAATTTTATAAGAACCATTGCTTTGCTTGTTATAATTTCTTTTATTGAGTATAAAGTTATTAAAAATAGATATGATGAGATACCCTATATGATGATGATGGGGGTGATGGATAGTGTAAGATTTACGATGGATGTAACTTTTAATATTTTTTTGAAAGTCCTGATATTAATGCTTATAATCGGGATAGCTGATTATTTGTTTCAAAAATATGAATACATCCAGAGTTTGATGATGAGGCCTGAAGAGGTAAAAGACGAGCTAAGACAGGCCGAGGGCGACCCGTTGATTAAAAAGGAGCTCAGGAAACGACAATTTGCGATGAGTGCTGCGAGAATGATGAGAGAGGTACCAAAGGCAGATGTTGTTATAACCAACCCCACGCATTATGCAGTTGCGCTTAAGTATGACCAGCTTACTATGGATGCGCCAATGTGTATAGCTAAAGGCAAGAATTATCTCGCACTAAAAATCAAAGAGATTGCGATACAATATGGCATCCCTATTGAAGAAAACAAAGAATTAGCAAAAGCCTTGTACGATACTGTGGAGATAGGAGATTTCATACCAGCTGAGTTATATAGAGCCGTAGCTGAGATACTCGGAAGAATATTTAGAATGAGAAACAGGAGAAAGGCAGCGTGAATTTTAACGAATGGGTAAAACGTTCTGAGATTTTATTCCCGCTCTTTTTTGTATGTATAATTGTAATGCTTGTTGTACCACTCCCAACATTTATTTTAGACCTTTTATTATCATTAAATATTTCATTATCGATGGTCGTTCTTCTTACAACAATCTATACACCACGAGCTATAGATTTTTCAATATTTCCTGCTTTACTTTTAGTGACAACAGTCTTTAGACTTGCATTAAACGTCTCTTCAACAAGATTGATTTTGCTTCAGGGTATAGCCTTTGGCGGCAAGATAATAAGAGCTTTTGGAGAGTTTGTTATTGGCGGCAATTATGTAGTTGGTATAGTAATATTTTTAATACTTGTAATAATTCAGTTTATTGTAATTATAAGGGGTGCTACGAGGGTTTCTGAGGTTGCGGCACGGTTCACACTCGATGCTATGCCAGGCAAACAGCTCGCTATAGATGCTGATCTCCAGCAGGGACTCATAACAGAAGCCGAGGCAAAAGAGAGAAGGAAAGAGATAAGACAGGAAGCTGATTTTTATGGTGCGATGGATGGTGCTGCCAAATTTGTGCAGGGCGACACAATGGCTGGATTAATCATTACTTTTATTAATATTATTGGTGGACTGATTATAGGTACGATATTCAGGGGGGAGCCGATAATGGAAGCAGCGCGAGTTTATACGACACTTACTGTAGGTGATGGGCTTGTGGCTCAGATACCGTCTCTTTTAGTATCGGTAGCAACTGGTTTAATAGTCACTCGCGCAGCAACCGATTCTGAGATGAGCACCGATGTAGTTAGACAGCTGACAAGACAACCAAGAGCCTTGTATATCGCATCAGGTATACTGACATTTTTTGGTATCTTTACTCCGCTGCCAGCCTCGAGTCTGTTACCTATGGCTGCTTTTTTTGCTTTTATTGCTTATCAATCTCACCAATCAATGCAGGTACTCGCAAAAGAAAAAGAAGCCACTAAAAAGAAAAAAGAAGCTGAAGAGATTAAAAAACCAGAAAATGTTACTGCATTATTAACAGTGGATCCTATGGAATTAGAGATCGGATATAGTTTAATACCACTTGTTGACCCTCAACGTGGCGGTGATCTACTTGATAGAATAACTCTGATTAGAAGACAGATGGCGCTTGAGATGGGAATAATAGTTCCGCCAATACGCATAAGAGATAATTTAAAGTTAAAACCCGAGGCATACATAATAAAAATAAGAGGGGTAGAGGTTGCAGGTGGGACATTAAGGATAGATAGATATCTTGCAATGAATCCTGGTACAGTTGATGTAAAGATACCTGGCGAGGTTACGGTAGAGCCTGCATTCGGGTTCCCTGCGATATGGGTATCAGAAGAGAACAGAGAGAAGGCTGAAATGGCTGGCTATACTGTGGTCGATGTTCCGACTGTTATAGCAACACATCTTACTGAAGTGATAAGAAATAATGCACATATAATTCTTGGCAGAAAAGAGGTAAAAGACATACTTGATAATTTGAAAAGAACAAATGAGGCTCTGGTTAATGAATTAATACCAAATGTATTAACTATGGGTGAGGTGCATAAAGTTTTACAGAGGTTACTTGAAGAGGATGTCTCGATAAGGGATATGATTACAATATTAGAGACATTATCTGATAAAGCAGTAGCTTATGGTAAAGACATAGAATTACTGGTTGAGGCAACGAGGCAGGCTTTAGCAAGGCATATTTGTAAATCTTTACAGCAGCCTGACGGTAAAATGTATCTTGTTACGCTTGACCCTGCATTAGAAAATATCATAGTAAATTCTATACAGGAGACTCCAGAGGGCAAAATTGCGGCTATCGAACCCACCATTAATCAAAAACTTTTAAGAAATATAGCTACAGAGGTTGACAAACTTACAAAGAAAGGGTATCCTGCAGTTGTTTTGTGTAGCCCTGCTATCCGCAATGTTTTTCGGAAGCTTACAAGAAAAGTTGCTCCTGGCTTAAAAGTCATATCTTTTCAGGAGATAACAAGTGACATTGATATTCAGGCAGTAGGTATGGTTGGTGTATGACAGAGGAAAGAGTTTTTACAGGAAGAAGTCATAAAGATGCTATTACTAAAGTGAGAGAGGAGTTTGGTGAAGAAGCGATAATTTTAACTTCACGAAAATTAAAAGATAGATATGAAATCATAGCACGGGCTAATAAAAATCATTTTGATGATAAAAGCAGAATAAAAAAATCTTATGATATTAAATTACTGCAACAAAAACTGAAAGAAGAGATGGAGCGCAGGCGAAAGGCCAAAGATAATGCAGAAAAATTAAAAACCGATATATCACTTGTCTCAGACGACGAGGTATTTCTTAAATTTTCTAAAGAACCGTATGAGGAGGCAGAGGAAGCCAAACCTCTTACTTACAAAAATATCTTAAAAATAAGACGATATACACCGGAAAAACCGAAAGTAGACAAAAACGAGATTGGAGATGGCGTTTATAAAGAAGTTGCCGATGATGAAACAACGACTATAAGAAAACATAACTTACAAAACGAGATAATTAAACAGTATAATCATTCATATCGTGAAACAAACAAAAGAATAGAACATTTCGAAGATATACTTAAAAACCTGCAAGAAAAAGTGAATGAGGTCTTCAATAAAATATCAATAGTTGAAGGAAGCCAGAAAAAAATTCATCATCCTGTAATAGAAAAATTCAGGATACATCTTGTTAATAAAGGTATCGATAAAGAAATAATCGCGGATATTGTAAACAAAGTGGGACGAGAGTTAAAAGAAAGAAAAGATATCAATGATGATTTAATAAAAGAGATGTTTGTAAAAGAGATTAGAAGGTCTTTTTCTATAGGAAATATAAAATTTGGCAGTATGGATAACAATTTTGAGCTTGTGGTTTTAATGGGGCCTGCTGGTTGTGGCAAAACAACAACGTTAGTTAAGATGGCGAGATTGTTAATAAAAGAGTATAAAATGAATATCGGTATTGCAACTATGGATTATCAGAAAGTTGGTGCCAAAGAACAGATAGGAAGGTATGCCCGAGTTTTAGATGTCCCTGTGTTATACGTTACAAAACCAGTTGAAATGGATAAAAATCTCAGTATATTTGCGCGAGACAAAAGCGTGATACTTTTTGATACCCCGGGTTTTACTCCTTCACTTGGAAAGGAGAATATACAGAATATGAAGAGGTATCTACAATTTTTTAAAAATCCCTGTAAAAAAATTTTAATTCTTCCTGCAACATGGAAAACTGAAGACTTAAAACGGCTTATTAAATCGTATGAAGAATTAAAAGTCACAAGTTATATTTTTACTTCTATTGAAGAGACAGTTAATACAGGAAATATTTTTAATATAATGTATCGTTCTGAAGTAAATGAAATTTTATGGACTTCTGGTGCGTCGCCAACAGGTAGAATTTATATACCTCAAAAAGACGAGTTCATCAATCGGCTAATAAATTAATAATTATTACTTGCAAAATATTACAATAATAGATAATATTTATTTGTGTACAAAAATGGACGGATTTTATTACTCTCTTTTTTGTTTGCAGTAATAGTTATTATTATAAGATTTGCATTTTCTTTGATTTTTAATTGGATAGATAATTTATTTTTTTATAAAACTGCTTTTATCGGGATTGGAACATTTTGTATAGCGTGGTTTTGTTTGAGTTATATATTTATGGAGGAGGAGGTAAAATT
>JBFMHD010000068.1:0-12467 GCA_040752395.1 Candidatus Hydrogenedentota bacterium
GCCCCCTATGAAAAGTCTTGAGTCTTGAGTCTCGAGTCCTGTTTTGACTCACGACTTGCGACTCACGACTTGCGACTCACGACTCACGACTCTTTTTATATCATCTTTAGTTTTTCATACCTTGTGTAGAGCGCAACCCGCGCTCATGAGTACTCCTTCGAAAAACTTCGGAGTTCGGAGTTCGGAGCAGAGTATTTGTTCGGTTTTGTGTGGGTTTGTTTATGTGTGTGGAATTTACTGCGAGGCAGGCTGCGAAGTCTTCCTTGACAATTATTTTGTTTTTACACCGAACATCCCTGTCCAGCTATTACTTCCTATCTCCTCTATCGTCAATAGTTTTCGAAAACTTTATGATTTAATAATATTTTTGCCAACTATATCTCTTAAAACCTCTGGCACTATTATAAAACCTTCTTCTGTCTGATAGTTTTCCATTATAGCAATAAGTGTTCTACTTATAGCTACCGCTGTTCCATTTATCATATGAACGAATTTTTTATCACCATTTAGAGTTTTATATTTTATATTTAACCGTCTTGATTGATAATCAGTGCAGTTAGAAGTAGATGTAATTTCACCAAAGTCGCCTTTTTCCCCGCGGCCAGGCATCCAGGATTCAATATCAAATTTTCTATAAGCAGGTGCACCGAGCTCCCCACTGCATACTTCTACTATTCTGTATGGAATTTTTAAATCCTGATATATTTCTTCTTCTATTTGAAGAAACTTTTCATGAATAGTATCAGAATCCTCTTGTTTTGTAAAAGCGAACATTTCTACTTTAGAAAATTGATGGACTCTAAAAAGCCCTTTAGAATATTGTCCATAAGCACCTGCCTCTGTTCTAAAGCAGTGTGAAAAACCGCAGTATAAAAGGGGTAACTCTTTCTCATATAAGATACAATCTGAAAGCATACCAGCCAGCGTTATCTCAGCAGTACCCACAAGACATAAATCAAAGTTTGCTATAGAATAGATATTTGTCTCAGGTCCGCGGGGATTAAAACCTGCTCCTTCAACTATTTCGCTTCGTGCAACATCAGGTGTGATTATTAATGTAAACCCCTTTTTTTGAAGTTTTTTTAAAGCAAAAACACAAAGAGCAAACTCAAGTAATACAGCCTCTTTTTTTAAGTAATAAAACTTCTGTTGGGATACCCTTGATGCTGTGTCAAAATCTATCAAATCAAGTTTTTGACCAAGCGATATATGATCAAGTGGTTTGAAATTAAATACAGGGATATCACCCCATCGCTTTATTTCTCTATTAGAGTGTTCATCTTTACCTACAGGTATATGAGGGTGAGTGAAATTAGGTATTTTTTTGAATAGTTCCCAGAATTTTTTATCTATATCCTCATACTCTTTTTCAATGATAGATAATTCGTTTTTTATATTTTTACCTCTTTCTACCAGCGTATTTTTCTCATCAATAGCCACTTTCTGTTTAAGTTTATCAGCGATAGTATTTCTTTCGCATCGTAATTCTTCAATTCTTTTTATTAACTCGAGACGTTTATTATAGAATGATATAACCGCATCAAGGTCGAGATTAAGATTTCTATTACGGAGATTTTGTTTTATCTCATTGTATTTTTCTTTTAATAATTTTGGGTCGAGCAAGTATATTCTCCTTTTTAAGTTCTATAAATTCGTCTAAAAAATTATCATAATAAAAAACATAGGATTCTTTATTTTCATTTGTCAGTATTATTCTCTTATTATTATCAGTAATTTCAAGTTTAAAGTGATACGCAGGAACAATATCATTTTTATATATTTCGTATAATTTAAATTTATTTTCGCAGGATAATAAAGAAAGCAAGGCAAATCCATTGTTATCTTTTTTGATAACAAAAAATACATAATCAAAGATACGGTCATTGTTTATATCAGCAACTTTATAAAACGGGTATTGGGCTGTTACTTTATAGATATTATCCCAGTATTTAATTATATCTTCATAACAAGCAAGCCTGTATTCCTCGCTAATATTTTCCGTATATTTCTTTAATATAAGCTCAATATCACTATCATCAGAATAACAGGAACAAAAAAATAATATAAACAATAGAAGCAGTGTCCCTTTCATAATAGGTTATTTTACAGACTCAGTTTAGATTGGTCAAGGAGTGGTTTACTCTAACTGAGGCATTACAAATTGTCGAATGAGATGGGGCAATCTACGATAATAATTTAGATATTAAGAGTTCGGTTTCAGTGGCTCTAATCTTTTCAGAAGATGTTTTTAATGATTTTTCTAAATAGGCTAAAGTCTCTTCAAGTTTATTTAAAAAAGAATCATCAAGACGGGAATACTTTGGCAGATTGTTCTTCTGATGATAATTTAATGGTTTTGAAAATAGCGCTTTACAGAAGTCTTCTACTTTACAGAGTGGATTCTTGATGTTTTCGTCTAACAGGTATTTGTAATATTTAATTATTCTGAGATTTTTGATACATACAGAAATAAAACCTAATAAAGAGATATCCTTTATTACATAATTTTTAAATTCCTTTAAAAATTTTGCTAAATTTCTATCAAAAATTGAATCTAAAAGACCAAAGAAATCGTCTTGTATATAACTAACCCTTAGATTTTTCAGCTCATTTAACGTAATAATAGATTTATTTTCACCTAAAAATGTCTTTAATTTCAAAAGCTCAGGTAATATCCTTGAGGGGGAATAACCATATTCTTCAATAAAATATCTGATAGCATCATTACTCAATTTTAATCCCAATTTGTCACCCTCTTCTCTTATGAATTCGATAAAATCATATTTATCAGGAGTCTTTATCTCAATAAATGAATTATTTTGCTGAAACATTGTTATTATTTGTTTCATCTCTTTTATACTGCCTTTTGAATCAATGAGTAATAAAAGGCAGTCAGGATTAGTAGACTTTAGAAAAGGACTCAGTAGTTTTTTATCCTCAATATCTTCAATACCTCGATAGAATATACATCTTAAAGAAGCAAACATATCACAGGTTGAATAAATCTCAAAAAGTTTCTCTATAGCTAAATCAGGGTAAGAATATTTAAGTATTGATAGATTATTAATATTTTTTACTCTCTTTTCTATATCGAAGGTATAATTTTTTATAAGTAAACCATCATCACCAGAGATTAGATAAACGCCCCCGGTAAACTTATTTTCAAGTTGTTTTAAAAGTTTAAAAGACATAAGCATTTAACCTCAAAACCATACTACCAGGCCAAAAAGAAAGCAAACTCAACTGATTTATTATTGGCTTTGAGATCTCTGCTCCTGGTAAGACTCAGCTTCAGGCCAGCCCTCAATAACTCTTGAGACAATATCCTTTGCCAGATCCAGGGCAGCTCTATATTTAGCATCTTTTTCAGTCTCAGGCGTAGAAGCCACAACAGAAAAACTCGCTTCGCCAGATAGATAACCGCCTGTCTGAGTATAGTCTTCAAAAAGTAATTCGTTCTTTACTTTATCGTAAAACCTTATTCGAACACTAATCTTTAATCTGTTTTCTGTCACAATATTTTTCACATAATCCCAGGCAATCGGCTGTACTTCATATTTTGTTATAACACCCTCTAAAACAGCATGGGCTTCTGATTCTTTATCTACAATCTGTAGTCTCCCATCCTTTAAAAATTCACCTATAACAGTATTTGTAACGTCTACCTCAAGGTTATATTCACCAACTTCGTTTACGAACTTTTTCACATAAATTTTTTCTATATAAGTTGGGAGTTCCAGTTTTACTTCATAACATGAAGCAAATAATAAAGGTATCAATAATAATAAAATAATTTTATTTTTCATAACCTCTAACCTCCGGATACGGCGACCACGCTATCTTACGAATATGGGTCATATTTAGAATGAACTTTTTTTGATTCAACACTTCGTTCGCCGCTAATTTTTAATAGTTCAGAAGCCATCTCGTTTAAAAACGATGGGGTCTCATTATCATATTGAGATGCTTCTTCAAAATACTTTTTAGCAAGTTCAAACGAGTTCTGTCTGAAATATGTCATCCCTACCATAAAACATATTTCCCGCTTCTTTGAGCTTTCAGGAAATCGGGTTAAAATTTCAAGATATTTTTCTCGCGCAAGAGTCCATTCCTCAACCCTGTCAAGACAATAACCCCATCTGAATAATACCTCGTCTATTATATTACTATTTGGATTATCTGTATAGAGTTTTTTATATAAAAAAGAAGCTTCTTCAAACTTTTTAAGTTCTTCAAGACATAAACAAGAGAGAAAACCAGCTTCGTTTCTATGAACGGATTGCGGAAACTCGAGGTAGAAATCTAAAAAAGATTTATGGGCTTCCTCCCACTGATGTAATTCTTTATGTATAAAACCTTTTAATAGTTTGGAAACTAAATAATATGGTGATTTAGAATCTTTAATTAACCACTCTATTAAAGTTAAGGCTTTAGAAAAATTTTTTAGCCTGTAATATATTATTGTATATGAATAAATATAATTAGGATTAGTTGGTTCGATGTTATTTGAGTTTAACAACATTAAAGCTTCTTCATATCTTTCATTATCTATCAAGTCTCTTAATCTATCATCAATCATAGGAGTTTTTTATAGATATTTTGTGTTTTTATTGGTCCAAATTTTATGCATTGAATTAAAATTTCTACTATATTATCTAATATCTTTTCTAATTCGTTTATTTCGGTCTCTGTGAAATTACTTAAAACATAATCTTTTAAATCTACGTTTTTAATTCTTGGCCCAATACCTATTCTTAACCTGAAAAAATCGTTTGAGTTGAAATGATAAATAATATTTTCAATACCATTATGTCCCCCTGCACTTCCCCCTCTCCTGAACTTTATCTCGCCAATAGGTAAATCAACATCATCATAAATTACAAGTAATTGCGAGGAAGTAAGAGATAAAGAATTAAAAGCACTGATTACTGATTCTCCTGAAAGATTAACGTAAGTCAAAGGTTTTAATAATGCAAAAGAACTACCACCAATGTTTCCACTACAGAAAAATCCTTTATATTTTTTTCCCCACTTTAGGATACCAATTTTTTCAAACAACCTGTCAATAACAATAAACCCTATATTATGCCTGGTATAGACGTATTCTTTTCCTGGATTACCCAGACCTACTATCAAAAACTCCACATTGGTTCTTTTCATTTTTTCGGTGGCTTTTCAGTTGGTTTCTCTTTTTTATCCTGTGTTTGAGCTGTTTCTTTAGCCTTTGCTTCTTCTTTTGCTTTTGGCTTTTCTAAAGGAGTAGCAGCAGCACCTTCTTCAACCTCTTCTTCTTCTTCTTTGCCTTTCTTAATAACCTCAGGCTCTTCAACAGCAGCTTTAGATACCTCGAGCTCTTCTTCCTTAGCTGGCGGCACTACCACTACAACGGTCTCATCCTGCGAATGCAAAACTTTTATTTTATCAGAAAATTTTAATTCTTTTATATGCAGAGCATCATTTATTTTCAAATTGCTGATATCTACTTCTATTTTTTCAGGAATATCTAAAGGCAGACATTTAATCTTGATACTTTTAAGGAGTATATCCAGGATACCACCCATTTTAATGCCAGGTGAAATGCCTGTGATTGTAATAGATACATTTGTTGTAACTTCCTCATCAAGCTTTATGTTTTGAAAGTCAAAATGAATTATTTTATCTGTTACTACATCCTTTTGAATAGCCTTGATAATGACAGGATATTTTTTACTATTTAGCTCAACCTCGAATAATTTTATTTTTTTATGAAGTATCCTGTCTAATTCTTTTGGATTGATTAATATAGGTATTGGTTCTATCGAGGAACTATATATTATTCCGGGTATATCACCATTTCTACGAATAAAACGCACTAATGATTTGTTACCTGTATCTCTTTTTGTGACTTTTATAGTTAATAACTCAGCCATTTGCTTATCCTCCTCTGAAAAACGCTGTAACTCTAATAATATCAAGTAGAAGCAAGAGGCAAGAAGCAAGAAGCAAGATAAACAAACATCTGGTTTTTCATACGTTGTGTAGAGCGCAAACGCGCTTATGTTGACTCCTTTGTTGGTTATATAAACAGCGAACTTACACTTGAATTGTTATGGATTCTAATAATAGCCTCGCCCAGAAGAGAAGCGACCGATAAAGCTGTTATTTTTTTACTCAGTTTTTTATTAGTAAGCGGTATAGTGTTAGTTACTATAAGTTCTTCGATTGGGGATTCTTCGATTTTATCTATAGCATTACCTGATAAGACAGGATGAGTACATGCAGCTATGATTTTTTTAGCACCGCGTTCTTTTAATACAAAAGCGGATTTAGCTATAGTTCCCGCGGTATCAATTATATCATCGATTAAAATATTGATATAGCCCTCAATTTCGCCGATGACATTCATAACCTCGGATACATTAGCTCTAGGTCTACGTTTATCTATTATAGCAAGTGTGCAGCCAAGCCTGCTTGCAATCGCTCGAGCACGCTCAACACCACCTGCATCAGGCGAAATTATAACAACTTCATCAACATTGTAATTAGTTTTGATATATTCGATAATAACCGGTGCAGCATAGAGATGGTCAACTGGTATATCAAAGAAGCCTTGAATCTGGTCCGCATGTAAATCCATTGCAAGAACTCTATCTGTTCCTGCTGCTACTATAAGATTTGCTATAAGTTTAGAAGAGATTGGTACTCGCGGCTGATCTTTCCTGTCCTGCCTCGCATACCCGAAATATGGGACAACTGCTGTTATCCTTTCTGCCGAGGCGCGTTTGGCAGCATCAACCATAAGCAATAATTCCATAATATTTCTATTTGCGGGATAACAGGTGGGCTGCACGATGAATACATCAGCACCACGAATATTTTCATTGTATTTTACACTGATCTCACCATCTGAAAATTGAGTCACAACTACATCGCCATAAGGGATCTTTAAATAATCACAGATTTCCTGACTAAGGACCGGATTTGAATTACCTGAAAATATTTTCAATGGTCTGTCCTTCATAAAGATTACCTCGCCAAGCTAAATTAATCCCATTAGAGATAATGCTACAAAGCAGTGGGCCTCTCTCTTTAATGTAATTTTTTAACAGGTTAAAGTTTCTGGTATCAATAATTATTATATTTGTCAAATAAATTATTTGAGCTCTCTGTTTGTCTTCTATGTATCCCATCAGTCTTTGGTTTTAGTTCCTAAGTTCGGTGTTTGGTTTATAGATTACTTATTTTTAGTAATGCATCAGAACGTGTGAAATAATCATCATTAATACCGACTAACTCTTTTATTATCACTCCCAGTTTTCTAAAAAAGTCTAATTTTTTCACACGTTCTGAGGGAATACTATTTTTAATTATTTTGTCTTGACATTAAAAAATAATTATATAAAAAGGGTAAGGTTTTAATAAATTTCCGCGGTAGCTCAATCGGTAGCAGCGGCTGGCTGTTAACCAGTAGGTTGCAGGTTCGATTCCTGCCCGCGGAGCCAGTCAATACGATCCATGGCACCCAGACTGGTTAACAGTGCAGGGGGTTCAAAGTATATTAAGGTAAAGATTATATGCAAAAATTAAGTTTTAAAACCGAGAAAGAATTTCAGGAAGCAATCTTACGGGAAAAAGCAAAAGGAACTCCTGATATAGAAATTGGGCAAAAATATGGAGTTACTTTCAGATATATTGAAAAACTTATTACTAAATCACAAGGGCTCAACATTAGTGCTTTCAAGGTTTCTAAAAAAGTAAAACGACTTTACCCAAAGGACTTTAAGGAAGAACAAACTACTGTTTGGAATTTTAAAGAGAGAGGTAATTGGGCAACTCACAGTGGAGAATACAGAGGCAATTGGTCTCCATACATTCCTCGTAATGTGATTCTTAAATATTCAAAGCCCGGTGAATTGGTTTTAGATTATTTCTGTGGCGCGGGAACAACTGCTGTAGAATCAAGATTACTTGGAAGAAGGTGTATAGCATTTGATATTAATGATAAGGCCATTGAACTGGCAAAGAAGAATATAGATTTTAGCATAGAATCAAAGCAGTTGACTTTTATTGATGAAAAAAACAATTTGAAAATTTATGAGCCAGAATTATCAGTTGGCGACGCAAGAGATTTATCATTCATACAAGATAACTCCATAGACTTAATCTGCGCTCACCCTCCCTATGCGAATATTATTCATTACACAGATTCTAAAAAAGGCGATCTATCATTCTTCGATATTGATGAATTCCTAAGAGAAATGGCTAAAGTTGCAAAAGAAAGTTTTAGAGTACTAAAGCCTGGTAGACAATGCGCTATCTTAATAGGTGACACACGTAGGCAAAAACATGTAATTCCATTAGGTTTTCAACTTATAAATGTTTATCTGAATGCTGGTTTTCAGTTAAGAGAGCTTGTTATTAAACGCCAACACAACTGTAAAACTACAGGATTTTGGTATGCCAATAGTATAAAATATAATTTCCTTCTCTTGGCTCACGAGTATTTACCAATTTTTGAAAAACCCAAAACACCTCTTTCTTTAAGAGTAAAAGAGAAAGGTGTGGGTTATGGTTTAGTTGCTCCCACCTTGGAAAAACCGCCACTAAAGAGGAAATTAGACGAACTTGAGGCCAGAACAGTATGGATTTTACCAGGGAAAGATTTTGAAAAACGGTTAAATAAGAATGTGATTGACCGATATTCAAACGGTGATGGCTATTCGACTGTTACTTTTAATTTTCATTCTAAAATTGAAGCATGCTTCTCTGAGAAAGGAGAAAAAAGGAACAAGGGATTGCTTTTCATAAAATCACCATTTTTGAATGGCAGTCCTTCACAACCAAATATTGAAACCTACTTACAAGAAATAAATGAGATCACAAAATTGAATTCACTCAAGAAAGGCGGTTTTTTGGTAATTCAAACCCAGGATGTAAGAATAAATGGGTATATAGAACCTATTGCCAAAAGGTTGGTAGATATATTGGTGCTTGATAATTTATGGCTCAAGGAGATTATAGTTATTATTCAAAAAGATACAAATTTACCCCCAAAAAACCCGGGGGATTATTTAAAAATAGCACATCAATATTTACTCGTTTATGAGGTAAAAAATGAAGAAACTCTTTAGCTTGTTAAAAGCAATCTATTACTATCTGGAATCCTCTTACAAAATATGGAAAGTCAAACGAATGCAAGAAGACGACCTTGTTTATATAACCAAGGCAAATGTGCATTTTGAAGTTTATCCTGGCAGCAAACAACAATCTCCCTATGACTTTATTGTAAAATTCAGAGAACCAAATAAGCGTGAAAGAACCCCTGCACATGTTCACTTGATTGTAGAGATGTATGTTAAACATGCCTATAATTCATCATTAACTCTAAAATTAAAAGACCACATTCTAATAATGCTAAGCCAGATTAAACCTGTGGTTACATTTCCACCGGCCCTTCAGTTTTTTAAACCCGAACACATTGAACCTTTTTAGAGACTTGGATAAGGTTGGAGAATTTACAGTAGAATTTTTGCTTGTTGCAATAGAGCTCGTGGCGATACAAGAGAAAACCAATTATCCCACAGGAACTGTGACTGAGAATTTGTATAAGAACTTTGGAGTTAAAGATAGATTTTCAGTAATTCAAGCGGCGATATGGAAAGGTAGAAAGTAGTATTAACCTGGAAGTAATTTTATTTGTTCTTTCATTTTGTTGAATTCTTGGATTTGTTTTGATGACTCTTTTATATTAAGAAGAGGCCGCAGGCGGCGTTCCGAGAAGAAGCGGATTGTCTTCTGTTCCTGGAGGGACAGAAGAGCCTTCTGGATTTCTGGTGCCAGTTTAAGGAGTGCCATTATCTGGCTAACTCTGGCTCTGGTAATGCCCATCTCCCGGGCTATATCGGACTGTGTTTTTATGAATGGGGCCTTGAATAGGTTCTCGTAGCGTCTGGCTTCCAGAAGTGGGCATTCATAAACCTTCTGGGGCTTGACCGGTGGCATGCCGATGCCTATAAATAGTCGTCTGTTTCTGATTTCCTGGTAGATATTGAACTCCTGCCACCAGGGAATATCTTCGCAGTGAATGGGCGGTATGCGGAGCCAGTCAATACGATTCACTGCACCCAGCGTGGTTAACACGCAGGGGAGTTTATATATAAAGTTGTGCACAAACGAACTGTTTCGGTTATTTTAAATTAGGCGAAATGGTGGCTTTAAGCAAGACAAAACCATTTGAGAATATGATATGAAAACGCTACACAAAATAATAATTGGTGATTCAAGGCAAATGAAGGAGGTTGTAAATGAATCAGTTCATCTCATTATTACCTCTCCTCCCTACTGGCAGTTAAAGGATTATGGGAATGGAAGGCAGATAGGTTTCAATGATACTTATGAAGAATATATAAACAACCTTAATTTGGTGTGGGACGAATGCCACAGGGTTTTACATAAAGGTTGTCGTTTATGTATTAATATTGGCGACCAGTTTGCTCGTTCTGTATATTATGGAAGGTATAAAGTCATTCCGATAAGAACAGAGATAATCAAGTTCTGTGAAAACGTTGGTTTTGATTACATGGGTGCTATCATCTGGCAGAAAGTCACTACTTGCCATACCACTGGTGGCGCAACAGTAATGGGTTCTTTCCCTTACCCAAGAAGTGGGATTCTTAAACTTGATTATGAATTTATCTTGATTTTCAAAAAATATGGCAATCAGCCAAAAGTAAATCACGAAGTTAAAGAACAATCAAAATTAACTCAAGAGGAATGGAATCAATACTTTACTGGACACTGGAATTTTTCGGGAGAAAAACAGGATGAACATCTGGCGATGTTTCCTGAAGAATTGCCGAAGCGACTTATTAAAATGTTCAGTTTTGTCGGGGATACTGTGCTTGATCCATTTCTTGGAAGTGGAACTACCTCTTTGGCAGCTAAGAACCTGAATAGAAACTCAGTTGGATATGAAATAAACGAGGAATTTTTAGCAGGCATAAAAGAAAAACTCGGACTAAGACAAAGTACTATTTTTCAAAATGCCAGTTTTGAGATAATCAAGCAAAAAGATATGAGACTAAACTTTAAAGAAGAGATTAAAAGATTGCCTTACATCTTCAAAGATCCTATAAGATTTGACAAAAAGATTGACCCCAGAAAATTAAGGTTTGGCTCTAAAATAGACAATTCTCATTCTGAAAGGGAAACATATTATACTGTGAAAGAAATAGTCTCGCCAGAAATTTTGATTTTAAATAATGGATTAGAAATCAAGTTATTGGGTGTAAAAGAGAAGCCAGAAAAGAATGGAGAGGCTATTCAATTTTTAAGGAATAAAACGCGTGGACAAAAGGTATTCATAAAGTTCGATACTACAAAGTATGATGAGAAAAATAACTTGCTTTGTTATCTTTATTTGTGGAATAAGACTTTTTTAAATGCTCATTTGATTAAAAATGGTTTGGCTGACGTGGATGTTGCAAAAAACTATAAATACAAATCTAAGTTCTTGACTTATCGGAAGAGAGTATAAATGGCAAAAGAATGGATATTGAATCAGGCGAATATGAGGTGGGGGCTGACTAAGAAAAACAAAGTTGGTCCGGTTTCGGAATTGATAAGAAAGTGTTCCCCTAAGTCCTTGAAGGATTGGGAGGAGTATTATTATAAAAATGTCTACTCCAAACAGCATTTGGAAGAACTTGGCAGAAGGCTATACATAAAGATAACCGAAGTATGTCAAGCAGAAATAGAAAGCATAACAGAGGAAGCTTGTATTGATTTTATCATTAATTTGGTAATTGGTAGAACCTACGAGGGCTATCAGTCTGAAATACAAACCATTTATGGGCAATTACAAGAGGCATTAGGTGTTAAAGTGGAACCGGCCCCAGATGAATGGGATAGAGGATATAATGTTGATTTTTTCATTAAGGTTAAGGAGAAATATATTGGGCTTCAAATTAAACCAGCAGGATATGCTTACATTACCCAAATCATCAATGAATTAGAATTTCAAAAAAAGACACATGAGAAATTTACCGCCAAATATGGAGGTAAAGTATTCTATGTTATCTCAGTAAAGGAAGGGAAAAAGAAAATCATCCATAACGACTCGGTTATTGAAGAAATCAGAAAAGAAATTGAGAGATTGAAGAAAGAATGACGCCACCGCATTACCTAACACAGCATATATGCTGCGGGCTTATGCCCTTCTCCTTTGCAACGTTGTATATGCTGGAAATGTTATCCTGCGATCTATATTCATAGAGGGGGCTAAATTTTCTCTTCTATTTTCTTGAATTCTTCTATCTGTTCTATCGGATCTTTTATTGTTAAGAGTGGTCGCAGGCGGTGCTCCGAGAAGAAGCGGATTGTCTTCTGTTCCTGGAGGGACAGAAGAGCCTTCTGGATTTCTGGTGCCAGTTTAAGGAGTGCCATTATCTGGCTAACTCTGGCTCTGGTAATGCCCATCTCCCGGGCTA
>JBFMHD010000069.1:0-12429 GCA_040752395.1 Candidatus Hydrogenedentota bacterium
TTCGGCTTCTCCACACTCTTTTTTTCTTCTTTAACCCCAGCTTCAGCAGGACTCAACGGAGGACCTTCCTTTTCAACTACATGGCCTGGACCAGCGTCAAACACAACCAGGTAAGGTACGTTTGGCTTCTTGAGCGCCTCTATACAACCGCTCACATTCAATTTACCTTGCCAGAGCACTTTACCAGTAGCTTTTTCTTTCAACAAAATTTTCACGCCTGCACCTGAAGACCCATCAGAGAAACCTCCTTCCACATATATGGTCCCATCACCATTGTCCTCGATAAACATTATAGGAGTATGTGCATAAACACGTCCTACAAGTAATAACAGCGATAACCCACTAATAAAACAAATTACAAACTTTTTCATAGCTCACCTCCTGCAAAATCTAATTATTATGGTATGGTTTTTGTCTTCGGTTGAATCATACCCATTGTTACCATGAATACAATGGCAAGGACATATATACCAAATATCATTTGCATCGCTGAAACATTAAAAAGGGTTCCTATCGTAAACACCAGCGTAGATATTATGAATCCCAAAACAATCGGATATATAGTAGCAAAAAGCATCCATTTTGTACTACCTGTTTCAACTCGTACCATAAGCAGAGTAGGAATACATGGAGGATACATAGCCATAAACAACATAATTGCCAGCGCATGTAACGGCGTCCAGCCTTTTTCCTTATCAACTAACGTTTGTTCAAGTTTTTCCTCACTCTCGGCTGATGGTTGATAAATACTTCCTAAAGTTGCTACACTACTTTCTTTAGCAGCAAATGCGCTTATAAGAGCCAAATTTACACGCCAGTTGAACCCCGCAAATTTAGTGATTGGTTCCAAAAATCGGCCTATACGTCCGAGAAAACTTGTAGTGACTACTTCGTCCTTTATTTCCTTACGTAACATCTTCATTTTTTGTGAAAGTTTCTTGTAGGCTACAGCAACTTCTTTAGCATCTTTATCTATAATTTTGTTCCCTTTGATATTGACGCTACCTATCCTTATTATAGCAAAGAACTCATGATTTATATTTTGCCATTTCCGATAGAACTCAGCTTTTAGTTTGGCTCTTTTGTTTTTGTTTTGCGATTTATACCAGGTTGATAGAAAAGCTTGTTTATCTTTATTATAGGTTGCAAGATATTTCGTAAACCAGTTCATCTTCTCTTTTTCCAAACTTACTACACCTTTGTTTGCAATTTTAAAAAATTCAGGGTTCATTATCAAAAATTTATGGTCGATTGCCATCTTTTTTGATTCATCTTCTATACCCATTTCAGCTTTTTTATACTTTTGTTCGTATTTGATAAACTCCATTAACCGGGAACCAGCCAAAAAATTCTGGTAAGGATTGTCCTCTCCGCTGGTCCCAAATAATGATCCGATTTCCTGGTTTTCCTGGTTCTTATAGTACGTACGTCTTTCCTGGTTTAATCCAGGAAAAGTAATAAGAACGTAGACAATTATCATCACAACAGTAACAATGGTTATGATCTTTTTGACGAAGAGCCACACTCTCTCAATGGAGCGGCGTAGTATCCCCTGAAAAGTAGGAAGATGATAAGTAGGCATCTCCAGGACAAATGGTGCTGTTTCCCGTGTTTTGAGCACAGAGATACTTAATAGCTTAGCAACCGGCAAAGCAACAAGAATAGTGATAGTAGCGATAAAAAACATTACCAACCCTTTGTGCTGGGTAAAGAATATACTTATAAGGAGTACATATAAAGGTATCTTCGCTAAACAGTTCATCAATGGAACAATCATAATTGTTGCCATTCGTGCTCTTTCATCTTTTATCCCACGACAAGACATAACCCCGGGTATAGCGCACCCACCTACGTATAATCCACCAAGAACCAACGGTAAGATAGATTGTCCATGCAACCCGAAATATTTGAATATTCGGTCCAGTATAAAAGCCATACGAGCCATATAACCTGTATCCTCTAAGATAGCTATTAAGGCAAAAAGGATTAAGAATATAGGTATATAATTCAGTACTGCCATAATGCCATCAATTACACCTAAAGGCAGTGTTCGCCACAATGGGTCAAACACAAACCCGGCTTCAGGAAGTACTGAAGCAATAAGATTACGAATACCTGCTAAAACAGGCCAGGTATAATCAGTAAGTTTGTATCCTTGAACTATAGCAAGTTCATACAAAACATAAATAGTTGCTACCAAGAAAATCGGACCGAAGAATCTATTACAAACGATTCTATCAATTTTATCAGTAAGTGTTCTTCCTAACGGTTTTTTGCGATAAATACATCGTCCGGCAATCTCTTCAGCAACCCGATAGCGTGCCTGGGCAATAACTTTGTCCAGAGACTTGTTATATAGCCGGGTAAATTGTTCGTTTTCTCTATCAACATCAGCAAGAATAGTATCAGCATCCCGGCCGTATTTTTTGACTAATTTTTTAGCTTCAGAATCGTTTTCCATCAATTTTACTGCTAACCACCTTAAAGGATATCTGCTTTCCTTAATTCCTGGATCTGCCTGTAGTTTGTTCTCTAACCGAGCTAATATTTCTTCTAACTCTTTTCCATAATTAAGACGAATAGGTGAAATTTTCTTTGCTGCGGCACTATGGATGGCTTCCTGAAGCTCTTTTTTCCCTTTGCTTTTGTTCCCCACAGTGGGTACAACAGGTACTTGTAGCTCGCGCGATAGTGTTTCTATATCAATATCAAGACCACGTGCTTTAGCTATATCCATCATGTTTAAAGCGATTACTAGCGGCAAGTCCATTTCAGCCAGTTGAAATGCCAGATAAAGGTTACGCTCTAAATTGGACGCGTCTACTACGTCTACCACTACGTCAGGAGCTTCGTGCAACAAAAAGTCTCTTGATACACGTTCTTCCAGGCTATAAGAAGTAAGACTATAAGTTCCCGGAAGGTCAACTAATTCTAATTTAGTTCCTTTATACCTATAAAAACCTGTTTTCTTTTCAACTGTTATACCGGGATAGTTGGCTACGAACTGTCTGGCGCCTGTAAGCATATTGAAAATTGTAGATTTACCTGAATTAGGTTGTCCTCCTACTGCTACTATTATTTTTTCGTTCATAACAATTCTACCTCTACACCTTTGGCTTCAGCGTGACGTACACCAACATGTGTTCCCCGTATTAAAAGATCAACCGGGTCCGCTAACGGTGCATTACGAATTACTGTTATTTTTGTACCGGAAATAAATCCCATATCTGATAAACGTTGTCCGGTTACTCCGCCTAATTTTACATCAATAATTCTGCATTCCTGACCGGGTTTCACATCATCTAATGTCATTTTTCTTCTCTCCATTTTATAACCAGCTTCTCAAAATAAGAAAGCTGAGTGGTCAGTATAGATGTTTAAACCATCCTCGACGATGTCGATGACGATGCTGCCAGCGTTTTTCAACCAAAGGAATAACTTTAATATTCTTAGCTCTATCAAAATCTATACTGATACGGCCATCTTTAGCAGCTAACAATATAGGCCCATTAGCAATTTTGGTCACTACTTCAACGATCGAACCTACCCAAATTCCCATATCCGTTAAACGAGTTGAATATTCATCTTTGATATAACCTATCTGTCCTGAGACATCTTTAGTATGCTCATCTAATTCTTTTATATGCGTAATCATTTCTCTATAACCCGGGCATTCTTTATTCACATTCAAGTCACCACACATATGTTTTATATCATTATGCATATGAGCGATGTCTTTTATTATATGCTCAATATCCTCCCTCGCGTCTTTATCAGTATCAAGAGTCACAACCTGTGCTCTTGTATTTGGTGGAATCAAACTCAGTGGGACAGGGCTTGATGGATTCGGATTTGTATACAGTTGTTCGTTATTTGATGGCAACCCTGTAAAATGTATGGTCTCAAGGTGATCCGTATGCTCAAGCAGATTATGGATATGTCCATCCACATCATTTATGTGGACAATCATTTCCTGGTACCATTTACAATCCTTACACTCAGTAAGAAATTTTGTAATGTGTTCCACATCTTTGTGGATATGGTTGAGGATTTCCTTTAGATGTAATATATTCTCTCTTAAGCTAGCCATCATTTCATCTCCGGGTACCTTCTTCAGTCACCTCCAACAATTTGCAATTGAAACGCAATCGCAATAAACTATCAAAAAAATTACCTACATTTAATACATAATCCCTTTATACTCAATCTGTGTTCTACTGGTTCGAAATCGTATTTCTTGCAAATTCCCATCTGCAACTTTTCTATCCTCTCCTCGCTGAATTCAATGATTCTACCACATTTGGTACATATAAGATGGTCATGGTGAGTATGTCCATAAGTATACTCGTAGTAATTTTTATTAAAGCTTCCTAACGATCTCTGGATAACTTTTGTTTCCACAAGAATAGGCATGGTGCGATATACTGTGGCACGTGAAATATTAAGTCCCTTTTTACATAACTTTTCATAAAGTTCATCAACATTAAAATGGTCACGAGTTGCGAATACTTCTTTGAGGACCAATTCTCTCGAAGGTGTAAATTTAAGATTGTTTCTCTTCAAATATTCTTTAAATTTTTCTAACAGCTCTTCCATATATCATCCCGCCTACAAAATGAGATTGTTTCTCATTATCATTCATATTATAATTATTTTTTCCCCTTTGTCAAGTTTTTTTTCATTTTTTTTTTTTTTTTGTGTGTGATTCAGACAGTAGTGGCAGTTTGCGGCAGAAAATATACTCCACCATAGCTGATTTTTTAAATAGAGAGAAAATATTAATCGTCTTCGCACCAGGCTCTTGTAGTGTTAGCAGTATATAACTATATTCATTTATACTGCTCCCCGTTTGTCGAGACACTTTTTAGTAAATTTTCGGCACATTTTGACCTGACCATTCTAATCAGGGGAGCAGTATACATCCTTATCTACAAAACTTGCTACCCTTTATTTTTTAAGGAGACTTTTTCAACACTCTCTTTTGATATCAAACTTTAAATAAGGTTTAAAAAATCATTTGAAATAATACTAATAATGTTGTATAATTTAATATATGAAAAGAAAAGTTTATATTGAAACCACTATTCCGAGTTATTATATTTCGAGAGAAAGCCATGATATAATAATTCGGGCACACCAGAAAATTACTAAAAACTGGTGGAATAATTATAAAGCAAATTATGACTTATTTATTTCAGATGCAGTTTCTGAAGAGATGTCAAAAGGTGATATTGCTTTAGCAGAAAAAAGAGTCAAATTAATTGAAGGTATTACGATTCTGCATACCTCAAAAGATGTTGAAAGATTAGCAATAACATATGCAAAGCAGTTTAAGTTTCCAAAAGAGAAATATTTTGATTGTATTCATATAGCACATACGGTTATTTATCAACTTGATATTTTATTAACGTGGAATTGTACTCATTTAGCAAATGTAGAAACCAAGATTAAACTATTTAATTTTAATCAAAAGAATCATTTAAAAGTTCCAATTATTTGCAGTCCCGAAGAACTTATCGGAGGTGAAATATAATGAAAGATATTATCGTCGAAGAAGTGAGAAAAAACAGGCTGGAAATTTCTAAAAAATTTAACTTCAGCATTAAAGAATATTGTGAATACTTAAGAGGTAAAGCGCACACATATAAAAATATCTATATAAAAAAATCTAACGGTAAGAAAAAAATTGCAATAGCGGTTTGAATATTCCTTGTAGTGCTCCCTGTTTGTCGAGACATTTTTTAGTAAATTTTCGGCACATTTTGACCTGACCATTCTAATCAGGGGAGCAGTATAAAAGCATCTCAGCTAACAAACATCTACATCCGTATGCAAAGTATAATGCAGGTATTCACAGAATGTCGCCGAGCAAACAATTATTACGTGCCAGGTTAATAAGAAAGACAAGTTCCACAGACCAATTTGACGAAAAACAACAGGTCTTCAATGAGCAATTGATGTGGAAGCAAAAGCAAGAAGGCAGTAAAAATAGCTGATATTTTGAAGACCTTTTCTGGTGGGAAGGATTCTATCTTAATGCCCGTTAATCTTTCTATTTTTCTGATTATAGATTTTATTTCGCCCCCTTTTTTTGCTTGAAGAGTAAACCAGCAATTGTATCTTCCACCTTCCCTTAGATAATTATGGGTTATATTATTTATATCGTTAAGTACCGAGATAAATTTATTCATTTTATTCGGAGGTACTTCTACGGCACAGAGAGTAGATTTAAACCCGCATTTTTTTAGATCAATGATAACACCAAATCTCTTTATATATCCCTTTTGTTTAAGCTTTTTTATTCTATCTATTACTTCATTTTCAGATATACCTATTTTATCAGCGATTTTTTTAAATGGATACCTGCATAGCTGGAAATCTTTTTGATAATCAAAAAGCAATTTTTTATCTATTTTATCCATTTTTAGTATTCACGAGGTTCCAATTTTTAAGGGTTTCTAAGTATTTTTGCAACGTATTTTGTAAAGTAAGTAATAATACAATCAGCGCCTGCTCTTTTTATCGAGATAAGTATCTCAAATATAGCTTTGTTTCTATCTATCAGTCCTTTATCAGCAGCAAGTTCAACCATAGTATATTCACCACTAACACAATATGCAGCTATTGGTACATCGAATCGCTCTTTAGCTTTACTTATAACATCAAGATAACACAACGCAGGTTTCACCATTACAATATCAGCACCTTCTTCTATATCCATAGCAATTTCTTTCATAGCTTCTTTTATATTAGGTGGGTCCATTTGATAAGATGTTCTATCTCCGAAAGCGGGCGTAGATTCGAAAGCTTCTCTAAAAGGGCCATAAAAAGCAGATGCATATTTAGCAGCATAGGACATAATTAATGTATCTTTATAACCGTGTTCATCGAGTAATGTTCTTATTACTTTTACTCTGCCATCCATCATATCAGAGGGCGCTACGATATCAGCTCCTGCTCTTGCATGCGAGAGTGCGGTTTTAGCAATTATTTCCAGTGTAGCATCATTATCAATAACCCCGTTTTTCACTATACCGCAGTGACCATGAGAAGTATATCCACAAAGACAGACATCAGTTATAATAGTTAAATTTATTCCTCTGTCTTTTATTTCTGAAACAGCTCTCTGGACTATGCCTCTTTTACTATGCGCTTCTTGCCCCTGTTCATCTTTTCGTTCAGGGATACCAAATAACATAATACTTTTTATGCCGAGTTGCTCGATCTCTTTTAATTCTTCAATAAGTTTGTCTATGCTGAAATGATAGTTCCCTGGCATCGATAATATTTCTTTTTTTATATTTTCGCCAGGAACAACAAAATAAGGCATAACAAGGTTATCTAAAGATATTCTTGTTTCTCTAACAAGCGCTCTAATATTTTCGTTCCTTCTTAATCTACGACCACGCTGTACTGGAAACATATAACTACTCCTTCGTGCCTTTCTCTGTGCCTTTGTGCCTTCTCCTCTGAGCTGGCAAGGTCGTTCCTCAAAACAGATGACTGGTCGTCGAGGATCATATTCTTGTTCATATATATCGAGAACCTCCCCCATTCGCCAGATAAACTCCGAGGTAATCTGGTTGATGCACCATTGCCTTTTCAGGTGCGGCTTAAGTTCGTTTTTTTTAATATCCTTTTAACTGTTTGGTGTGAAATGTTTTCAACCATTCCCAGTTCAACGACTTTATCAGCTATGAGTCTCAGCGGAGCTGATATCTCCTCCTTTTTGTGGAGATATCATACTATAAAGTAATTATTCGTCAACAATATTTGTTACGAAGCACTAGGCTATGGTCTTGATATTGTTTGTTACAAGCAGAGTATTAGCCCCTATTTTAGAGGAAGCAGAAGCTGCTTCACATTCTGCATGGCCACCACCCACAACTATTACCTCATATCTCATACCATTTTTATGGATTTCAATATCTCTTTCTCCCATTCAAACCTGAGTCTGCCTCTGCAGCCGGGTTTAAATCTATCCACCACATAGGCATACAATAATGGTAACGCGACGCTCGGTTCAACCCATGCAAAACAGGAATGCGCTTCTTTAGCTATCTTGCCCCATGATTTTGCTTCACTTAGAGTAGAACCCGATAGCCCACCATCATTAACTATGGCGGTAGATATCTGTATTGCATACGAATGTCCGCGTTTTATACCAAAAATGTATCCCATAACCACTGAATCATTGATATAATTTTTTGGTACCCCTCCTGCCACGTAGACCGCAGCGGTTTTATGAGATTTTACTATAATTTGTGTGAGTTCATAATTATCCTGAATTGAATCTATTGACACACCTTGAACGTTATTAAACTTACAGATATGTCTCTGTTCAGTAAGCCCTATGCCGATAGACGAATCGTTCAATGCCGGTACAAATATAGGTACTCTGAGTCTTGAAGCTTGATATACAATAGATTCCTGGTCATCTATTTTTGTACCGAGAAACTCCATAAACTCTCTGCTCGAATAATTTCCCGGTTCGAGTTCAAACGCTTTATCACTAATCCAGCAATCGAGCTTCCAGAATAACTCTTCATCAACATAAGTATCGTAAATCCTGTCTATCCTCAAATCTCTCAAGACACTGTCATCTGCATCCGGAGTACCTTTATAATGTTTGTATCCCAGAGCCTGATAGATATCCTGATACATTATTGCGCCTGTTGAAACCACTACATCCACGTATCCATTCACCACCATATCTCTTATCACTTTTCTAAGACCCGCGGCTATAAGTGGTCCTGCAAGCCCCATAATAATAAGCGGTCTTTCTTTATCCTCAATCATTCTGCCGAATATTTGTGCGCACTGCCCGAGATTTCTTGCCTGAATAGACATCCCTACCATACTCTCCACAAGTGTAGCAGCTTTCATCCCTTTTTTCACATAAACAGATTTTATTTTCTGAGAGAATAGCTGTTTCTTCAACTTTCTTTTTTTAGAAGTTAATCGCTCATACTTTAACATTTCATGTTTTTTCATTAATTCACTCCTTCAAGAAACTTGATGAAGTCAGTTTTCACAAAATTATATTGCCAATTAAATATTTTTTTATAATTATCACATATAATTGTCAACTTTTTTTTTAAGGTAGAAACATAATACTTCCGATCACATATTATATCATTTTTTCTATTTTTCTATAGTGTTATTTTTTGTTTTTTTATTGGATGGGGAATTTATATATTATAAAGTCTCAGTTATAGGTGGAGAAGAAGTGGGAAGTATCAGAAAAAAGAGGCAAGAAGCAAGATAATGGCCGGATTTATCTGTCTCTACTGGCTCAAAGTTCAAAAAAACAGGCGTCACCATAGCTGTAAAATCTATACTTTTTATTTATTGCGTAATTATATATCTTTTTTGTTTTATCTATGCCGATTAAACTGCAGACAAGTATAAAGAGACTCGATTTTGGTAGATGAAAGTTTGTGATTAATGAGGTTATAAATCTTGGTGACCAGCCGGGTTTAATAAATAGCGATGTTTCAAAATCAAGACTGTTTTTTATCTCTTTCAAATCCCTGGTTATGCTTTCGATACAGCGTAAACTTGTTGTGCCCACGGGACAGATGCGTGTTCTGTTTATAACGGCACTCTTAATCAGTTCTATAGTTTTATAAGGCACATGACATACTTCAGGTTGGAGAGGCTGATCTAATTTTCTTATTGGAAGAAAAGTTGCGGGTCCCACGGCTAAAGTTATATAACCGATATTCACACCCTTTTGAGTAAGCATTGATAATAACTCATTTGAAAAATGCAAACCTGCAGTCGGTGCAGCTACCGAACCTTTTATTTTTGCAAAGACTGTTTGATAAGCTTTTTCATCCCCTTTTTCTTGTTTTCTATCTATGTATGGTGGCAGAGGCACCTCTCCGAATCGCTCAAGTGTTTCATAAAATTCGCTCTGAAAATTAAAAATAAAATGTCCTCCATCCCTATCACGTTCAACAAACTCAAAATAATTGTCTTTATCAAGATAAAGTTTCAATCCTTTTTTGAGTTTACGCGCTGGGAAGACAAGACCATAAATTTTTCTCGCTTCTTCATCAAGCATCCTGATAAACAGAAGTTCAAACATCCGGCCCCTTTCATCAGTCAGATGCATCCTCGCTTTAACCACTTTTGTATCATTTAAGATCAATAAATCATTTTTATTAAATAGGTTTAAAATGTCTTTGAATTTATACTCTCTGATTTCATCCGACCGGAGTGAATAATAAAGAAGTCTTGACTCATCCCTCTCTTTAAGCGGATATTTTGCTATTAGTTTCTTATCAAATTTATAATCAAAATCATTGAGGCTGTATATCATACCAGCTTTTTTAGATAGTTTGAGGCACAAAGGCATGATGATACTTTCCCGGGAGACCTTTTCGTGGCTTTAACGGTTACAAAAGTTTTTTAATAATATAAACGTCTGATAGATATTCCGGGAAAATAAAAATTAATAATATCCTGATAGGTATAGCCGGAATCGGCCATAACCTTTGCACCCCATTGACTCAAGCCAACCCCATGTCCCCACCCACGCCCAACTATATATATACCATTGTCTTTAATAAAAATAGTAAACAATGAACTGCGTAATCTATCATAACCGAGAGTTTTTCTTATATCGTTTTTAGTTAATACAATCTCTCTGCCACCATCATATCTTATAATAGATTTTAATATTCTTCCTGAAGGTGATATCTCTTCTGGTATAATTTCAAGTGTAGTTGAGTTTAAATTCAATAACTTATTAATTTCAGCGAAACTTATAAAGGTCTCGAAAGTTGAGTATTCGCCTTTAAGTGAATATTCATCATTTTTTATTTCAAAATATGGTAAAGCTTCTCTTTCCCATACCTCGCTATTTAAAGCTGTTACACCACCGTTGTTAGCACAATAATATGCTTCAGCGATCTCTTCACCATAATACATAACGAACCCGCGTGTGGCATCTACAGCAACGTTTCCTGCCTCATCTTCTGCTTCATAACCACCATACACCTGACAATGCGGTCTGCTGCAGAAATCATAACCCTCAGAACTATGTGTATACATATTCCCTATCGCAAAGGTACGGCTGCATATAGCCTGTGCTTTAACTGCTTCTACATTCCATTTGGGATTTATCTCAAGCTTTATTATCCCTTTAATATAATCTTCTATATTATCTAAAACCTCGATAGCTATTATTTTATTCCCGAGACAGAATAACTCGATATTCCCTCTGTATCTTCTGCTATTTATTTTTATCATAGAATTCGAGGTAAGCTTTTTTATACGGACTTTTTGTGTATTACAGGAGACCGCATTTATTACAACATTATTATTTTTACAGACCGCTTTAATCGGATTAGGAAGTAGACCTGTATAATAACTTTTGCCAGAAGCACTTCTTATAATAATTTGTCCTATACTTTCAATTACTATTTCATCATCCTCAAATATTTTTACTTTAATATTAAAAGAATAATTCTCAGAAACAAGAGATTGAAATATAATTAAAAACCAGAACAAAAATTTAATTTTTATCATATTAATGTTTTATTCGCCAATAATTTGTAAAACTATGTCTCGATTTCTTGGTCTATTATCAAAATCGCAGATTACTATCTGCTGCCAGGTTCCTAAAGTCAGTTCTCCTGAAACAACAGGAATGGTAAGCGATGCCCCCATCAGGGATGCGCGTAAATGTGAATGTCCATTACCATCACTCCAGCGAAGATTATGTTTATAATTTTTATTTTCAGGAACAATCTTTTCCTCAACCTCTTTCAAATCGCTGATAAGACCCGACTCATATTCAATCGTTGTAATCCCACAAGTGGAGCCTGGAATAAAAACAGTCAAGATGCCGTGTTTTATTTTTTCTTTATTGACAAATTGGGTTACTTTAGAAGTTATATCGATTATGTCACAATTCCCCTGTGTGGCTACGGAAAAAGTTGTACTTACTGCTTTCAATTTTTAATTCCTCATTTTCCTTCTTTTTTTTTGCAGCTCACGCATTTTGTTGCATAGGGTACAGACTCGAGTCTCTCTTTTTCAATATCTTTTCCGCACTCAATGCATTTACCATACGACCCGTCTTTTATTTTATTCAAGGCGAGCTCAATTAATCTGATACGTTCATTATCACCGGCGGATAAGCCCTGTTCAACAACCTTTATAGAAGACGAAGAAGCCATATCAACTAAATCCTGAACATCATCATCGTCAGTCGATGGTAATTCAGCACCTGAATCTTTACGTAACTTTTGAAGTTCTTCCTGGAGAATTTTTTCATAGTGTTTCAAATCTTTCTTATCCATAATTAACTCCTCTGATAAAAAGCAAGAGACAAGAAGCCAGAAGCAAGATAACGAAAAAGAAAGATAACGAAAGAAGCAAGAAGCAAGATAACGGAAGAAGTGAGAGGTGTCAGGA
>JBFMHD010000007.1:0-30610 GCA_040752395.1 Candidatus Hydrogenedentota bacterium
CGATGAAACAAATCAACGGCTTAATACTTTATATGAAGTAATTGTCCGACGTGAGGAACATGAAAAGATCGCAATGGAAGTTATAAAGCTCAGGCAGGACGTTGATATGCTTCTTAGAAAAATTGCTGTATAATAGATTGTACAATCTGAAAAATAAAAATTACATACCTGCACAAAAATATTTTTTACTTAAAAAATAGCTTGAGAGTTTAATGATGTTTAAGACTGGATTTTAGGTGCTGTAGTATCTTCTTTGGGTACTTCATAATACTGAAACGCGAGTTCCTCTTCGTCTTTATCACCATAATAAGCATAATGATAAGAATAGTAATAGGATGGTCCCATCTCACCTTCGGGCTGCATATAATTAAGACATACACCCCATATATTTCCACCAACATTTGATATGAGCTCCTTAGACCGAAGCACAGCTTCTCTTGCAGCCCTTTTATAAAAATATACAAGAAGAACACCATCAGTCTTAGAAGTAAGTATACAGGCATCTGTAACTGGTATAATAGGTGGAGAGTCAAAAAGAACCTTATCGTATTCTGCCCAAGCCTCTTTTATAAAATCATCCATTTTAGCACTTGAGAGTAATTCCGCAGGATTCGGAGGCAAAGGTCCTGAGGAGATAAAATAAAGATTATTTATACCAGTACTAAGAACCAGCTCCCGCCATTCCGCACCACCAACAAGATAATTTACTATACCAGGGTCACGCTGAAAACCAAAGAATTTATGAATAGCCGGCCTTCTTAGATTTGTGCTTACAATCAGAGTTTTATAACCCATATTCGCCATCAGGATACCAAGATTGACAAGGGTTGTAGTTTTGCCTTCTTGAGGTCCCGAACTGGTAACAGTAAGAGTTTTATATCTATCCTTAAAACCAATAAATTGTAGATTCGTTCTAAGGGTTCTGTAACTTTCAGATACTATGGATTTAGGTTCAAAATAAGTCACAAGTAACGGTGAGAACGGCTCTTTTTCTGTTTCTTTTTCTTGCTTTCCAACAAGCGCAGGACTGTCCTGAATATTTATTCTTGGTATAACGCCAAGTACAGGTATCCCAAGAAGATCTTCCACCTCTTCAACAGTACCTATTGAGGTATCAAGACTCTCAACAAGAAATGAAAATGCGATACCGATTATTAAACCAATTAAAAGACCAACGAAATATGTAACATTTTTAGATAGCCCGCCTCTTACAGTGCCTAAATTAGCAAGATCAACAATAACTACCCCTGAATCATCACCAAACAATTGAGAGTCGTACAATTTGGTGTTTAATAATTTCCATAACGTTGAATTTTTCTCAACCTTGAACTCCTGGTATGCCGTGGCAATATATGGGTCCTGAAGTGATTCTTTATCCAGTTTGTTTTTAATATCATCTAAAAGTTTATTTACTTCAGTCTCTTTCTTTAATGTCCTGTTAACCCGATCATCTATGAGCTGTATCTGTACTTGGAGTTCGTCATATAAATCAGATTTTACTCTTTCTAAATTACTTTTTGCCTTCTCAACCTGTGGGTGTATCTCGGTATATATATCATTAACTCTGTTAAACTCCTTTAAAGCTGATACATACTGTGAACGATATTCATTCAAAATTTGATCAATCGAAGATTCGCCTGTGCGGAACAAGGGGATTTCACCCTCTACCTCCATATTCTTTTGTAAGTTATTTAAAACATTAATTAATCTATTTCTTTCTTCAGCTATTTTTGCTATTTCATTACTGTATTTAACATAGTCTTCAAATAAAGAAAGCTGTTCTGCAGAAAGCCTCCACTCATTCGCAGCATACTCAATCTCACTTGTTATAAATTCTCTGGTACGTTGCTGAAGATTGATCCTATCCTCTGACTCAACTCTTATATATGCTTCAGCAACACTATTAGCTATGGCTGAAGAAATGAGAGGGTCTTTAAATGATGCTGTTATTATAATATAATTGGTTTTCGGGTCCCGACTAACATAAATACTATTTCTAATAATTTCTGACTTTTGAATAATAGCCTTTGCTCTTTCTTCATCATTAAGGTTTTTATCTATTAAAAAATAAGCAATTATTTTCTCTATCTGTTGCGGAGTATATATTTTAATGTATTTATCTTTGCCTATCTGGGTCAATTGAGACAAATCAACCAATATACTTAATGCCTCTTTCGCTACCCTTTTTGATTGAATTATCTGCATAGCAGTTTGAATACTGCTCTCAAGCCTGATTACAGGTCTTCCTAATACATTCTGCTGTATCGCACCACCTGTTTTGAATTCTATTGAAGCAGAACTATAATAAGTTGGTTTTTGTTTTAATATAATTAAATGGGATACAATTATAGCCGTTACTATTGAAAAAACTACTAACCATTTCCGTCGAAATAAAACATTTAAATAATCTCTAATTGTTGGTTCTGCTCTTTTCATTTCTCACTTCTTCCCTCTGTCTCCTCTCTTCTATTATTATTCATTATCTTCCCAATCTCTTTTAATTATCGGTTTTCCCATCAAATTCCTTTATAATATTAAAATAACAAATTAGGCCCTGTAATGTCAAGTTAAAATTTATACAATTTACCTCTAAATAGGATTTAATACTACTAAACATTCCACCTGTCCCCCAAATATAATAGTTCTTTACTATCTTCCTTATATCATTAATAAAACCGTTTATAGTATAAATCTGGGACCTTATGACACCTATTTGAATATTCTCATTAGTAGTGTTGCCGAAATACAAGAGAAGTCTTTTTTGTGGCTCAGTTACCAATCCGAGTTTTGAGGTAAATACATCAAGCGATTTAAAAGAAGTCATTATACCGGGGAAAATAACACCACCTATATACTTTCCTTTTTCATTAATAATGTCAAATGTAGTTGCTGTTCCTGCATCTATAACAATCGCCGGATATCTTCTCGTTTTCACAATGTATAAAACATTACATATCCTGTCAGCACCAAGTTCATAAGGACAAGGGATTGAGATAAACTCTCTCACTTTTTCATAACTAACAAATTCAATGATAAAATGCTCATCTCCTTTTAAAAATTCTTTAAGTAAAATATCAATCTCAGGCACAACAGAAGAGATTATAACCTTCTTTAATAGATACTCTCTTTTTAGTGCTACCACTGTATTTATTAAGCTTTGGGGAAGTTTATCTTTAACAGTTTCTATAGTTACTTTTTTTAAAATTCTACCATAATTGTCACCTACAGCTATATCGGTATTACTATTCCCAATATCCATAAGAAGTAATTTTTCAATCATAATTCAGTGTCAAAAAATTTTTTTATCTTTTTTAAAATATTTATAAAGATATTTGTAATATCAGCATCTGTATAGTCACATAAACGCGAATATTCAAAATTCGGGACGCAACCACCAGTTTTTCTGATAATATTATAATAATTCATTCCAATACCTATAACAAGTCTTTTTATATATTTTGAATCAGACTGCGTTTCAAGGAGTATCCCGCAGGCTTTTTTACCGTCAATATATATATCATTCGGTTCCTTAATATAAGTTATAATATCTTTTTTTATCAGGGTTTTTATAACATCGTAGACTTTTTTTGTAATGGGTTTAACTAAGGTATCTGCAGTTTCGAGCTTCATCTTTTTTATGATACCGATACTGAACCATAATCCGCCAGAAGGGCTTAACCATTCTCTTCCAAACCTGCCCCTGCCATATCTCTGTATCTTACTCGCAACACATATAACTCTATCCTCACCTGTTTTAAGAAGTTTAAATACTTCATCCTGGGTACTATTACACTCTGAAAGTAAAACTACTTTAATATCATCACCGATTTCTTTTCCAACTTTTTTCTTATCAATCCATCTCACTTTTTTTACCTCTATACTGCAATTCAGACAGTAGACTTGAATCACAGAATCTCCTGCATAAATAGAGTCTATAGTCTTGTGTCTGATGCCCCGTGTCTGAATCTCAGTAGTCCCATCGTGGTAAATCTGCAAATAAATCTTCTATAGCATAATATTCTCTTACAGCTGGTAAAAATAAATGTATAATGATATCATAACAATCTATTAAAATCCATTCACTTTGTTTTTCTCCTTCAATATGATGTATCTTGATTTTATTTTTATTCAGTTCTTCAACAAGTAATTTAGCGAGTGACCTATTATGGATGGTGTTTTGTGTATTAGCTATTACAAAGTAGTCACAAAAATATACAAATCCTCTTAAATCTATTACTGTAACTTTCTCTCCCTTTTTTGATATAATAAAATTAATTATCTTTTCCATGACATTGTTATTAAAATTCATTTAAGCTTATCCTTTAATCTATCTATAGCCGGCAAAAGCAATTTTTTCTCCTTTTTTACTGGGAAATTAGAGACCTGTATATTCTCTTTTTTAAAATTCGATATGTATTTTGAGACCTGCTTATAGTCATTTTTTTTCAAAAACGTTTGTATAAAACTCTTTTTGTCTGAATCGATAATTGTTTTTCCTATAGTTTCTACCAACCTCTCATCAATTTTACCACCATTATTAAGGTAAAGCATAAAAGTTGTAGCATCAATCTCAACACCATCCTTTAATGTCTTCCACTTTAATTTAATATCCTTGTTTAACTTGATTTTAAGAGGTCCCAGGATACCAATAAATTTAACCAAATCTTGTTCATTGAGACTAAAGTATTTGAGATCCTTAATCTTAAGCCATTCGTTTATTTTATCACATATTAACCGGTAATTTTTACTCTCTGAAGCATTACTTAACGTTATCTCATTTTCTATTACCATATCAGCTGGCATCTTTAGTATTTTACATTTGCCTTCTTGATCAAGAACAAACAATACAGCATATACCAGTTTGTCATTCTGAAGAATATCAAGATACATTACGGTTTGATCAAACCTTGTTTCTGTCAGTTTCTTAAAAATATTTTTGAAATCCATGTTGACTAAAACCATAATAGAACTGATAAGAAATGTTATGCCAATAAAACTATATATAAAATATTTAAAAATTATTCTCTGATTATAAAATAAAAAATCTAATATTTGATTTGTTAATTTATTCAATCTTCTTTTTAATTTTGCTCCTTTGGGCTGTGGTACTTTATAGATTGTCATGTAATCTCTCACTTATAAGTGGAGAAGAAGTGGGAAGTATCAGAAAAAAGAAGCAAGATAACGAAACTCTGCCGAAGACAGAGGCATTACGTTGTCATTTTAATCTGTTTTCTATATATTTTCTAAAATTTAAGGTTGCTGGATGTATGGTTTTCCCTTTCTTTTTAATATGCTTCATCTTTTTATTAATCGTCAAGTAAGCTGTTTTATATAAATCTTTACTTGAGAGTTTTCTCAGTTCTTCTAAACTATCGAATTTTCGGCCGGGCTCTATAAAGTCCGAGATATAAATTAAAATACTCAAATCACCTGGCCGATTACTCCCTGTGGTATGCTCTCTTATAGCCTTTAATATATCTCTGTCTTTTATACCATAAACTTTTTTAGCTAATACACTACCTACTATTGAATGCCATACTGAAGATATATTCTGCTCATATTTATCAAGTCTGATCTTATGCTTCTTTATTAGTTCTCTTAATTCTTCTTTATTAAAATCTCTCGCACAATCGTGTAGTAAACCACTGATATAAGCTTTGTCTTCATTGATATGATGTTTGCGGGCTAAATTTCGTGCGGTTTTGGAAACCCCAAGTGAATGCCTGTATAACTCTTCAGATAATTCTCGCTTTAATCGCTGTTTCAATACTTTATAATCCATATAAATGATTCTTTTTTATATAATCAAAAATACCATCTGGTAATAGATATCTGCAACTTTTATCTACCAAAATAGATTTTCTTATTTCTGAAGATGAAATATTAATCTCGGTTTTAGAAATAAATATAGTTCTATCGTTTGATCGGATATTCCTGACATTTAAACCGGGCCGCTTAAAAATCACTAATCTGCAACTTTTTATAATCTCTTCGTAATCTTTCCAATTCCTTAAATCATAGAAAGAATCAAGTCCAAGTATTAGATATAAATCAGAATCCGAAAAATTTTTTTTTAGTTTTTTTAATACTTCTATCGTATAAGTATAACCCTTTATCTTTTTTGCAATCTCAGAAACTTTAAATCTTCTCTCCTTTTTTACAGCAATCTTTAACATATCTAACCTGCGAATATAATCAGCATTATATTTTTTGGTTTTTTTATACGGGGATTTTAAATCAGGCACAAATAAAATATAATCAAGTTTAAGATTTGTAAGTGCATAATCAGCTATGTGTAAATGGCCAATATGTACAGGGTCAAAACTGCCACCCAAAACACCGATCTTTCTCATTTACCACGTATCCATAGTCTTCATCTTGCTTCTTGCCTCTTGCCTCTTGCTTCTATGAGAATTACTCCCGAACCTGTCCATTACCAAATATTATCCACTTGGGTACAGTCAGTTCTAAAAGACCCATAGGTCCTCGACAATGAATCTTATCTGTACTTATTCCAACCTCAGCTCCTAATCCGAACTCAAATCCATCTGTAAACCTTGTAGAAGCATTTACATAACAAGCCGCTGAATCAACACTATTTACAAATACCCATGCAGTTGTATAATTCTCAGTAATTATGCCATCAGAGTGATGTGAGCCGTATTTTTCAATATGGTCTATCGCTTCTTCTAAATTCTCAACTATCTTCACTGATAAAATTAAATCAAGATACTCTGTGTGCCAGTCTTCTTCTGTGGCCCTGGATATATTTGGAAACAACTTTCTGGTTTTGGGGCATCCACGTAACTCTACACCAGAGCTGATGAATTTATCTACCATCTTTGGTAAGAATGATTTTGATAAATCTTTATGCACAAGTAATGTCTCCATAGCGTTACACGTTGCAGGTCTTTGACACTTGGCATTGAGACATAACTCTAATGCCTTTGATTCATCAGCATCTTTATCAACATAAATGTGACATATACCCTTATAATGTTTAATAACCGGGATTCTTGACTTTTCTGCCACGGCTCTTATAAGCGATTCACCACCTCGCGGTATAACAAGGTTTATATAATTCTCCAGCAGAAGTAATTCCTGGACCAATTCTCTATCAGTACTATCAACAAATATAAGACCATCTTTAGGTAAACCAGCCTCGTTAAGTGATTCTCTGATTATTTCTGATAAAATTCTGTTTGTATTCATTGATTCTTTTCCACCCCGGAGTATCGCGGTATTCCCTGACTTTATACAAAGAATCGCAGATTCTATGGTTACATTCGGCCTTGACTCATAAATTATGAATATTACACCTATAGGTACCCTCATTCGGCCGATTTTTAAACCATTGGGTCTTGTCCTCATATCAAAAATTTCACCCACCGGGTCGGTTAGCATAATAACCTGGTGTACACTCTCTATCATTAATTGAATTTTTTTATCGTTTAACGACAACCTATCAATCAAGGCTTTACTCAATTTGTTTTTAACAGCTATTTCTATATCCTTCTCATTCTCTTTTAAAACTTCACTTTTCTTCTGTTCAATCTTCTCTGCAATGAGTTGTAAAACATTATTCTTTAATTTAGTGTTTGCTGTTCTTATTGTTGGTGAAGCACTCATCGCTCTTTTTGCAATCCGTATCGCTGTTTCCTTTATATCCATTTATAACTCCTATGCCTCTTGCTTCTTTTTTCTGATACTTCTTACTTCTTACTTCCCACTTCTTCACTACCTATAACTGAGGTATTACTGATTTATACATTTTCTGATTGACTTTTTCAAGATTAAATTTACATTTAAATTAGTTCTTTTTGTTTTAAAGTGGTCAGTTGGAAAGTAGATTTTTTCAAAGAAATATTTAAAAAATTTGACAGAGCTATTTATTTTTGATAAAATATTTGTGAGGTAAAAATATGGGAAATATAACAGTAGAAGTTCCTGTAAATATTGATATTATTATCAAAAAACTTACAATTAAAGATAAAATTGAACTTACTAAAAAACTTGAAAAAATAACAATTGGTAAAAGAATTGATAATCTTCTTAAACGAATCGATTTTCGCAGTGAAAAGAATCCTATATCTCAAGAAACAATTAATAATGTTATAAAACAAGTTCGCAAAGAATTGTATGGTCAAAGCTGTAGTTGATACGAATATCTTCATTTCTGGTTTATTAAATAAAAAAGGAATACCACGAAAAATATTTCTTGCATTTAAAGATGGTAAATTTGAATTAGTCATATCTCCGCAAATCTTTACTGAAATCTTAAAAACATTAAATAAACCTGAATTAATTCCATTGATACTATTAGATGACTGTAAAGAGATTTTAATATTTTTAGAAAATTTTGCTACTTTTGTTTATCCAGAAAAAAAAGTCTATGTTTGCCGTGATATGGCAGATAATATTATGCTTGAATGCGCTGTTACAGGCAAAGTTAATTATATCGTTACAGGAGACAATGATCTCCTTGATATCCAATCTTTTTGTAAAATCCCGATCGTAACAGCCCATAAATTTTTAAAGGATATTTTGAAATGATGAGGTGTCCTATTTTTTCTGTTTATAATTGACTTTTTCAAGATTAAATTTTAAATTCAATTAAGGTGATAAAATGATTATTAACAATATCGTAGGTATCATAATTCTATCTATAGTGGTTGAAAAAGTTATTAACTTTTTAAAAGGGTTTAAAAAATCTAAATTTTCTTCAAATACTATTAGAATCTTGTCGCTAATACTCGGCATTCTCCTGTCTTATGCAACAAACCTGGGGCTACTTACATCATTAAATCTTATTAAAACCCCGACTTTATTTAGTTATATTCTTGATATGGTCGTTACAGGAATGATTATAGCCCAGGGCAGCCACCTCACTCACGATTTATTTACTTTTATTTATAAATCTTCTAAAGATTTTAAAAACTGAAACTTTATGTTAAATAAAAAAATTAAAATTCTATATCTTTTAACAAGAGTAAACATCGGCGGTCCTGCGATGCACGTGGCACTAATCACTTCAAAATTAGATAAACAGAAGTTCGACAGCTACGTTGCCTGTGGACAGCTCGATAAAGATGAAGGGGATATGTCTTATGTTTTTGCAAAACAGAATATCGATTTAATCAAAATACCTGGTCTCGTTCGACCAATCTCACTTTTTAATGACCTTGTCGCATTGTTTTCTATCCTGAGATTACTCTTTGTAATACAACCTGATATACTTGATACTCATATGGCTAAATCAGGTTGTATCGGCCGGTTATCAGCAACTATCTACAATTTAATAAATACGATTTTAGTAAGACCCCATAGAATAAAAAAACTCCATACATTTCACGGACATATCTTTGAAGCTTATTTCAGTGCATTCAAAACCAGGCTTTTTCTATTTATCGAGAGATTTCTCGCTAATCATACAGAAACTCTCTTCGTTATCTCTAAGACTCAGAAAGATGATTTATTAAATAAATATAAAATAGGTATCCAAAAGCAATATCAAAAAATTAATCTCGGACTTGATTTTAATTATCTTGAAAATACTTATCCTGACGAGAATATAGAACAATGTTTTTCTAATTTTAAAGATAAATTAAAGATCGGTTTTATAGGCAGGCTCGTGGAGGTGAAAGACCCGCTCTTTCTTATAACCCTTTTAAAAGAATTAAACGATAACATAAAAGAACAAATCCATTTCTTCGTTGCCGGTGACGGCAACCTCAAAGATGAACTTTTAAACAAAATAAAAGAAAATAAACTTACAGAATATATAACGTATATCCCCTGGGTTAAAGACCTTAAAACACTATATTCTAACCTCGATTGCGTATATCTCTTCTCTTTAAACGAAGGTACGCCCATTGTAATACTTGAAGCTTTTTATTTTAATCTCTTTGTCGCATCAACGCCCGTTGGCGGAGTAGTGGATTTATTAAGTACTTCACATAAATTAAATATTATTGATGGAGATTTCTTAAAAGTTGATCGGGGCTATCTTGTTAAAAACTATGACGTAAATGCCTGGACAGCCGTTACATTGCATCTAATCAAGGAAAAGAAAAATAAAAATCTGGCCTTGAAAGAATTTGTCATTAATAATTATTCTATTGAAACACTTGTAAAAAATATGGAAAATTGTTATAATTATTGGGTGGGTCGAGATGTCTCGACCCCTCACTAAAATATGCAGAGGTGAATTATTATGAAAAATTATGTGGTCTTATTTTTATCCCTGTTTTTTATGTCCTTAATCGCCTGCGGAAGTGATACCACTCCCCAAACAACTAAGATAAGATATCCAGCTGTTTCTGGCTTATGGTATCCTTCAGATAAACAACAACTTGAATCACTTGTGGCTAAGTTATTAAATCAGAATAAAGTTGATGTAAAAATTGAGGGAAAAATTATCGGTTTAATCTCGCCACATGCTGGATTCAGTTATTCAGGCGGCGTTGCTGCTTGCGGGTATAATCTTTTAAAAAATAAAAAATACAAAACTGTCGTTGGTGTTGGTTTAAGCCACAGATACCCGCTCAATGATGTGTCAATACTTGAAGAAGATATTTATAGAACACCGCTTGGCGATGTCTTGATCGATAAAGATTGGGTAAAAAAAATTAAAACTAAACTACCCAGCTTAAAATATGTAAAAGATGCGCATATAAAAGAGCATTCCATAGAAGCTCAAGTCCCGTTCTTACAGGCTGTTCTCTCGGATTTTAAATTAGTAGAAGTGCTCGTTAATAGAATAACAGATGAAAATATGAAAACGATTAACACAATATTTGAAGAGGCTTATAAAGATAACTGTTTAATAATTGTATCAACTGATCTATCTCATTACCATCCGTATGTTACTGCCTGTGAAAAAGATTCAGAAACAATAAAATTTGTTCTTAATAAAGATTTTAATGGACTAATTGAATCGATGCAAAAAGGATATACTGAGGCCTGCGGCTCTGCGGCTCTGGTCGGCATAACGATGTTTATTAATAAATTTAAGTTAAAGCCAACTCTTGTAGAGTATAAAAATTCAGGTGATGTAACAGGTGACTTCGATCGCGGGGTCGTTGGTTATGCCTCTATTGTATTAATTGATGAAACAAAAAAAGAAGAGACAGCAATCCCCTCAGAACTTGAAGAAATAAATTATCTTACAGAAGAAGAAGAGAGAATACTGCTTGGGATAGCACGAGAGACACTCAGACAATGGGTTCTTGAAGATAAGAAATATAATCCACCACTGCCTTCAGAAGAAAAACTTAAATCAGATGGCGCTTGTTTTGTTACTCTTACAAGAGACGGTCAATTACGTGGCTGTATCGGCCACATAATCGGTCGAGAACCGCTGTATCTTTCCGTGAGAGATAATGCCATCGCTGCTTCGAGCGAAGATTATAGATTCCCGCCTGTCTCAAAATCTGAATATGATAACATACATATTGAAATATCTGTTATGACACCTTTACAAAAGGTGAGTTCGATAGATGAGATTAAGGTTGGTCGTGATGGACTCGTTCTACGAAAAGGCCGTAATCAGGGCGTTTTCCTGCCACAGGTCCCGGTTGATTGGAAATGGGATCTATATACCTATCTCGACCAATTATGTAGAAAAGCAGGTCTGCCTGCTGGTGAATGGAAATCCAAAGATACAGAGATATATAAATTCCAGGCCCAGGTCTTTGAAGAAGACCACTAAAGGCAATGGTGGCAAAGAAAGACTGTAATCCGTCAGTTATTGGTGCGGTAGAATTTACTTAAGAAGCAAGAAGCAAGATAACAGAAGAAGTGAGAAGTATCAGGACGGGCTACAGGCTACGGGCTACGGGCTACAGCCGGCTGAAGCCTGTAGTCTGTAGCCTGAAGCCAACATCCTTTAAAAAATTCAGAATGCCGAAATAATCTTTCAATCTTTGAATCTTTGTGCCTCTGTGCCTAATGGTAGTATGGTTTCCACCGAAGACTGAGAACGTGTGAAAAAATTAGACTTTTTCAGAAAACAGGGGCTGATAATAAAAGAGTTGCCCGGTATTAATGACGATTATTTCACACGTTCTGAGGGAATACCAAAGACTTATTTTTTCACTTGATTAAAACTAATAAAGTTATTAAAATTTTAAATAAGGTGTCGGGGAGTTGAGACTCCTTATTCTGAAGCCTCTGACCCTAAACAAAGTATAAGGAAAAGAGAACGAAGAATCTCGAAATGAGGATGCTATGTCAGGAGAATCTATTTTAATAATTGAACCAAGTGAACCTTTATTGCAAGTAATTAGTTATAACCTAAAAAAACGGAAATATAATATTATTTCAACAACTACAGGTAAAGAGGGTTTTAATTTATTAGAATCGCTCGGAAGAGTTGATCTAATTTTAATTAATTCTATTCTGCCTGATATTGGTGGGATTGAATTGGGGAAAAAAATTAAAAGTTCTTATCCTTCTATACCCATAATAATACTATCTGCGGTCTGCATAAAAGAAGAGATCATAAAAGCTAGCCGTGCTAATATCCGCAATTTTATAACATTCCCTTTTTTACTTGAAGAGATGCTTGAAAAAATAGATAATGTCCTTAAAGAAAAAGGCGATGAGAATTATTCGGTTATCAATATTGGCAAGAAAACCGTTGTTGTACTTAAGGAAAGTCTTGACCATTTCTTTTCGAACAGATTAAAAAATATCTTGAACGATCTTATAAATTCCACTCAATACAATATTATCATTGACCTGAGTGAAGCTGATTTTTTAGCACATCAGAACCTTGTTGTATTAATCTCTGCTTCAGAAAAGATCCTACATTTAGGTGGGAGTATAAAAATCGTTGGTATAAATGAAGACATTCAGAAGATGTTCAAAAAAGCAAAACTTGAGACATATTTTAAGATATACCCTACCAGAGCAGATGCTTTAAGAGCCAGTTGAATCTTTTAATTTTTGTGCCTTAGGAACAGTTTTTTCAAAAATCTGTGAAAATCTACTTGACAAAACTAAAACGATTTAGTAAAATATAAATATAACTACATTATAAATTAAAAAATTGAAAGATTATTTCGGCATTCTGATTGCCTCTTGCTTCTACTTGATATTATTATAGTTACAATGTTTTTCAGAGGAGAGCTATGAACATAAACCCCAGAAAATTAAGTATTGAAGATATAGCTAAAAAAGCCAGGGTCTCGGTGACTACCGTCTCTTTTGTATTAAATAATAACCCATCAATAAGCGAAAAAACAAGAAAAAAGGTACTCAAAATTATTAAGGACGTGGGCTATTACCCTAATATTAATGCCCGAAGCCTATCCTCACAAAAAACTAATACCATAGCAGTCGTTGTTCCTGAGTTGACTCACATCTTTGAAGACCCATATTTCTCACGAGCTGTAAGCGGTGTCTATGATACGGTTGAAAAAGCATCTTATAGACTCTTGCTAAAAAAAGCATCTCTTGAGTTCGCAGTAAATAAAGAATACCTGAAACTCTTCTTTAGAAAAGAGATCGACGGTATAATATATGTGGGCTCCACTCTGCGAGACTTCTATCTTGGCGATTTTAATAAATACCCATTCCCTTTTGTTCAGATTAATAGTTTCTCTTATAATGAAAATATACCATACGTAATGGTTGATAATCATAAAATCGGTTATCTCGCTACAGAATACCTCATTAAATCAGGTTGTAAAAATATTACGCATATAGCTGGTTCAATGGATACCACCTCTGGTATCGAACGTCTTGACGGTTTCTTAGAAGCAATGAAAAGATATAATATCTCTCTTAATAATCATTCAATCATTGATGGCGGTTTTACACAAGCTGATGGTTATAATGGCGTGAAACGGATCTTCAATAATAATTATAAAGTTGATGGTATCTTTGCTACAAATGATCTCGTAGCTATCGGCTGTCTTGGTGCACTCAGAGAACTAAATATAAAAGTTCCTGATAATGTCTCGGTTATCGGTGCTGATAATATCGAACAATCTGCTATCACTAACCCGCCTCTCTCAACCGTGGATATGCCCACTTATGAGATGGCAAAAAGAGCAACTGAATTATTACTTGAAGCCATAGAAAACAAAACTAAAGTAAAGAGTAAGGTATTTGAGCCAGAACTCGTTATCCGTAAAAGTACAAGATAATATAAGTTTTTAACTATTATAATGTTAAGGGGGAAAAATTCCCTATTAAAGATTTTGCACTAAATACTTGATGTTATGATTTTCTGATGTAGCACACAAAAAATTGCTAAAATCTACTTGACAAAACTAAAACGTTTTAGTAAAATATAGATATAACTACATTATAAATTAAAAGATTGAAAGATTATTTCAGCATTCTGAATTTTTTAAAGGATGTTGGCTTCAGGCTCCGGGCTTTTGACTCCAGCCGGCTGTAGTCCGTAGCCTGTAGCCTGTCCTGATACCTCTCACTTCTTCCGTTATCTTGCTTCTTGCTTCTACTTGATATTATTAGAGTTACAATGTTTTTCGAAAGAGTTAAATTAAAAATTAGGAGACAGAAGAGAGGTAACTCCTGAACTCCTTGAACTCTTTGTACGCGAGGCTTTTTGTGAGATTATTTAAAATTTTTCTTCCAATGCCTCTATACCTCTTTTGCGCCTTTGTGCCTTTGTATCTCTGTACCCACTTATACGCTAATAATAGCGTACATACCACATACCTCTGGCATATGGACCAGCCAATTTACTGGCCCGATAGACATTCCTCAGGTAATAGATACGAATATGCATGGGACTCGATCCAGGCTAAAGATGGCGGTAGAACTAACCCATTAAATGACGTAAGAGCAATCTTTAGTTTAGATGACCGCGTAGCCGCATACCAATGGCGACCAAAGGATTCCATAGGCACTGTGCTCTGGCACCCTGATGCCGGAGCACAAATCAATTATTCTGCCTGCCTTATTGAGAACGTCCGCTCTCTCGGTGATGCCTATCAACTCGGTTATTCTCCAACATGGTATTCCGGATACCGTGAAGGAAGGAACTGGTCAACCTCAGGTGGGAAACCAAGATTAGATATCGTTCTATTTACATTCCATCATATTTTACCAGGACTTTCTGACCCTATTGTTGTACAACGAGAGATCGAAATATATAAACAAATATATCCTGATGCCTGGGGTACTACACCTGGTTTATCTAAAGGATATTTCCCTTCTGAGATAGCGTTCTCTGAACGGCTTATCCCTGTTCTTGTTCAGCAAGGCATAGAATGGGTTGTTGTATCTAATTCACACATATCACGTTGTATCGAAAACTTCCCGCTTGTACTTGGTACTGGCGGCGAAAATACCGAACCACCAAACAGAGCTGATATCATTAACCCAGCACAAAATAACTGGTTTCGGATGCAGATTGACCGAGGCTGTTCACCCTGCAACGCTTACCCATATTCAATGAGACCACACTATGCAAAATACGTAGACCCAAATACAGGAACTGAATACAAAATCATTGTTGTTCCTACTGAGCAGGCTATGAGCTGGAAAGATGGTTATCAGACTTATGGTACTCAAGATATTGATGGTATAGCCTGGGCTAATGAGCCTGCAACACCGATGTTAATTGTGTTCTCGCATGATGGCGACAATGCGTATGGCGGCGGCTATTCATATTATATGGAAAGCGTCCCAAGTTTTGTTTCTCAAGCAAATTCTAAAGGATATTCGCCAACAACTATTCAGCAGTATCTCACAGACCATCCTGTTGACCCAGCTGATATAGTTCATGTAGAAGATGGTCCCTGGGTAAATGCTGACGGTGATATGGGCTCGCCTACTTACTGCAACTGGAACTGGCCATTAATGAGTCAAACAGGAACAGTTGATATCGCTAATGGTTGGGCCGAGGATGAACGTAACTGGGCTGTGTTTACCGCTGCTCTTAACCGCATTGTCACGGCTGAACAGGTCTTTGGAGCCCCACCTGACCCGCGTAAAATTATCTATCCCTGGGAAGGTGCTAATAATTTAGAACTTGCCTGGCATTTCTATTTAGGCGGCACAAACTCAGGGTTTATGTATTATGGTAAAGCGCTTGATATGGAGGTTAAACCTACTATATCATCGAACGAGGCTGTGTATCATGCTGATTTGATTCTCGGCTCAAATCCAAATGATTTAACACCACCAACAATCTGGCTACCTCAGCGTTACCCGTATAATCCAGGCTCACTTAATTTCGGTGCTATCTATAACTATAAACAATACTATGCCCCACGTGATTTCTGGGTCTGGACTTTTATTTATGATCTCTCAGGCATACAATCTGTAACTCTGAAATATCGGATCGATAACGATGGTGTAAACCCATTATCGTCAAACCAGAACGAGGTCTATCAAGACGGTACAGAGGTTGGTACCTGGCGCTCACTACCTATGACTCAACGAGTATTCCCAAAAGATAATGTCTATAATGACCCTGAAATAGATTTCTTTGAATTACCAATCTATATCGCTGATGAATATTATGTTCATGTAGATAGAGCTGAATTAAACAGCGTTTTAATTGATTACTATGTTGAGGCTATTGATAGCCGAGGGAACATCACAAGGTCACCAATCCAACATTGTTATATCGGTGACGGTTCTGGTTCTGGCGGTACACCACAAACTCTATGGACACCAACCTACCCTACTGAAAACGACTTAATCACAATAACAAAAAATATAGCTACTACTGATACTGTTTATCTTCACTGGGGTGTTAACAGCTGGACTCTGCCTGCAGATTACTACTGGCCTTCAGGCTCATTTCAATACGATGCTCAAAGTATTGAATCCCCGATGACTAAAACCGGCTCTGAAACTTACCAGATAACAATAGGTCCTTTTAATCAGGCTCAAGAAGTTAATCAAGTAAATTTTGTATTCCATTGGGGTTCAACCTGGGATAATAACAACGGCCAGAACTATAATATAACAGTTACTCAAGTCCCGATTGATACCCAGCCGCCAGATACACCAACAGGTTTAACTATAACAGAAAAAGATCAGACAATAGATTTAAGCTGGAACGCAAACACAGAGCCTGATTTAGCTGGGTATTATATATATAGAAAAGCACCAGCAGATACAACATTAGTAAAACTAAATTCGACACCCTGGACTCAAACAACCTACTCAGATACGGGTCTCACAAATAATTCAGTCTATTATTATCGTATAAGTGCAGTTGATAATTATGATACACCAAATGAATCAGGTTTATGCGACACGGAATCCGGTATCCCGCGGTCTGTTGATACAGCTCCACCTCTTCCACCAACTGGTCTCTCAACCGCTAAACAGACTCTGGCTATAAAATTGTCCTGGAGTAGAAATCTTGAAACTGATTTATCAGGTTATAAGGTCTATAGCTCAACTATTTCAGGTGGACCTTATACCCAGATCGCTGATACGTCTAATACTTACATAACACATACTGATCTTAACCCTGCTGTTAGATATTACTATGTAGTTAAAGCCTATGATAGTTCAAATAATCTTTCAGATACCTCTTCTGAAGTTAGTGACACACCGTTGCCGGACCCGGCGCCATCAGCACCTACAGGTCTTACACCAACCCCATCATCAGAAAAAGTTACTTTAACATGGAACCCTAACTCTGAGCCTGATGTAGCCGGTTACAGAGTCTACTATTCAACACTTAGTTTCCCTTTAATTTTACAATATGATACCACACAAACAACAGTTGTTATTTACAATTTAGTAAATGATTCCACGTATCAGTTTGTTGTTTCTTGTTATGATACCTATGGTTCTGAAAGCACTAAATCAGGAACAGTTACAGCTACACCTAAAGATTATATAACTGTTCACTTCAGTCTGGATTTAACAAGTATAACTACTGAAAACACGGTTACAATAGCTGGTAATAGATTGACGCCTGCGTGGTCACCTACTTCTAACCAGCTATCAGTTGTTGAGACAGGCTCATATTATAAGATAGATTTCCAGTTTTTATCAGGTGATACTTTAGAGTATAAGTATGTGATTAATGGTAATCAGTGGGAGAATGATTTTTCAGGAGGGTGGTCTATTAACAGAGATATAACTATTGTTGAGCATGAGCCTGGTATAATGTGGGTACATAACAAATGGAACATAGACGGTGATTTGTCTCCTGGCTCGCCAACAGGTCTGACCCCAACCGATCTCCCAAATTCTATCAAGCTCGAATGGTTAGAAAACAGCGAGTTTGACCGCCGGGGATATATTGTTTTAGTTGATACTGATGGTAGTTTTGATTCGCTATCTATAGTCTCAGATAATTACATTACAATTTCAAATATGAATCCAGGCGATACAGCTTTATTTAAAGTTGTATGTGTTGACAGCGCGTTTAATGTGAGTGGCTATAGCTCGACTATTACAGGCACTGCAGGTGGTAATGCGCCACCATCAAGCCCAACTGGTTTGAACGTTCTCGGTGTCACGGATACCGCTGTTATTCTTGACTGGGCTGATAATACTGAAGCTGACTTATCTGGCTATTTTATCTATAAATCAACTACAAGCGGTTCAAATTATACGAGGGTCAATACAGATACGCATAACCAATCATATTATACAGTCTCTAATCTTACAACGAATGAAACCTATTATTTTGTAGTCTTAGCAGTTGATTCTACCGGATTATGGAGCGATACTTCTTCTGAGGTTCAAGGAACACCAAGACCACCAGATACCACACCTCCTTCTGCACCTGCAAACCTGAGAGGCACAGTCGGTGATAAATACGTTATACTTTACTGGACTAAATCGCCTGAGCAGGATGTTACAGGATACAACGTCTATAGAAAGAGACTTACAGAACAGAATTTTGTCCGCATAAATACTTCTGTTGTTACAGATACAACTTACACCTCTTCCGGACTTACTAATAATGAGACATATCAGTTCTATGTTACAGCTCTTGATAATGCATATCCTAATAATGAATCAGATTCTTCAAACACAGTTTCATTAATGCCTTATGCACCCCCAACCTTTAGAACAATCACAATTGATGGTGATTTCCTTGATTGGATTCATAATGATGTTATTGAGCTTGATGGCTATAACGATGATTATAAATTATATGATAATTATGACCAGAGTAGAGATATAATAGCGATCTATGCAGCAGAGGGTCAGGACAATTATTATTTCAGGATCGATTTTTATGAACTCGGTATCTTTGCTGAAAGCACCTATATGGATGCTGTGTTTCTTCTTGATTTCGCAAGCGGTGGTCAATCCTCACTGCCTAATGTCACTGTTACAACTGATAAACCCTGGGAGATAGCCATTGTCTTTGATGACGTGAATACCTATAAAGTTTACACACCTGACTGGGTTGACCATCCAACTGATTTTCTTGGAGCACAAATAAGAAGCAATATCGATTGTTTAGAACTCGGCATAAAGAAATCCTTGATGAAAACCTATGGGTTTACAGATTTCCAGACTATAAATATTCAATGCTATACTTATAAAGATGCTGCTACCCAGATAACAGATGCTGTGGCTGATGACAATCCCTGGGCTGATGGTATTTTAAACAGTGCGACTTTATCAACTGCACAAACAGGTACTGCAAAATATTCTGCTATCTTACACGCTAATCAATCCCTGAATCAAGGCAGTGACATCGCAGACTGGATTTATGACGATGTGAACTTAACGCCGAATGGTAACCCCACAGGTTATCGCCGTGCGTTACAAACAGCTTCGTTATATAAACAATCAGCTAATTTTCATATCAGCGGCTCACTTGCTGTTACTCTCGCCCATGCTAATAATTCAAATTCTTTAAAAGATGGCCCGACTTTTATAAATGATGTTAAAGAGTTTGTTGATACGGACCAGAGTTATAAACCTGGCCGATTAATCACTGGCGGCGTTTTTGCTGAACATATTATCCCGTTCTTTGAGAATAACTCAGGTCTCGGTATCTATGTTAATGCAAAAGCTACTTATTATAAAGATAGAATATTAAAATCAATATTTGACATAGGCTACCAGCCGCGGGTTTACTGGACCCCTGAACGTGTTATCCGCGGTACAAGTTTTGATGACATTATTACTGATTCCGATGGTAGCCCTACTAATTATATCGCAACTGTTATTGACCAGGTGACACATCTCAGAGACTGGTATGGTATAACAGACCCGTATAAAGTTTATAAAATAAATGGTGTTATCTGTTTTGCGATCGATGATTATTCTGACCAGAAGAAGTTCTGGAATATGGATGATGGTTTGCATATCGGTGTAAGAGAGCTATTACTCAACAAAGCTATGGCTGCTGACCAGGAGCAGCTCGTGCTTGTGTTTGACGACTGGGAAGCGTATGCCGGTAAATCGTTTGCATCGCAAGAGACTAATGATAACCCGGATAACTGGGACAAGACAGTTCGCTGGCTCGCTACACACCCATGGATCCAACTCATTACGCTTGAAGATATACTTGACTGGGGTTGGAGCTACATCGATTTAGGCACCAATCTCGGTTTAGGGTTTGATACTTACGAATATCTTAAACATGCAACCGAGAACTCTTATGAAAACTGGTATTATGGTGGATTCTATGAAGATGATTTTGCTGATGCAGTACCAGTTCTTCGTGGTACAAGATACTCAGGTCCTACAACAATCCCATCTGCAAAAAAATACGGCGACGTTTATACAAGCAATACTATCTTCTATGAGACCTGGAATAATATTAAAAATGCAGCCCCGAATAAATTAAAAACTTTAGCTGAGCTCGGATTCATCGCTACTATATTTGAGACCGCATGGCACGATGAAGATAACGTGGATTATTCCAGAAACCCTGACGGCTCCTGGGTTTACCCTGATGTTACATGGGATCAAATCAGTCAATGGGCTTTAAAGCTTCATGGCAAAGTAAGAATGAATAACATTATCGCAGAGGCTGCAAACTGGGCTAATAATGTCAAAACAGGTGTCATCGATGCTACTGCTTGCGCATCTGCAACCGACGTTGATCTTGATGGCGAAAATGAATACATACTTTATAACAATCGCGTATATGCTGTATTTGAAAACGATGGTGGAAGATTAGAATTTGCGTTTGCTTATAATTCGAATGATGGCGGTTATGGTATGGTTGGTGTTGGTGGCTCGAACTCTGACTACGAAGGCGAAGAAGAAGGCTCAAGTAATTACAGAAGATGTTCTGCGTTCAAAGATATGAATAACGGCATCTATGTCGATGATGTTTACTCTGTTTCTGTCAGCACAAAATCACTCACTTTTACGTCTTCTGATGGAAAGATCATCAAAACTTTTTCGCTCGCTGACGGTGATAAAACTATCAATGCTTCTTATACTGAAACTCTTACTGGCCCTCTGTACATCAGGTTCGGACTATCTCCAAATCAAGTTGATATGTATTACAATGGCACAGATAATATCGCTAAATCAGGTGGTGCTACTTCTGGCTATGTTGCTGTGACTAATTCTGCTGGCGGCACGGCACGCATAAATTTTGGTAGCACAAGTCTAAACACGGGTTTTAGTGATGGCTCTCCTGATAACTCAAACCCCTGTATGACTTATCAATACGAGATTTATGGTGATGGCTCTTTTACTTTGAGCTTGACTCTTGATGGTGGCGAAGATGCTGCTACACCACCACCTGAACCACCAACTAATCTTTCTGCTACACCTGACTCAGGCTCTATTCTACTAACCTGGACAACCTCTGTCGGACCAAATCTCTCAGGCTACTTCATATATAAAAGCACAGATGGCTCAACATATTACAAAAGATATTCTGACACTATCCCCGGGTCATTAACCCAATGGGCTGATACAGGACTTACTAATGGTAACACATACTGGTATTATCTCACAGCTGTAAATACTTCAGGGACCGAAGGATTAGCATCGAGTATTGTCTCAGGTACACCGACTGCTAATGGACCCCCTACCCCAACATCGGGCCTCTCTGCAACACCCGGAAACCAAACCGTGCTCCTTAAATGGAATAAAAATACTGAATCAGATTTAGCAGGTTATAATGTCTATCGTGGTCTTGTTTCTGGTGGACCTTATACAAAGATTAATGGCTCTCTTAATTCTGATACTGATTATCTTGATACCACTGTGAGTAATGGCGTGACTTATTATTATGTAGTAACTGCTGTTGATACAGCAGATAATCAATCTGCATACTCGTCCGAGACAAGTGCAACACCAAATGTTTTAGCTTCACAAGATAACGATGTCTGGTGGAGCCATCTCAAGCATGACCCTGAAGATTCTGTGCCGATAAATAATAAAAACTATCGCTCGCCATACCAGCCCTGGCAATATGAAACACCGAGTATCTATGTTCGTTCTGCTTCTGGTGATTTAACAGGTGTCTCATTACGTGTCTGGGACGTATTTCAGTCTAAAGTCATCTCTCCCTGGCCTACTGGCACTTTTATCGGCTCATCTGGTGAATATGATTACTATGAATGTCAGATACCTGCGTTAAGCGGTCAAAAATGGTACAGAATAGCTGTGATTGATGGCACTGATACTGACTGGATTAAGTCTGACGGCGCAGGTAACTATGTCGTTTCAGATGGTGGTGAAGATAATGACCCGGCAGGCGCTATTGATTTTACTTATACACCAACACCAACAGCTTCACAAGATAACGATGTCTGGTGGGATTTCCTCGGCCATAACCCTGATACAATCGTTGAATCAGAAACATATTATTACCGTGAACCAATAAACCCAACACAAAATGATACTATTACAATTTATATAAGAGCTGCTTCTTCTGATTTAACAGGGATCAGTTTGCGAGTCCTTGATTTTGGTGACTCCTCTGTTAACTGGTACTCTGCTCAGGTTTATGATACTATCGGCAATTATCAAGTTTGGGTTGTTAATATACCACCTGATAGCGATACGCGTGAATATCGTATAGCTGTTGTTGATGGGACTGATACTGACTGGTTAGGACTTAGTGCTGGCTGGGTTACACAGGAATGCAAACAATACACCGCATGGGCTGTAAATGGGACCGATGCTGATGCTGATTCAGGTGCAGAATGGTCGTTTAAACCATTATCGTCTGCATCACAGGATAATAAAATCGAGACCGATTACCTCTATTTTGACCCTGATAGCATCGCTTATTCCGGAACAACTTACCAATCACCGCTTAATCCCTCTTTATATGATACTATATTTTTTACAATAAGAACAAGACGAGATGATCTCAGTTATGTAGTTATAAAATTATTTATATCTGATACAACTACTGAAACAACACCGATTACTGCTTCTAAAATATTTAGTACAGATATCTATGATTTTTATCAGGCAATACTCAATCCACAAACTGATACTATCTACTACCGCATTATAGTTGTTGATGGCTCTGATACAAAGTATCTAAAAGATAATGCTACTGGTAGTTTTGCTATCTCTTCAACAGGTAATGATAACGATCCTGAAGGCGCACTCGATTTCATTATAAGACCATTGCTTGATACCACACCACCAGCTATACCACAAAATTTAGGTGTAAGTAACCCGGGCTCGGGTTATTCACTTGATATCAACTGGACACCTGATACTGATGCTGATCTATCATACTATAAAATATATCGTTCCACACTCCCAACAGCTACATACTCATTTATAAAATCCTGCACCACGAATTTTTATACTGATACACCTCTACTGCCAGGCATTACATACTACTATCGTGTCAGCGCAGTGGATCTTAAAGGTAATGAATCAGAACAATCTGACTCTGCCTCTAATACACCAAATGATACCTTGCCACCTGCTTGTGTCAGACTCGCTTCACCACAAAATGGCGCTTCTACAAATGATACAACACCGCTTCTTGTCTGGACAACCACCTATGACTACGGCTCATGTATAAAATATTATAGAATACAGCTTGATAATGATACCTATTTCTTATCAATAATAATTAATGATACAACCACAGCCTCGGATACTGATTATCAAATAACTACTGGACTGGGTGAAGGTAGCTATTACTGGCGTGTCTTTGCTGTGGATTTGTTTGATAATACCTCTTCCATTATTGATACATTTAATTTTATAATCGATACAACCGCGCCCGGGCCCGTGACTTTAATTAAGCCCAAATATTACACAAATGATACACCAACTTTATTCACTTTATCAGGCGATGTTAATAGGTATCATATACTGATCAGCCTTAGATTTGATTTTTTAACAACCGTATATGATACAATAATAACAGGCACAAGCGTATATCTTTCGCTTGCAGAAAATTTATACTACTTCAAATCTGCAGGGGTTGATTCTACTGATTTAGAAGGCAGTTTCAGCCAGCCTGAAACCTTTATACTCGATATAACAAAACCGCAAATAACCTCGATCTCAATCAATACCGATACTTATCTTTATAAATCAAGCGATACCATCTATTTTAATAACTCCTCGAACCTTTATTGCACCTTAACAATATCGTTTGTTGAAGACTATCCTGATTCTGCTGTTTCTTCCTCTTCTTATGGGAATACACCGGTTGATTCAATGCCTGACAATGGTTTTGATTTATTATACTATATCTCTCAGGCAGAAACAGCAAGCTCGACTGTATCAATTAAAGTCTATGACAAATCAAGTAATTCTGATTCTAAAATTATTTTCTTTGTTCGCGATATAACGCCACCAGCTTTCTCTATATCCCCTGTCTCAGATACTGATAATAATAATGACAATTATCAGCCATCATATCTATGGGAAGATGATACAATTATTATTATCAGTATTTCAGCATCAGATACTATCTCTGGCCTGGCTCAAAACTATATAAGAGCAAGTTTAAAGCCCGGCGATACCACGGATTGGACATCCTCTAATCAACTGGTTCTTGCCTCATCGTATGCTGATACACAGATACTTATAACAGTTTATACAAAAGATGCTGTGTCAAATTCTTCAGCTAATACTATCACTATAAATATCGATAGAACGTTACCTGTTATAAGTTCCTGCACCTTTCTTGATCCTGGTTATGAAACCTCTTATTATAATCCAATCGATTCTCCAATAGTATATCTTTATGTTACTTATACAGATACATATCCTGATACTATAATCTTAGATATTACTGGCATCACCGATCCTCAGGCTGATTCATTGCCGGTTAATGCAAGCACTTTTGCGATTAATGTCTCAGCATCACCAAGTGCTGATACTTATAATATCACAATCTATGCGATCGACTATGCGGGCAACGTCGGTCTTTATACGCCTCCTGCTTTAAAACTTGATCGGACATCACCTGTTGTCGGTACCTTAAAAATCAATAACGGCACGTTAAATGTAGCTGATACCACGTTTAAATTAACCGCTGTTAGCTGGTCTGATGCACATTCCTGCATAAAAGAATATTATGCATCTTGTACCACACCTAACCCGTATTTACTTAACCCTGATTCTGATGGCATCTGGCCTGAATTTGTTATCCCCGATGTTAGTGGTACGCATACCATCTATGTTATGTGTATAGATAATTTAAGAAACACAAGCTCTATTGTCTCTATAACTATCAATTATGATTCAAAAACACCGGTTATAGAACAAATTAACGTTACCTCAGATAAAGATACCTATTTATTTTCTAATAATCCGCTTTTAAGCGAGGAAGATACTGTCTGGTTCTCTAATCTACCCTCGTTTGGCGCTAATCAGACCATTACAATAAATGTCACTTTCCGTGCTAATAATCCTGATACTATGACTGCTGATACCGCATTTAATAAAGGACTACAAATAGATACCACCATAGCTGATTCTTATACCGCAACCTATACCATAGACCAATCTGTTACATCAAACACCCGAGTCATTATTACTGTTTATGAAGCAACTGGTGAAAAGGATAGCGGGATTATAAATTTTGCTCGCGATATCGATACCCCAGGTATGATAAAAAATGATACCTACTACGGACCTTATAACTCTGCGCCTGCATCTATAATTGATCTGGATTTCTATGACACTGGTGTCGGCCTTGAATATTTTGGCTATGGCGTCGGCTCACCTGCTATTCTACAAAAGTATTATATCTCTGGTAACTCTTATACAACCAACTGGCAGATTAACTGGAATGATATCTCTGAAGGTACAAACGTTATTTATGTTACTCTATCTGATAGCGTTGGTAATATTTCATCAGGCTATGATACTTTTATTATCATTAAAGACACTACAAAACCTGATTCACCTCTTATTACAAAACCAGCTGATAACTCATGTGATTCTTCTGTAAATATACTCTTTACATGGACATCTGTTAGTGAAGCAAATACCTATACTCTAATTGTTGATAATAACTCTACTTTACTATCACCTGAATATACAAAAATTACAACAGACACTAATAAAACCTTAAGTTTATCCGAGGGTATCTGGTATGCTGGTGTTGCTGCTACTGACCTTGCAGGTAATATCAGTGATACTTCAAGTATTATAACTTTTTGTAGGGATGCAACCGTTCCTTCGTTTGTAAGCAAATATCCTGATAATAATTACGTCCTATCTGATTCCTCGGTTTATATAACAATCTCCTGTACAGACTCATTATCTCTACCTGATTCTTTCTACTTTACCTTGCTTATTGACACAGGCGCAGGTTACACTGATGTCGGTTCCCAGATGACGAAATACGATACCGGGTTTAGATATAGACCTGCTAAAGGATACTTTGATTCAGGAACTATTATTTATGTAGGATATATTTACGATCGTGCTCATAATGTTAATGTTTGTACCGTCTCATTTCGGATTGATACAGCATCTGTCCCGATCTCTATTATCTCACCTGTTGATACTTATATAAAATATGTTTATTTAGATGTCACTATTTTTTCAGAGATCAGCGATACTATATATCTGTTTTTAGATAACAATCTATACTCATATAAATTATTAACTACTCAAACATATACTTTTTATGCGGTCCCTCTAATCACTCAGGGCTGGCATACGTTAAAAGCCTGTGCTGTAAATAATTTAGGCGTATGGTCTGATACAATCACAAAATTGGTCTATCTTGACACCACTCCACCCCCTGCGCCGGTTCTTATAAGTGTTACACCTGATACCTGGACAGGAATCGACTCATTCACTATAAAATGGATAGCTGTTAATGACTCCTCTGGTATTTTATATTATTACTATATCCTAGACAATCTGCTTCTTGATACTTCAGGTGGTATAAAAACAACTGATACCCAGATACAGATACAAATCGGGTTTTCGCAAGGTATCCATAAACTTTATCTCTATTCTCAGGACAAAGCAGGGAATATCGATACTTCACAATATACCATTGTCACTCTTTACCTTAATTCAAATGCTCCATCACTTTATATCACTTCACCTGTAAATAATGGTTATATCCAGAATTTAACTGTCACAGGAACTATAACAGACCCTGAAGATACGCCTGTAATTGTATATGTCCTGGTTGATGGGGCTGATACCACGCAGGCATCTGTAAGCTCACAGGGCACCTGGGCTGTAACAGTAATAATAACCTCTGCTGGCTGGCATACTATCAAAGCTTATGCAGTAGATAATTCGAATAATACCGCTTCTTATGAAGTAGTAGCTTTTTACGATACCTCTACTCCATCAATCGCAATTACACCTTTCGCAGTTATTGATACTAAAACATCAGTAGTTGTAACAGGCTCCTTGATTGATTCTGATATTATAGCAATAACATTAAAACAGAACAATGATACCACCTATAATGCTTCGGTTAATACTCAAGCAAAAACTTTTAGTGCAACTCTTACTCTTACAGATGGTGAAAACATATTCTATATTGACAGCTCAGACAGCAGTGGTAACCATTCCTATGATACAATCTATATATACAAAGTAGATAATGCATTGACTTATGATACTGTAAAAGGATATTCGATTATCCCATCGTTCACACAATTCGATACATATTCTGCAGGCGTTAATATCCAAGGAACCACTACTATTGAGGTTCAAATCCCGATTTATGATTTTACTATGGGTCAATATCTGGACACTTACATAATAAAATGTTGTTTTGCTGATACTACCACAGCCTTCCTCACTCACAGAGCTGATACTACAAGCTTATTATCTGCATTAAATACTGATGATTATAGATTATTATCATTTACTCTTTATGAATTTAAGGTGCTTAATCGAGAAGGGGCAGACATAGGTAACGATTCTTCAAAACTACTCTCTGCAACACTTATCTATAAAACATCTCGTTCACAGATCGCTGGTAAAGATGTAACGACTCTTAAAGTATTTTATTACAACCCTTTAACAGCGACTTTTGAATCTGTTAGCTCGTCGTACAGTTCTCTTGAAGGCGGTATAGTTACTTCTTTATCGCATCTTTCAATATTTGGTATTTTTCCGGGTGCAACCGCGGCACAGCCGTCGTTATCAAATCTAATAATTTATCCAAACCCGTTTAAACCTAATGACGGCGATGCTAATACGGGTCGATGGTATGTTGCTGGCGATTTTACGACTGGTATCATATTCGATAGATTAACTGATGATGTAACGATAAAAATATTTACGATTACAGGTCAAAAAGTAATCGAACGCAGAATTACAAATACAGGCATCGCCCATTGGGACGTCCGTAACGACCAGGGCGATATCGTTGCATCAGGTGTTTATATAGCAGTTGTCGAAGATAACAAAGGTCGTGGCAGAGTTATTAAGAAGATTGCAATAATAAAGTAGGCTACAGACTACAGGCTCCAGACTCCAGCCGGCTGTAGCCCGTAGCCTGAAGCCTCAAGCCCGAAGAGCCTGAAGTCCGAAGTTCCCCAAAGACTGAGGGAATTTTGAAACAAATTATCTTGAGCTTATTCGAAGTTTACAAAAACTTATAAACAGGTTATTTAATGAAAATTAATTTATCAATTCCCAATTTTTTGTTCTTCCGTTTCCTTTCCTGCCGTAGCCTGAAGCCCGTAGCCTGTAGCCTGTTCTTATCTTTCTCTCTCCACGCTGCGAACAGCATCGGCCAAACCTGTGCCGAGTTCCTTAAAATCGAGGTCGGAGCTAAACCCGCTGCTATGGCCGGGGCTTATACCGCTTCAGGTAATGATGCCTGGGCACCTTTCTATAACCCAGCACACCTCGGCTTCTTAACAAACTATGAGATTGGGTTCCAGCATAATAACTGGTTCCAGAATATTAATCAAAACTATTTTGTAGCAATATTACCTACAAAACGCTTCGGAACATTTGGTGGTAGTTTTAATTATGTTGATTTAGGAGATTTAGAACGAACAACCATAGCCTCAGGTCAGGCAGGCCAGATACTCGGCACATTTGATGCCTCGGATATGGCTCTCTCTTTATCCTGGGGTATGAAATTTGAGAAACCGATAAGTGTGGGCACTACTTTGAAGTGGATCCATTCAAAGATAGAATCCGAAAAAGCAGATGCAGTTGCATTTGATGTAGGTCTGAGATACAGACCATATAAAATCTGGGATCTCGGACTGACTGTCCAGAACATTGGTTCTGATATGAAATTTATCTCAGAGGGTGACCCACTGCCATGGTCTTTCCGACTTGGTAACTCTTTAAGATTTTTTGATGATAGCCTAAGTTTAAGTCTTGATATGATCAAATATCGAGCCACAGACCCTGATGTATCAGTCGGACTTGAATATGATTTACTAAAAGTAGTGGGGTTCCGCGTTGGTTATAACTCACGAAATAGCGATGTGGACCAGGGTTTAACCTGTGGTATAGGTTTTCATTATGCTGGCTTTAGTGTGGATTACAGTTATGTTCCGTATGGTTTTCTTGGCAACAGTCACCGGCTTAGTGTGGGGTTCAGGTGGGGTGTGACTCCAAAACCACAACCTCTAACCACTAAACCCCATCCCCCAACCGCCAAACCAAAACCTCCTACACAAAAACGCTATGACACAATAACACAAAAACCAGAAATGGTTCCACTCGAAGTATTCTACGTTCCGCGTTTTAATGGTATTAATCTACCGCAAAATGCGGTCTGGCTCGAGAGATCTGCCCAGGATTTATTAAAATCAAGATTAGGGAACAAAGGAATAAAACTTTCAGAGACTCGCTACTCTCACTACATCCAATGCACAATCGAGTTTACTGACATCTCAACTCTGCTTATCATTGCCAAACTTTATGACAAATATGACAATCTCATCTACACAACCAGCACCCGGGGCCCATCCTCAAAACTCATCCACCTCATCGATACTTTAAGTCTCTCTATCTTTAATCACCTAACCCAACCTCAATAAGTAGCAAGTTCCTGCTCCTTCAATCCTGCTAATATAATCGCCATTTTTTCCTGAGTTTGACAGTTTAAAATTATAATTATAATAAAATGAGGATAAAATTGGGGTATATGTCCAAAAAGTTTTCACTACAAACCCTAATTATTATTGATATTATTAGAATAACAGCATTAATAAAAATCTGCTGATATTGTTATAGTTGGAGGTATCTTTATCTTTAATATCCTTAATATATCATT
>JBFMHD010000070.1:0-12426 GCA_040752395.1 Candidatus Hydrogenedentota bacterium
CAGGATCAAAAAAATATGTATGATTTTTCAATCGACCAGATAGATTATTATGTTAATAAAGCCAGAGAATTGGGACTTGTCTGGACCACCTGAACCGAAAATTATGATAACAGATGTTATAATCCATCCGCTTAAAGTCATAGCTGATTCAAGGGGACGAGTAATGCATATGCTTCGTGCAGACTCGTCATTGTTTAAGCAATTCGGCGAAATATATTTTTCAGTGGTATACCCTGGAGTTATAAAAGGATGGAAAAAACATTTTTTTATGACACAGCATTTTGCCGTGCCGGTAGGAAATATTAAGCTTGTTATTTATGATGACAGAGATGATTCTAAATCAAAAGGAAAGAGTCAGGAGATTTTTATAGGTGAAAATAATTATATGATTGTAAGGATTCCGCCAATGCTCTGGTATTCGTTTGGCTCAACAGATGATAGATTTGCTTTGATAGCAAATTGTACCGACATTGTTCACGACCCGAAAGAATATATAACCAAAGATATTTCTAATAATGATATACCTTATAAATGGTGAGAACCCCAACGCGGCACCCTCGACATTACCACGGACTGTTGGGTGCTGATTTATAGCCTGTGATATCTGAAATATGATGAGAAATATAAAAACAGCCTCAGTGTTTATTATTGTTGGAATGTATGCATTGTTAATACTGCTGCCCTTTATCTGGCTCGAAATGACACTCGCAGCAGCAGCGTCTGCGTTGCTCGGTATAGTACTCTATACCGCACTGATAGAACTTATTTTCCGCATGATCTACCGTTGGAAACACAAGTGTGACTACATAATGATTTCCAAACTACCTTTTAATGAAATCTACCACGAGCCACATCCATACTTACCATTTGTTTACAAATCGCATGCTATGACCCAGAAAGAAATGGACTCCACATACTCGCTTCATCGTGGAGAGGGATACCGATTCGGCTGTTACACCACAAATAATTACCGGCATTTAAATGGACCCAATGGTAGTCGCAACATCGTTATGCCTAAACCACAAGGAATGATCAGAATCAATTGTCTCGGAGACTGTATTACTGGTAATTATATCCAATACAAGGGCGTGGAGTACAGTTATCCGCTGGAACTTGAAAAGATTGTCAAAGCCCGATATCCTGACAATAATATTGAGATTAATAATTTCGGACTTGGATGTTACAGTAGCGCTGAGGTATTGATAGAGTTCATTCTGAGCATTATTGATACTCAACCGGATATCGTGATTCTCTATAATGGGTATAATGATTTACCAATATCACTGACGCCTAATTTTCGAAGCGACTATTCCCATGCGCGGAAGAATCTTGGTGAAGATTATTATCGGTACAAAATTGCTTCATGGTTACCGGCGTTGCCCCTGGCTTTTTATAATTATTTCGTCAACTTTTACCTCAGTCAGAATATTCGGTTTACACTATTCGGGGCGATTCAGCGGGGGTTGCCAGATTTTGACAGCGAATTCCGCGGATTAGAGACTTACCGAAGAAATACTGAACACCTCATTAATATCTGTAAGTGCAACGGTATCCACATCATCTTGTCAACATACTGCTATAATCTGTATGAGAACGTGAAGAAAAGCAAAGTGCATCTAAAATATCTTGAAGGGACATTAAAACAGAATGAGATAGTGAGGAAACTGGCGGCAAAACATCAATGTTCCCTGGTTGATAATTATGCACTGGTTCCTGGGCTCGAAGAAAATTATATGGACAGTATTCATTTTTCACCGCGAGGAATGAGGCTGGTCGCAGAAAATATCTCAAAAGAAGTTATTAATTTGATAGAGAACATAAAAAATAGAAAATGATTTATGAATAGTAATTTTAACAAACTTCAGTTATTTTTCACTGTTGATGGTGATTGGATTGACTACACTTATGAAAAACTCATATCAAAAGAAAAATTTGCTCAATATCTGACTGAAGAGATTGCGTTTGCCAGACAATTCCTTCAAGGGAAGTTCATTCATTTGATTCACGTTTCTCCGTTAGCACAGCTTTTTTTCTTAGATGAGAGATTCATCCCATATTATCATACCATAGAGAACAATGGTGGGAACATCGGTATCCATTCTCATATGGATAGGCCACTGAAAGAATATAATTTATTTCATAAGTATCAGGGTCTTATCAAGGAAGCTGTTACGCGTTTGAGGGCATCAGGTTTACGGCCCATAGCTCATCGAGGTGGCTTTTTTAGTTATGAAAATAATATGACTCGTTTTCTTGAAGACATAGGCATCCGTCTGGAACTCTCCAATTTTGTTAACCGAGCCTTCTCTTATGGAACTATCAAAGTTTGTGATTGGAGTAATTCAAAAAACTATGCTTATCGGCTTGACTATAATAATTATTTAGAAGAAGGCAAAAGCAGTGTCTGGGAGATACCTATTGGTTATGGTAATGACTCTCATCTTTATATGGAAAATCTCTCAGTTGACGATGTTATTCCACTATTACACTCGTTGAAGTCGAATCTGGCTGAACATAATTATTTTAATATCGCTGCTGTTATCACGCATTCATATTATTTCCCTTCGCTATTATATTCAAAAGAATTCAAGCCGATAGATAATAATCTCTTTCGAAATAAATATTTATATAAACTATTTATGATAATTCAGCGGATAAACAGAATCTTTCCATTTATCAATCGAATTTTATCTCTAAAGAAGTATTCCTGGACAGCGATATATTATCGCCGTATGTTCAGACAAATAATTAAATCTCTTATTTTAGAAGCTGAATTCATTAATGGAGATGAAGCACTCTCATATCTTGATACTCACCATTCTTTAAAAAATTAAATGAGGGGTCGATTCTTACTTTTTTCAGAGGCGAAGAACCTAATAATATGTTATTACGTGTATGTCGTATAATTGATATTTTAGTAGCTGGATTGATAGGCACTCTAATTTTTATAAGTTTTATAATCTTTTTACCAGTATTTAGATTCATCAGATTTTTAACTTATGATACTCGAACAAGAAAACCGAGGATGTTTACAACCTTTAATATGTCCTATGCGGGTTTTGTTGAACGCGGGATGGAGTGGCGTGTTCTTGACCAGGACCTTGATAGCTTTTTTGAAAGGGCAATCGTTTTTCTTATTATTGCAGATGTTCAAAATACTATAATCGCTAAAGATGGAGGGCTAATAATTATCGACAATAAGCATCTGTTCAAAGACGTTGTATGGCTAAAAGAAAATTTTAGATTTTTATATATTTTATTAAGTTTTATTTATGAAACAATGCTGATAAGTTTATTGGTCTGGAAGCATTCAATTGATTTTAGTCGGGTGCGGGGACCGTTTTATGAAGGATTATTAGGGCTTGCTCAAAAATGTCTTAATGGTATACCATATATCATTTCAGTCCATGCTGATTGGGACAGGATGTATAAAGAAACCGGTCAAGGAGTATTATGCAGGTATAAATTCATAGATGAAATAGTCGAGAGGATTAATTTATTTTTTGCTGATTCTGTCATCTCTTTTTTTCCTGCGCAAGAAAGCTACCTTTTAAGACACCGGGCACGAAAAAATAGGATCAGGCTATCTTATGTCCCAACACGTTTTTATGAATTATTTTCCAAGATTGATAAGTCCCCACAACAACTCAAAGAGGAATTACATCTCCCGCTTGATAAAAGAATTCTAATGTATGCAGGCCGTTTCAGTGTTGAAAAATATGTTGATGATTTGATAAGAGTATTATACGAGATACGAAAAAGTATAATAGATAGTGTACTGGTGTTGATAGGTCGTGGACCTGCAGAATTTGAGTTACAGAGGCTATGCACAGACCTTGGGTTCTCAGAGCAGGATGTAATCTTTATTCCTTATCAGAACCATAGTAATCTTGCAAAATATTACCTCTGCGCTGATGTACATTTAGCGCCAGATGGCGGAAGCAGTATGAGAGAGGCCTTGTTTTCAGGAAAGCCAGTGGTTGGTTATAATATCTGGACAGTCACAGAATTTATTGAAGATGGTAAAAATGGGTTGATAGTAGAATTCCGCAATATCCAGAAATTAGCTGAAGCTGTCATTTCACTTCTTAATAATCCGGAATTATCACACTCTATTGCTGAAAACGCAGTAAAAGATGCTTATTCTTTATATTCCGCACCAAAAGTATATGCTCATCGGAAAAAGATATATGGAGAATTATTAAAGAATCGATACCCGAATCTTGAAATTAGCTATGAAGAATCTTAAAATTGACTACAAAAAGGAAGATAATAATTTTATTATATCAGCGTATTTGGATAATATTGTTAAAGGTGAGATGAGTGTGAAGGAGCTTCCCTGGGATACTGGATTGTTAGGGTTTAAGTGCATACGGATAACAGGTATATATTTTAAAGAGAATAATTTTGATTATGAGATTGCAAAGCAGATGGTCAGTTATCTTCTTGCAAGCGATATTATTGGATTCAATTTAATAATGTTCAGGTTTCCAAGTATTCAAATGAAGCTCGGGCAAAACCTTGAATCGCTTGGTTTCTATCAGGTTGAAAACCTGCTTACTTTTAAATTTACTCTGTCTGAACCAATTAGGCCAGCATTTGACGCTCTATCTGGTGTAACGATTTGTTTGTTAAACAGAGAGGATGAAAAAGAAATAAATTCTGTCTGTGAGATCGCAGCAAATGAATTTAAATACAGCCGATATCATATGGATCCACATATTCCATTTGATAAAGCAGCTAATCTAAAAGCTCAGTGGACTCGGAACTCCTGTCTTGGTAGAGCTACTGCTGTTTTTGTTGCTCGATATAATTCTAATATAGTCGGTTTTATATTGTGTAATATTTTGACAAAGTGTGATTCACTTATTAGTGTAATAGACCTTATAGGAGTCGATTCAAGGTTTGCGAATCAAGGGATAGGAAAAGCTCTGGTCGGTTATCTTCTTACATTCAGTAAGGAGAAAGGAGCCAGGTACTGTCTTGCTGGTACTCAGAGTCATAATCTTGGTTCGATACGAATGTATCTTAAAAGTGGGTTTATGCTTGATGCCTCTGAACTTACTTTTCATTACTATAAGGATAATAACCAATGAAACAATTTAAGATTAATTTCAATGCGATACAACTTAAGCAAGCTGATATCAAGCGAGTTATCGAGGTTTTAGAAAGCGGTTGGCTTGCTCATGGTAAATATTCTAAAGCACTGGAGCAGGAGATATGTAAGTTGACCGGTTCTAAATACTGCGTTCTTGTTTCAAGCTGTACTGCAGCATTACATCTGTCTATGATTGCATGTTGTGTAGGTCGAGGCGATGAAGTTATTGTGCCGGTGCAGACCCATGTTGCTACAGCACATGCTGTTGAATATACTGGTGCTAAACCGGTTTTTGTTGATGTGGAACTTGACACTGGAAATATTGATGTCAGATGTCTAAAAAAAGCTATAAGCCCAAAAACCAAAGGAATTATAGTAGTACATTTAGCCGGGCAATCAGCTCGAATGAAAGAGATTATGGATATCGCCAAGAGGAGAGGTGTTTTTGTGGTTGAAGATTGTGCTCATGCTCCTGGCACGTTATATCGTGGTCAACATGTCGGCACATTTGGCATCACAGGATGTTTTTCGTTTTATCCCACAAAACATATAACCACAGGTGAGGGGGGCGCTGTTATAACTAATGACGTGAAAATATATAATAAAATTAATCATTATAAAGCATTTGGTATTGATACGCCGCCTGAGTTGCGGAAGAGACCCGGCGTCTATGATGTTTGCGGCCTCGGTTATAATTACCGTATGACAGATTTTCAGGCTGCTATGGGTTATAGCCAGATAATAAGGTTTAAGACAGAGAATCTAAAATTAAGACAGAAAATTGCAAAAAATTATATTAGACTTCTTTCTCCGTTGCGAAACAAAATCAGTTTCCCAGATTTCAACAAAGAATGCTCATATTTCTTTTTCCCGATTTATATTAAAAATGATATTCGGGATCTGGTTATTATGGATCTCAAGGAAGCACAGGTCGGGGTCAGTATACATTATGCTACAATTGTGCCGATGATGTCATATTACAAAAATAAATATAATCTGAGCGAAGATTTATTTCCAAATGGCAGTTATATCGCCCGACATCAGATTACCTTGCCTGCTCAACCATCTCTGACGTTAGCTGAACAGAAATATATTGCTGCAGTTTTAAAGGCAAGTTTAAGGAGAAGATCACAATGAGTAATAACGTTTTTGTTAATGGAGGGATGGGATTTATTGGCCACCATATATGCATAGAACTCAAAAAAAATGGTTATTTCCCAATAGCGATAGACCATATGAATCAGTTTGAATTCAGAAGTGATAAAGAGCTGTATCAGAGTTTTATCAATGAGCGATATGAACTTTTGAAGTCCCATTCAATCAAGGTTGTCATATTGGATACAGGTGATCAGGACCATTATATAAAACTTCTTAAAGAGTATCAGCCAGTGATTATTTATCATATGAGTGCGATTGCGAGCGCTAAGATTTGCCAGACCAATCCCCATCTTGCTATAACTGAAAATCTAATGAAAGTAGAACAGGTGCTTAATTATATCTTACAATCAAAAATAAAAACTAAATTCGTTTTCGCTTCGTCTTCTGTGGCTTATGGTGATTTCGAAACAGACTCGGTTAATGAGGAAACAATGCTTAATCCTAGAACCGTCTATGGATTTACCAAAAAAACTGCAGAAGAACTGATACGGATGTATAAGGCTTTATATGGGTTAACTTATACTATACTTAGACCATCAGCATTATATGGTCCCCGGTGTATCAATCTGCGGGTAAGTCAGATTATTATTGAACGTGCCATAAGGGGTGAAACCATAATTATCAATGGTGATGGTATGGAGCGTCTTGATTTTAGTTTTGTTGATGATACTGTTCAGGGTTTTATCAAAGCAGGTATAAAACCTGAGGGTAATAATCAGGTATTCAATATCACCTATGGCGAATCACGCCCTGTGAATCTATTAATTGATATTGTTAGAGAATATTTTCCAGATTTAAAAATTGAGTACCGTGAACGCGATAAAATAATGCCCAAACGAGGAACACTTGACATTAGTAAAGCCCGAAAGATTCTTGGTTATTTACCAGAGTATCCTGTTGAAAGAGGATATCCACTATACATTGAATGGTATTTGAAACGCGAGAAAAACAAGAGGGGGTAGCTAATTTGGACCACTTAACCGAACCATTAGTAAGTGTTGTAATGAATTGTTATAATGCAGAAAAATATCTAAAAAAAGCTATGGATAGCGTATTTAAACAGACCTATAAAAACTGGGAGATAATTTTTTTTGATAATGCATCGACTGACAACAGTGCTGAGATCGCAAGAAGTTACGGAGAAAAAGTAAAGTATTATAGAAGCGATAAAACTTATCCCCTTGGTGATGCCCGCAACCTTGCACTCGAAAAAGTTAACGGTGAATACATAGCTTTTCTTGATTGCGACGATGTCTGGAACCCTGAGAAATTAGAAAGACAAACCATAGAATTTGAAAAAGATAAGGATTTGGGTTTTGTTTTCTCGGATGCGTATTACACTGATGAAACTGACAATGTAGGCGATAGGATTCTGAAATATGTTGATACCTCGAAAATTAAGGGTCCGTTTGATATTCTAAAGAGAGGGGTTCTGATAGTCTGGTCAATGATAATGATAAGAAAAAAAATATTAGATAGAGTAGGTCTTTTTAATCCAGAACTTATGTTTTGTGAAGACGATGATATGATTTTTAAATTAGCATTTGAAGGCCCGTTTAAATTAATAAACGAGCCGCTTGGCTGCTGGAGATATCATTCTACTAATTTGACAAGCAATATAAATTTTAAAATGAAAAAGAAAGAAAAAGTAATCGTTCTGAGAAACATTTTAGAAACTAAAAAATTGTCGATTTTAGAGAAAATTGAATTAAGACTGTTTATATATAAAACAATTATGACATTCGAGATGGTATGCAAAATATTTGATAAAATCCGAGAATACATCTTTAGGTGGGTAAAAAGTTAAAAGTGAGAAGTATCAGAAAACACCAACACCAGACGCCCAATTAAAAAATTATCTTGTCAAAACTTTCCGGTAGCTGTATACTTTGCTGTGAATTAAGCATTAGGGTAACTTCCGCATAGTATTATTAAATTTTATTAATATTAGATGGAGGTCCTTTATCTTTTCAATATTTTTTCAATTTAAAAAGTGCTTAACTATAGATACATTTAATATAGAGGTAATGGAAATGGCAACAACAAGAAATGTATTAACTATCCCTAAAAAAATTACAAGAGGCGAAGAATTGGTTATTCTAACAAGAGAGGAATACGAAAATACGATTGCACAAAATAAAGAAATTTTAAAAGTGTTAAAAATAATTGCTGAGGGTGAAGAAACTTATCGTAAAGGAGAAACTATTTCTGCATCTTCTTTAGAAGAATCTCTGGTTAATTGAGCAGTCGGGGAAAAAACTCTCCGGTCCCTTATATAAATAGTAGTAGGGGCAAATTTATCCGCCCTGAGAACAGGTGGAAGCAAGCCCAAATACCAATTGCCAGAAAACAATGGCTGTCTAATAAACAATTGGTGTGGTGGCAAGAAGCAAGATAACGGAAAACGATATATGACGGACTGTGCGGTCGGACGCGATACTATGTCTGATTTTTTTTTGAAATATCCGGTTATCGTTCTTGATTTTGATGGCGTGATTATCGACAGCGCAAAAATAAAAACTGATGCATTCGCAGAACTATTTAATAATAACAAAGAGTTGATTGAGTTCCATAAAAAAAATACTGGCATCTCAAGATTTGTGAAGTTTAGATATTATTATGAAAATATATTAAAAGAACCTGTTTCTGATGAAAAACTTGATGAACTTAACAAAAAGTTCAATAAAATAGTAATGGATAAAATTAAGGATACTGGATTGATAAGTGGAATAAAGGAGTTTTTAGAACGATATTGGCTTGATAAAAAACTTTATATATGTTCCGGAGCACCGATAAACGAGGTAATGGAGATTGTTAAAAGTAAAGATATAATAAAATATTTTAAAGGTATCTATGGTCAACCAGGAGAAAAAAATGACATCCTTAATGAAATCGCAGATATAGAAAAAGTCAAAAAAGACAGGATATTATTTATCGGGGATGGTCTATCAGATTATGAGGCTGCTAAAAAGACAGGAATAGATTTCATAGCATTTATACATAATGAAAATAAAGATTATTTTGAAAAACTGGATGTCTGTAAAATATATGAAAGTTTTTTATCAGTATTGTGATATAGAAGCGAGCATATGGTCTCTGGTAAAGATATTATTTGTATCTCACCCTTGAGATATGAAGAACATTTAACAGGTAAACAACAGATAATGAACCTATTATCAAAAAATAATAGGATATTTTTCTGTCAACGAGAGACAGGGCTTGAACATATTATTAAACATCCACAATACTTTCTTGACGTAATAAAATATTTTACAAACTCTATATATACTAAAAATAATATTACTTTTGTTGAATCGCCTCTTCTTTTACCAGGCAGGTATTACTCTGAAACTATAAATAAATATAACCAGCTGATTATTGCGAGACGCTTGTTGAGATTATATAATAAATATAATATTAAAGACCCGATACTCTGGACATTTGTGCCACATTCAGCAGAATTGATTATTCGATTACCTCACTCTTTAGCTATATATCATTGTTCTGAATATTATGATGTTCTATCAGAGGGTAGAAAAAAAGTTGTTCTGACAAAACTTGAATCTGAGTTGTGTGAAAAGGTCGATATTATATTTGCTGTTACAAATGGTATCTATGAAAAGGTTAAAAATATAGCACCTGATAAAAGTTATCTCTGCTATAATGGTGTCGATACCGCACTCTTTAATAAAACCTTGAATATAAACGAGAGAGAAATCCCACAGGATATCGCATCCATCAAAAAACCAAGACTGGGACATATCGGGATGTTTAACGGAAAGGTGGATATTGATTTGATAATAAAAATTGCAAAGGAAAATCCAACCTGGAATCTTATTTTTGTTGGTAAGATATTTTATTCGGATATTGATAAAATAAAATTTATGAAGTTAGTAAGATTAAATAATGTCCATTTTCTTGGGAACCGTAACCCAAAAGTTTTGCCATACTATATAAAACCAATGGACTGCTGCTTGATTCTGGGGAAGCGAAATAAATGGACAGAAATCACAAGACCATTAAAGTTTTATGAATATCTTGCATCAGGTAAACCCATCGTATCTATAGGGTTTCCTGAGTTGAATGAATTTTCTGATTGGATATTTATTTCAGAGAACTATGAGGGATATATCGATAACATAAGGAAGATACTCTCAGGGATGGTAAAAAAAACCTCTGAAGAACAAGCAAAATTTGCAGAAAGATTTTCTTGGGAGAGAGTAGTTGATAGAATATCAGTGATTATTGAAGAAAAATTGAGTGTCAGAATGTTAAAAGAGACGTAGTTATATACTGCCCCTTGAAACGTGAGACACTTTAAAGGGGGAGGAAAAAGCTCTTTGAAAAAGCTGCAGTTAAAAATAAAAAGTTGATCCTTGCAACACAATTTCTGAAAAATATGAGAGAGTACAAAACTCCGCTTATTGCAGAAGTTAATGATATTTATAATGTGATTAAAGCCGGCGGATGGGGGAGACAGTTGTCTGAAGAAACAGCGATAGGTAAATACCCAAAGGAAGCTGTAAGAATTATTAATAAAATAAGCAATACCTGTCGTATTTGATTTATTACTTTCTTTTTAAGCCGTAGCCGAGTTTCTGGACCTCTTTACGTATCCTTTCCTCATCATCTTTAGTAATACCCAACTTTAATGCGCCGAGGTCTTTACTATACTCTTCTTTTTTATTTTTTAAGATATAAATATCAGGTGGGTATTTTTCTAAATGCTCTTTTTTGAATAAATTAGTATGAACCTTGCCATCAAATAAACCAGGCACCACAATCCCCCTCATATAAAGAAATGTAGGTAATATATCCTCAACATTTATTCCTCCGCTACCACAAGCAGGATTAAATTCATCCCCTCTTAGCGAAATAAAACCATTAAATGAAATAGCAAAACCATTATCATTAATAATAGATGCAGGTTCATAGTCATTGAATATCTTTAATGTGTTATCATTTGATATAAGAATAATATCAGGTGCGTTTTTGAAGTATTTTCCAATGAATAAACTCTCTTTTGGTAATACGCTAATATCTGGGGGCAGTTCTTTTTTTAATTCTTCAATGATATTATCTCTTAACTCATTAAAAGCTATACCTTTATTTACTATACCAAATGGTTCTCTTTCTCTTAAGTTTATAGAAATAGTGCCTTCATTTAAGGAATAGGCTTTTGTTTTTTCCCAAACAAAGTGTTTAAATATTTTTTGCAGATAAGAGGTACTGCCTATACCAATAGCATTTTTGATCGTATTTATCATTTTTTGCGAATGAGAGGATTCTTTATATTTGAAGGATATAAAGTCTTTTTTTGTTAACCACTCTATAAGATTGAAACTTGAACTATATTTTTTAAGGGTATATAGAGATGAAAAAATTATTGTGGCGTCTTTAGAAAAACTAATAATTTTGTTAAAAAGATCTTCAATCCAGGAGTCGACCCTAGCATTTCCCTGAAAATACAGATAAGAAAAGTCAACTATTATCTCGCAGAATTCACAGCCGACTGATTCTAACAGGCTTATCTCTTTATCAATAAAAGATTTAAAGGTTTCGATGTTATAACATCTAAATTTTTTTATAGAGCCTCTCCTTATAGTAAATATTTTTTCTTCGTCGTAATCGTAAAATATTGAAATCGAGTGTAATGATACATTATTTTCAAGAAGATAAATGTACAAACCTTTATGTTCGAGGTTTATAAAAAACGGGATGAGATTAGCGGTTTTATTATCGATAAAATATTTTCCGAAGACATTGTGATTTTGGGGCAGTAACCCTGTTCTGTAAGTTTCTCTTAGAGCCCAGAGATTAGGGTATTGGAAAGAGGTTTTATAAGTGATTGTAAATAAGTTTGAAAATTTATTCAAAACTATATTGTCTGGTAAGCCGTTGAACTGAATATGAATATATCGCATCTGGTATACCCTTTTCCCCTTTACATATTGACATATATAAAAATGTCAATTACTATTTTTCAAGTCTCTGAAAAACCCTGTTCGTAAGGCACAAAGGCACAGAGGCACAGAGGCACAAAGATTGAAAGATTAAAAAATTGAAAGATACGGCAAGGAAGTGTATATTTTTGCTTTCTTTACTTTTAACTTTTGACTTTTTACTTTTAACTTGTCATAGGAGTTAGAAGTTAGGAGTTCGTAATAATA
>JBFMHD010000071.1:0-12373 GCA_040752395.1 Candidatus Hydrogenedentota bacterium
GAAGCACGGAGCCTGCTGAAAAGTCTTGAGTCTTGAGTCTCGAGTCCTGTTTTGACTCACGACTCTTTTCATATCATCTTTAGTTTTTCATCCTTTGTGCCTTTGAAAGTAAGAAGTAAGAAGTGAGAAGTATCAGAAGGGGTGAATAACAATCTCATTCTCATATTTTAATTCATCTGGCTTGATTATATTTCCTCTAATTTTTCTGCCGTTTAAGTAAATCCCCTTCTTTTCACTTTTTTTATAAACAATATTACAAATTTTATTTCGATAAATCCTTTTAATACTAAAAGAGTTCCATTTATCAGGGACGCAGGGGTCAATTACAAGTCCATCCCAGTCAGGTCTTATGCCAAGAAACCATTCACATAAAATTCTATGAAGCCAGGCAGAACTGCCGGTATACCAGGTCCAGCTGCCGCGGCCGAAGTTCGGGCTATCGGGTCCATCAACGTTTCCAGCTGTTACATAAGGTTCAACAAAATATTTTTGGGCTTTAAGTCCTCGAAGAACAGGTGAAAATTTTTGATATAACGCATAAGCCCATTCTTTATCTTTAATAAAGCAAGCCATCCACAAAGCCCAGACACCAGCATGAGTATATAACCCCCCATTTTCACGGGTGCCCGGTGCATAACGCGTTAGATAACCAATCGAAGAATCAGGACTCTTGTATGCAGGGTATAAAAGTATGCATCCATATTTTCGATCAAGATATTTTTTTATAGATTTAATAACAAGAGGTTTTCTATTTTGCGGGATTAAGCCTGAGAGGATAGACCATATTTGAGGGTTTAAAAATATTTTACCGTCCCTGCATCTCTTACTCCCGATTATTTCACCTTCATCAGTTGTTGCTCTAAGATACCAATTACCATCCCAGGCGTATTTATTTGTAGCAATTTTTAGTTTTTTCATCACGTTTTTATAATAGGGTATCTTCTCTGTTTTATTTATTTTAGTTAATACAACAATAAGGTCAGAAAGGATATAATATAAAAACATACTCATCCATATACTCTCGCCCTTCCATTTATCGCCAGCAGATGATAGGCCATCATTCCAGTCACCCTCACCTATTAATGGTAGCCCGCGTTTACTGCGTCTTTTGATTACAAGATTGATTGCTTTTAAGATATGATTAAGCAGAGAGTCTCTGCCTTTATCAACGTAGGCTTCAGTTTTATCAAGTATGTTGAAATCACCTGTTTCTTTTAAGTAATTAAAAGTAACGAACCCGAGCCAGAGCAGATCATCAGAGAATTCGCTTTTTGGTCCAACACCAGCATCAGGGTGCCACCAGTGATAAACCCTACCGTCAGAAAACTGGTGTCTTGCATGAAGTAGAATCTGATTTTTTGTTTTTTCCGGCTTTGATGGTAAAAATATTTGCGAATCCTGTAGCTGGTCTCTAAAACCAATTGCCCCACTTGATTGATAGTAACCACTACGAGCACAAAGTCTTGCTGAGATTGTCTGATAGGGGAGCCAGTAGTTGACAAGTGCGTTTATATCGTCATTGGGTGTTTTAATCTGAGGGTTACAAGTCATTGCTTGAAAATATTTTAACGATTCTTCTATGATTTTATCAGTATCGGTCAAAGCAGTTTTTATGATGGAGTTAGCTTTAGTTAAAGTTTCAGAGACACCGAGGATAAAACTAAATTCGAGTGTTTGTTTTGGCTTTAGATTAATTTTCAATCCAAGTGAAGCGATCCCGTCGCCGTGATTACCCACTGAGTTACCAAGATTGTTTCTTCTTATGCTTTCCGGGTCTGAAAGTTTTCTTGTTTTTCCGATAAACACTTCTTTATCTCCGCTATATGAGCTTACCTTTTGTGAAACAGAATGAAACGCAACAAATGGCCAGGGCGTATTCCAGGCTTCTTTATATTGTGGCGAGGGAAAGATGCGTTTAGTTGCAAAGATAGAATTATTAAAAAACCAGGTCTTAATAAAAAGTTTATGGAATTCTCTGTGAGAATCAGGCCAGGGTCCAAGAAGCCATTCAAGATAAGAAGCAACAAATAAACTACGAGATTTATTTGAGCTGTTTTGTAGCCTTACTTTCCATATCTCGTAAGGCCTATCTTTACTCACAAAAAACGATACCTCACACAGAACCCCATTCCTCACTGTTTTAATTATAGTATAACCGATACCATGAATACATTTATAGTCATCATATTTAGCGAGGCAGGGTCGAGGTGTAAGTGACCATAAATCATTACTTAATGAATCGTAAATAAACAGAAATTTGCCAGATCGCTCATCAATCAGATCCTGCTCGAACCGGGTGATTCTATTGAGATTAGAGTTTTGATAAAATGAGAACCCGCAGCCGCTCTGGGTTATAACAAACCCGTAATCAGGGTTTGAGATCACATTAGCCCAGGGTCTTGGAGTATCTGGTGAAGTTATATGATATTCTTTTAAATCGTTACTAAAATAGCCGAACTCACTCTTATATTTCATACTCCTACTCGAAGAGTCTGACAATATATGTAAACGTTTTCATAATTTTGTCAAGAAAAAAATTAGAGACCTCTAAAAGAGGTCTCTGAAAAACCCTATTTTTAAGGAATTTGTTTAAAAATTTTATAAAACTATCTTTTTTAAGGGGTATACGATGTCCGGGATACTTTCCAAATATAGTCCAAAAAAGGATTGACAATACTCCAATAGAAAATAACATAACAAATTTTCTTGAAAAGTTAACAAAAATTAGATTTTTATCCAAACACGGAAAAGGAAAAGAATTATTAAGTATGTACCGCCGAGCCGAACTTCGTCTAACACAGCATAAAAGGTTTGTGCCTTACAGCACTCACCCAAATTTTTGCTTCGCAAAAACTTCTTTTATGCTGAGAATGTTAGGCGACATTTTGCTTGGCGGATTTGCAGATATAATCAAAATGAGAAAACATAAATATTATAAAATACAATCAAAGGATTAACTATGTCTACATTTGAACTTGGTTCGGCAACAGCTAAAGGAGGCTTTGCTAACGAAAAGGCTATTTGTGGCAAGTTTAACAATTGGGAAACCGATGATGAGTCGCCGCTCTGGCTTAAAATTATGTGATACAACACCAGCCAGATTGATTCTGTAAGGGCAATTCATATTCCAACGAGAATGAAAAGGACAGATATAGAACGATTAGGATTGAAAGAAACTTATGAAGAATTGATGAAATTCAAAAAGGCAGATGCCCAATTGAGAATTGTGATTACTATTGGTAAGATAGTAAAGATTGAAAATCTATCATTGAAGAAAGCAAACTCAGACGCAGATTATAATCAGATAGATAAAAGATGGGTAGAAACATATCAGGAAATATGGAAATTTTCCAATGATGTAGCCTTTGGACTTAAACTTTTTACAGGAGAAGTCAATCTTGTTTCCCACCCTGAGATAGTCAGAAATAAAACATTGCGAGACAAAAGAAGGATGTTTCTTGATGAGCTTCCAACAGATTTAAAGAATAAAATTATGAACTTCTTTGCTGAAAATAAAATCCTTGTGGTTACAGACATCCTAAAGGGTAGAGGAGGTTTATCAGCTAACTGGATGTTAGTAACGAGGTACAACAGAGAAGACGACACCACCACTTGGATTCTAAAGGATATTAACACAGTAATGAATTTCTTTGGTTCCGGCAATGTAAGAATGTCCCCGAGAGGAAGTTTATACATTGGAAGGATTACTATGCAAAGGAAAGGCGGTACTCCAGATCCAACAAAATTACAATTCAAAATAAAACCGTGTGAATTATTTAAAGTGGGAGAATAAACATGTTCTTCTTGGCAAAAGTAAAATTTGACCTAAGAGACCCGGATGAACTTTATTTTGCTCAAAGGGAAATAGATAGTTTATTGAAGATAAAGACAGAGTTTGTTAAAACAATCGCCTCTCTGATTAAAAAGGAACCTTTTAACTTGCTTGATGACGAGGTTGTCCACTTGATTACTCGGTTAGTTTATATGGGTGAAGGGCAAGGATATTTAGCAGAGATACCGTTTAGAGAGATAATAAGTATAGTAAAAAAGGCAACCTTCTTCAGAGAAATTTATGGAATTTTTGAAGCAGAAAATAATCCAGAGAGACTAAAGGAGTTACTAAATAAGGTAGGGATAACAATTAGCAGTGAACAATTAGAGAATGAAAAAATAGATCCAAATCCTTATACTCAAATTTTCTTAAAGAACTTAAACGATACGAGTAAATTAGTAGCAATTAGATTTTTGCCTTTCCAAACACTTTTTGAATATGCAACTGAGGTAAAGAAACTTCCGGCAGCAGTATTCCGTCCTAGAAATAGTGAGAACTGGGCAGAGTACTTTAAGGAGAAGGAAAATGGAATAGAAAAAGGTATAAAAGAATTACTTGAACACATGAAAACAGGTTATTATCGTTCACCCCACTTTGGACTTGGGAAAAATCATGTAGGTGACTTTGTAGATTGGGCATCTACTGACCTGAGAAAACCCTTTCTTCATTACCTCCACAAATACAAAGGAAAGGGAGATCCAAGAATATCACGTGCCTTGATAAACTTATTAGATGTGAAAGAAGGTGATACAATCCTTGACCCTTTTGTAGGTTCAGGAGCATTTATTGCTGATGCTCCCTCCATGGGATTAAATGCTATCGGTATAGAGATTTTGAATATAGGAAAGATGATTACTGAAGTTAAATGTAATCTAGGAATTAATATCACAGATTTACGAAACACTATAATCAAATTATTTGAATCTATGGATGGTATACTCTTCAAACAAGATATAAGGAATGAGTTAACAGAAATAAAGGAAAAAATTAAAAAGAATACTGGCAATAATAGAACTTATGAGAATATCAGCCCACACTTGGCAAAAATTATATTTCTAAAGAAAGGCATAGATAATATAGGTAATGAAGAAACAAGGACATTTCTTTTAGTTCTCTTAAGCCAAGAGATTGTAGAATATTCTGAAAAAAAGAGAGGATGGGATATAATTAACTCTTTCAAATCTTATATTGAAGATAGATTCTTAACTTTATATGCTACTAAGAAACTTGCAGAGATACTCAATGTAAATCTCAACAAAGGTAAGGTTACAATAATTAAAGGAGATTCCACTAATATGTCAATGATCAAAGATAATTCTATTGATGGAATGCTTACTTCTCCCCCTTATTTTGACGCTTTAGACTATATCGGAAATAACAAGGTTTCAATTTTAATTTTGGGTTTAGATGAAGACCTTACTTGGGAATCTACAAAGCAATTTTATGAAGTAAAACATCGAGACGAAAAAAAGTATGAAACATTACCGCTGTTTGTCAGTGATAGATATTTTTCTATTCAATTACCTCCATCAAGTTTAAAACTTATAAAGCTACTGCAGGAATCCCGTAGAGCATATAAATCAAAAGTTGTCGAAAATTACCTAAAGATGATGAAACTTTCATTCGAGGAGTGTTATCGTGTTTTACGAAACAAAAAGTATTATTTAATGGTGGTAAGCAAAAATCATAGATGGATAATAAATGGACAGGAGCAAACGATAGAAACGTCTTCTATACTAGCAGATTTAGGAAGATCTGTTGGTTTTAAAGTAAGCGATGTCATTGAGCACGGATTATCCAAAGCTGATAAAGGTAAGATCGGAGTAGAAGACATACTGGTTTTCCAAAAATGAGTAAAGTCAACTCAAATAGATATGAAAGAATGATTGCCAAGCAAAACGGTCGTCTAACACAGCATAAAAGGTTCGTGCCTTACGGCACTCACCCAAATTTTTGCTTCGCAAAAACTTCTTTTATGCTGGGAACGTTAAGCAAAATGCCAAGCCCAACAAAAAATTATGTAAGGTGAAAGAAGATGGCTACCCGGACAACATTAGAGCGACTGGAACAACAAGAAACTCGGCTGCCGATACGTGATCAACTAAAGCTGATAGCTCGCATCCCCGAGCGGTTGAGTATTATGCCGCGGGACATAGAGAAACAACATGCTGGAGATACTGATAAACTTTTAACATTGTGCGATGCGACAGCGGATATGTGGGAAGGCAAGTTTGATGCGGCTCAAGAGATTCGCCAAATGCGTCAAGGACGAGAGGAGCAAATATGGCCGAGAATAAACACAATTTTTCTATCAGCTCCCCCAATTATCTCACCTGCGAATTGTAAAAGCATTGGAAAAGGCAGGTTTTACAATTAGAAGACAGGGAAAACACATAACGATGTCTGATGGGATATCCATAATTCAGGTTCCGCGAAATAATCCTGTTAAAAAGTACACATTAAAGGAAATAATTGAAGACGCAGGACTAACAATAGAACAATTTAAAAACATGATATGGTTATTGATAAATGGTTAATGATCAGAGAATATTGAATTATTTGTCAATAAAATGATTTATATCACCCTAACCCGAATAAATCGGAAAAGAAATATTACCACACTTACATTCTGTAGATATTTTTCTGATTTTTCTATCATAAAAGGATGATAAAGCTATTTGAGATAAAGAGATCGAAATTATGTATCTCGCTAGTGCATTGTGACATTAATTTCTGACCGTAGATTTTTTATGTCATACCCCCGAAAGCGGGAATCCATACTCTTTTACTGGATTTCACGGTCAAGCCTGGGAATGACAATGTGCTGAAATTTATCTCGCAAACCACTATCTTTTTTAATGCTCGTAATTCAACCCACCCATTTTTTCAAAAAGGGGGTTTTTCTGAGCAAGATAGGTCTAAAGACCTTTACTACATTATATTTTTGCAGTGGTCGATTCGGCTATTTCTTTATTGGATGACGAATTTATAGGTAGCTATTCTGTTTCTTGACAGAATAATGCCAATTATGATAAGAAAGAATAAAAATTAGAAGACAGGAGACAGAAAACAAGGAGTTAAAACGATGAAGGTATATACTACTGATAAAATACGCAATGTTGTAGTTGTGGGGCATGGGGGTTGCGGTAAAACATCGCTTATAGAAATGGTGCTTTATAAATCAGGTGTTACTACAAGATTAGGGAGCGTTGATCTGGGAACAAGTTTTTGTAATTATGACCATGAAGAGATTAAAAGACAGACCTCGATTTATCTAAAAATTATACCCATAGAATGGAATGGATATAAAATAAATTTTATAGACACCCCGGGATATGCTGATTTTATCGGCGAGATATTATGTGGGATTAAAGCTTCTGATATCGGGCTAATCGTTGTCAGTGCCGTGGCTGGTATAGAGGTCCAGACACAAAAGGTATGGCGTATGCTATACGAAAAAAGTATGCCACGAGCTTTCTTTATAAACAAATGCGATAGAGAAGGTAGTGATTTCGATAGCGTTTTGAATAGTTTAAAAAATACTTTCTCTAATAAAGTCGTACCGTTTCAGATACCAATTGAGCAGGGACAAAATTTGAAGGGCATAATTGATGTTTTAACGGAGAAAGCTTATGTATATAAAGATGATAAATTTGAAATAAAGGAGATCCCACAAGAACTTAATGAAACTGTGAAAATTTACAAATCCGGGATTATAGAAACTTCTGTTGAAACCGACGATGCTTTACTTGAAAAATATCTTGAGACAGGCGAAGTATCGGAAGAAGAGTTGATCAAAGCATTACATAAAGCTTTTAATAGTTGTGAACTATTCCCTGTATTTTGTGGTGCATCAACAAAAGCGATTGGGGCAGAGGAACTTCTCAATAATGTTATATCTATATTCCCACAACCAGCTGATACGCAAGCTATTAAGGCTAAAGATGCTAAAGGTAATGAGGTTAGTATAAGGCCTGACTCGAATGAGCAACCAGCCGGTTTTATATTTAAGATTATATCTGAACCTCAGCTTGGTGAAATTGCGATTATGAGATTTTATTCTGGCAAACTAACTCCTGGAACAGAACTTATTAACATCAGGCAGAATTCTTCTGAACGTATAGGACATATTATGGTTATCAGGGGTAAGAACCGAGATGAGATCACTGAGGTATATGCAGGCGATATATGTGCTTTACCTAAACTGAAAAATACTTATATCAATGATACATTATCTTCTCCAAAACGAAAGTTATTATTTCCCGAGATAGTATTCCCTGAACCTGTTGTTGATTTTTCAATAAGGACCGCTTCACGAAAAGACCAGGAAAAATTAGGGAACGCTTTTTCAAAAATACTCGCTAACGACCCCACAATTAAGCTTCAGATGGACCCTGAATTTAATCAAACTATAATCAAGGGGATGGGGGAACAGCATATTGAAATTACAATGAGCAAAATAAAAGAGAGGTTTCTGGTAGAGGCAACGCTTGATAAACCTTTAATCCCTTATCGGGAAACAATCCGAACACAACAAGAAGCAAGATTCAGACATAAAAAACAGAGTGGTGGAGCAGGCCAATTTGCTGAGGTCGCTTTAAGGATATCGCCGCTTGAACGTGGCAAGGGGTTTGAGTTTGTTGATGATATTGTCGGTGGTGTGATACCGAGTCAGTTTATACCATCCTGCGAAAAAGGTGTTATCTGGGCGATGAAAGAAGGCGTGATTGCAGGCTACCCGGTTGTTGATGTGCAGGTTTCTCTCTGGGATGGCAAAGACCATCCTGTTGATTCAAAAGATATCGCATTCCAGATAGCTGCACGAACAGCATTTAAAATGGCTATGGAAGCAGCTAAACCTGTTTTATTAGAGCCCATTATGAATGTAGAGATAACAGTGCCTGATAAATACACAGGTGACGTTACAGGTAATTTAAACTCACGCAGAGGTAGAATCCAGGGTATAGAGTCACTGGCAGAGTTTCAGGTAATAAAAGCTACGGTCCCACAGGCTGAGATGTACGGTTATTCTGGCGATCTACGTTCGATGACCCAAGGCACCGGCTCATACACAATGTCATTTTCTCATTATGAAGAACTTACAGGACAATTAGCTGAACGAGTAATAACCGAATCAAAAAAACGCGAAGAAGAGACCAGAGAAAAGGAATAAAAAATTCACCTCACCTGCGGTAATTTATCGTGTTAAGAATAATTTTTTATATTATTATTTTTTATTTGTTACTTAGATTAATATTCTGGTTTTTACGTTTTTTCTTATCTAAACCAGCTCAAAGAAATAGTAAAAATTATAACGCCAAAACGATTATCGATATAAAACCAGATGATTATAAAGTTTACGACGAAAACGAGAAACGAAATTAATATTTCCTGAAAAAGCCACGGTCTCTACCGCGTCTCCCTTTATCTCTTGGAGGCTTTGCAGCATCGACTCTGATTGTTCTACCGCCGAAATCTGTGCCATTAAGCTCGCTTTTGGCTTTCTCAGCTTCTTGCGGGGTTGATAATTCAACAAAACCGAAACCTTTGCCTTCAATGACTTTTATTTCTTTAATCTTACCGTACTTTTCAAACAAAGCCTGAAGTTGTTCTTGAGTTGTGCCGTAATTAAGATTACCAACGAAAAGTTTACTGCCTTGCATAATGCTTTCTCCTTTACGAATGTTTTTACCACTATACCTATGCCATAAGTATAAGGGGTTTACTTCTCTTCAAAAAATACTGAAAGTAGCTATTTTTAACCAAAGCTTCTGAAAGAAATCTCCATAGAGCTGAAGTTATAATAAGTACATTTACAGAATTAAGAAGACTGAAGTATTTGTGTACTATGTTTCTAATTTGACATTTTTTTAGTTTTTATGCAAGTAATATTTTACTCTAATCCCTGTGCATTTGTAACCCACTGTTGTGGCTTAACTTATATTCATTATGGTCTGGATTTGGAGATTATATCCTCAATTAATGGTATTAATTTAGAGAGATGATGCTGTTTTGTAAAATTATTAAGCACGATTCTGCGACCCTCGCTCCCAAACCGCTCTCTGGATTCTCTATCTAATAACAATTTTTCAATTCTATTTTTTAAACAATTTAGATCTTTTCTTTCCACAAGAAAACCACAAACACCATCTTTTAACCAATCAGATACACCACCACCGTTGAACCCGACAACAGGGGTTTCGCAGGCGAGAGATTCGATACCAACAATCCCAAATGGTTCAGGCCAGATAGACGGGAAAACAGTTAATGTTGCCTTGCGATAGTAATCAACAAGTTCCTTATTTGGAATGAAGTTTTGAACTATTACCCTATCAGCGAACCCCAACTCTTTTGATTGTTTTAAGATATCTTCTTTCAAAGGACCTTCCCCGATTATTCTATATCTCCATAATAGATTCGTATTTTTTAAAGCAGGGAGCAATAGATGTGGACCCTTTGGAGTTACAACACGGCCTATAAATAGTATCTCTGGAGGCTCTATTTTTTGGATAGAATTATCAGGGGAAAACATAACTGGATCTATATAATATGGAATTTTATGTATCAGTGATGGAGGAACACTATGTTTTATTAAAAGTTTGCTTATATAATCACTGGGAGTAATCAATGCTTTAGCTAACTTAGCTGTTTTTAAAAGACGCAAGCCTGTTAATATTGTTTTTAAGTTTAAATCCGGTCTTCTTGGGCTACATCGTTCTTTATAAGTTCTTAAAAAACAACTGGTTCCAAATTTGTGTTCACAGATTTTATCCGAGTAGTTTAGAATTCGTCTGCCATTATAGCACGTTAGCCTGACTCCATTTACATATCTTATAACAGGAAAATTCCTGCATAAAAATTCAGAGACAAAAGGGTTCTGTAATTCCGAGACATATATGAGATCGGGTTTTTCAGAAAATACTGACTTTTTAAATTCCTCTATTAGGCTTTTTGTATTTTTATAATATATATGAAAGAAACCTGGTGGCCAGCGTTTGGTTGAAAATTTACTGGCCAACTCCGAAGAAACAGGGTCTTCACTAAAATAGACTTTTATCTCATAGCCTATCTTTTGTAACTCAAAGAGTACATCATAAAGATATTGTTCAGCCCCACCCTCAAAATTTAGATTGATATGGACTGCAAGTATTTTAGATTTTAACATTCTGGAATATATGAGCATTGTATTCTGGATTATAAAGATTTACAATACCATGAGCGATATCTGTTATATAAAGTCTTGAATTCTCAATCATAGCTTTTTTAAAAGAGACACCAGAGCAAAATAATGTTACATGCATTACTTCCTCAGTGGTCCAGGTGGCTATAGAATGTCTTCCTCCGTCGGTCATTCCGTGGTCAGAAAGACATATTATATTATAATTCCCGGGGCATACTTTTTCAGCCACTTTAATTATCTGGCCTACTCTTTCGTCGCATCGTTTTATAGCCCAGATATAAGGTGATTGAAAGGAATAAATATGTCTATGAGCATCTCTACAGACGTGTGCGTATTCGTCAGGTTCTACAAAATACACATAAATAAAATCAAAATCTTTTAATATTTCCTTAACAACATCTGTTCTGACCTGGTCTGAACGGTAATGATGGTTCGCATCGTATAAATTATCCCAATTAGCTGTAGCACCTCGTCCTGTATATGGGTCAGTACCGATTGAAGCTGTTCTTAATCCCAATTGACCAAGGGTATCAAAAACAGTTTGGTGTCTATTATAATCCTGATGTCCAACGAGTATTTTACTCTGACAATGGTTTGTTAAAACAGGTTCGAAAGTAAAAACATTTGTAAACCAGATACCATTTTTGATGATGTTTTGAAAATTAGGTAACCCAACCCAGTTATCGATAAGCCTGACAGCATCATATCTTACGCCATCGAGAAGACAAAGGATCGTCTTAAACATCATCTTGCCTCTTTATAATAGACTGATATATTTTATCAACTCGTTCCAGCACTCAGGTGCTTTAAAAAAATATATTCCGAAACGTTTACACTCATCTTCAAGTTCTTCCTGATCATCAAATAGATTTATAGATTCTCTTGAATGCTCGATAATCTTTTTAAATATATCACTTTTGTAGTGTAATCTTGTTCGTTTATCACCATTTGACCTCATATATAGTTTTACCCATTTACTAAAACCATTTTTATTCAGCCACTTAATAGTAACATCTCTTAACTTTTCCTGTCTTGAAGACAAAAAGACAAGCGGATGCCTTAAGGAGAGTTTGAATAATATCTCTTTAGAATATTTAATTGGGGGGTCTTTTTCAATAAGTTCGGGAGTATCATAATAATCCCAGTCAAACGAACCATCAGGATTACGTTTTAATCTATGTTGTGTATCAGCAATGGTATCGTCGATATTTACGATAATCATAAAAATCACCTCTTTTTTTCCATTTCTGTCTCCTGTCTTCTTAATTTACATATTTATTTAATTTTGCAAAGAGAAATCTCTTGTATTTTGATAGAGCCCGATATACTATAGAAAATACGAGAGAAAGAAATGCAATTTA
>JBFMHD010000072.1:0-12274 GCA_040752395.1 Candidatus Hydrogenedentota bacterium
CCCGCAGCCCGCAAGCGCTAATACCTCTGAATCAGGGTTTGCACAACAAGAAGCAGAAATAGCGCTTACACAAGCAGTCCGTAGCCCGGTTAGAAAACTGCAATCCATAACAGCAAGCGGGATGCCGGTCTTCACGTCGTTATATATCTGGATACCACTGACATTAGGCAGATTGAACTTATAATTATTTGCGAAACCGCTGACCCATTTCAGACCACAAGCGCCGAGTTGTTTTAGATAAGCTGGCATCGCATGGATAAAATTTGCAGGGTGTGTTTCAGTTGGATGAACACCAATTTTGGGATGCATCTCGTATGTGTTATTTGAATGCTCAATCAATGCCTGTTTAATAACAGCCGCAACTTCTGATACTGTCAGGTTAAGCGAAATGATGTCATTTTGCGAAAGAAAAAGTATATCAATTTTTGCCACCATACTACATCTCACTAAAATTATATTCTTCAGTGAATAATTTGTCGGTCATTATAAATATAATATAATAAGTTTTGGTTCTCTACTGTCAAGCCGAAAAAGAAAAAGGCTCAATAATTTTCTTGAATAAATTTATGATTTAAGTCATAGTAGTGGCAGACCTATGTGTCTGGCTGAAGCAAGAAGCGAAAAGAATTAGAATGTGCCGTAATATGAAATTATGAACAACGAACAAGATTTAATCGAAAATGTGGTTATAATCGGTAGTGGGATCGCCGGATATACCGCTTCTATATATACAGCTCGTGCTAACTTAAATCCTGTATTATTTACAGGTCAAAGGCCCGGTGGTCAGCTTATTATCACTACTGAGGTTGAAAATTATCCAGGATTCCCGCAAGGTATCAAAGGCCCTGAACTTATGGAGAATATTAAAAAACAAGCTATAAAATTCAATACAAGAGTTGTTGATTCTATTGTTAAAGAGGTTAACTTAAAAGATGAAATAAAGATTGTAAAATATAATGATAAAACTATTAAAACTTATTCTGTTATTATCGCAACAGGTGCTACTGCGCAATGGCTTAATATCGCGGGTGAAAAAGAGTATAGGGGTAGGGGAGTTTCGGCATGCGCTACCTGCGATGGCTTCTTTTTCAGAGATGGTGTTGTCGTTGTTATTGGTGGCGGTGATACAGCTATGGAAGAGGCTTTATTTCTTACTAAATTTGCTTCAAAGGTTATTGTCTGCCATAGAAGAGATAAATTAAGAGCTTCTAAAATTATGCAGGATAGAGCCTTTAGTAACAGAAAAATAGAGTTTGTATGGAATAGTTTACCTGTAGAAATGATTGGAGATGGAAATAAAATAACTGCGTTAAAGATAAAGAATAAACTCAGTGATAAAGAAGAAATCATTGCTTGTGATGGGATTTTCGTTGCTATAGGACATAGACCAGAAACAGATATTTTTAAAGACCAGATCGAACTTGACGAAAAGGAATATATAGTTTTAAAAGATAGAACAAGCAGAACAAATATAGAGGGAGTATTTGCCTGTGGTGATGTGGTTGATGCAAGGTATAGACAGGCTATAACTGCTGGTGGCATGGGTTGTATCGCCGCTATGGATGCTATATTTTATCTGCAAGAGAAGCGGATCGTATGATTGAGATAATTTTGTTAATTTTTAGTCTTGTTTCTCTTATAATTATTGCGGCTTTATATCTCAAAATAAATCAGATAATTAATAACAGGGCTATAGAGGAACTTAAAATTTTAATAAATACTTTAGATAAATCGTTATTGCGGATTGAATCTCTATTCAGAGAAGAGCTGGGTAGGAACAGAGGTGAACTTTTTATTCAGCTTGAGAAGATAAGAGAGACGATTGAAAATAAACTCACATCAATCCAGAACGACAATAACGAAAAATTAGAAAAAATGAGGCAGACGGTTGATGAAAAACTTCATCAAACATTAGAAAAACGGCTCAGCGAATCATTTACTATTGTGAGTGAGCGATTGGAGCAGGTGCACAAAGGGTTAGGTGAGATGCAGAATTTAGCAGTGGGTGTCGGCGATCTGAAAAAGGTTTTGTCCAATGTTAAAAGCCGGGGCGTTTTTGGCGAGATACAGCTTGCGAATATCCTGGAACAGATTTTAAATCCAAGTCAGTATGAGAAAAACGTACCTACAAAAAAGGAGAGTAGAGAAAACGTCGAGTTCGCTATTAAACTTCCTGGTAAAGATGATATCGGACATACTGTATATTTGCCCATCGACTCCAAATTCCCGCTCGAGTACTACTATACATTAGTTGATGCGTATGAACAGGTTGATACATTAAAAATAGAGGTTGCTACCAGAGAACTGGAAACAGTGATTAAAAGATGTGCTAAAGACATAAGAGATAAATACCTTAATCCGCCAGATACAACAGATTTCGGGATTATGTTTTTACCGGTTGAAGGGTTATATGCTGAAGTCGTTCGTAGAACTGCTATGATAGAGGTTTTGCAACGAGAATATAAAATTGTTGTCACAGGACCTACAACACTCGCAGCTCTATTAAACAGTTTGCAGATGGGATTTAAAACACTTGCTATAGAAAAACGTTCAAGTGAGGTGTGGAAGGTATTAGGTGCTGTAAAAACCGAGTTTGAAAGATTTGGCGATGTTTTGAAAAAAGCACAGGATAAAATCAGTCAGGCAGGTGATGAGTTGGATACCTTAATAGGTACAAGAACTAAACAGATTCAAAAAAAATTGAAAGATGTTCAAGAACTGCCGTCGCATGAGACACTGCTTTATTTATCAGATAATACCATAGATACTGATGAGTCGTCATGAGCGCTTTTGTGATCCACACTATTGGGTTCTTGGGTTCTTGGGTTATTGCGTTTTTGCGTTTTTGCGCTCTACACAAAGTAGGAAAAACCAGATGTTTGTTTATCTTGCTTCTTGCTTCTACTTGATATTATTAGAGTTACAACGTTTTTCAGAGGAGGGATATTATGCGATTTAAATTAATAATTTTTATGATTTCGGTTCTTTTAGTAACAACCAATATTTTTGCCTATGAAGAGGATACTGTTTTTTATGCAAAAGATATTCTTGAGGAAGTTTATCTTAGAGGACCTGCGTTTACTACTGATGAAATTGTTTATCACGATGGATTATTTTATGAGTTCAGTATCAGTTCTAAATTCGGTAATTACGAGGCTTATTCTGCGGAAGGTCTTTTAATAAGAAAACATGAGCTCGAAACTATGGATAGGTTTGAAGAAATCCGTGCCGGTGATGAGGTGTTAAAAGGGTTCGGAAATACTCTTGTTGGCGTGGGAAGAGGTGTTGGCGAAGCGGTACTGCATCCAATAGAAACTGTTAAACGTTTACCCAAAGGTATCGGTAAAATTTTTGGCCGTTTAATCCGTATCGGCAAAAAACATCCTGCTGAAGAGAATAAAACCATTATGCAGGTATTAAGCTCAGGTGAAAAACGTAAGATCGCTGTTGAACTTGAGGTCGACGTCTATTCTGATAATGAAAAACTTCAAGAGATGTTATACCAGCTTGCTAAATACAGAACTGTCGGCGGAGGCTCGTTAAAGATAGGTGCTTTTTTTATACCCGGCACAGCGGCTGTGGTCTATAGCATCGGAAGTATTAATCAGGATGTTAAAAATCTTATCAGAGATAATAATGCTATTGAACTTGAATATATTAATAATAACAAATTAAAAGACCAGGCAATTGATGAAGAATTGAGATTAAAATTCTTGAAGAATACTGTTTTTACGCCCACAGACCAGACAGTAATTGTTGAATGTCTTGAAAAAATCGGCGCTTTAGAAGGCGAGGATATTTATCTGGAACTCTGTTCCAATATAAATGATAAAAAATCAGCTCTGTTTTATCGAAAAACCGTTGAAATACTACTTGTTATGAAAGAAAAAGGTTATCTGCTTGAAAAAATATACAATGTTGATGATGTTATCTGTGCTTTATGTGATGATATGATTTTTATAGTTCTTCCGTCTGATATGCTCTCTTATACACCTGAAATCGAAGAATTAATAAAGAACACAAAGAACAGATTCGAAGATAAAAGCATCACTCTTCTTACATCCGGGAAAATATCTGACCGATTAAAAGAATATCTTGAGAATAAAACAACGATTGTTTTCCTTGAAAAATTCGGTAAAGAGTGAACTGAACTACATTATCTTACTATAACGTAATGCCTCAGTCTCTGGTGGAGTTTCCTTAATCTTGCTTCTTAAGTAAATTCTACCGCACCAATAACTGACGGATTACACTATAACCAATCAGGAGTGGTAGTTGGGGGGGTGTACTATGGCTATCGGTGATAGTGTTATAAGAAAAGATGCTTATGAAAAGGTTACAGGTAAATCTTTATATGCAGCTGATATAAAGATTCATGGCATGCTCTATGGCGGTGTTGTAAGAAGCCCATACTCTGCTTCTAAAATTATAAAGATTGATAAAAATAAAGCACTTAAGATCCCTGGAGTTGTCTGTGTTTTAACTTACGAGGATATCCCCGGCAAAAATGTTGTACCGTTAATTAAAATGGATTTGCCGGTTTTAGCGGATAAAGAAGCAAGATTTGCAGGTGAGGCTGTTGCGTTAGTAGCAGCAACAACAATAGATGCTCTGGAACAAGGTATAATGAATGTTGAAGTCTCATACAAAGAGATTGAACCGGTGATTGTTCCCGAAGAAGCCTTAAAACCCAAAAGCCGTATCGTAAACCCGCATTTTGAAAATAATATTATCTCTGAATATAGAATTATCAAAGGTAAAGAGATTGAAGATGCTTTCAGCGAATGTGATTATATTGTAGAAGATAGATACGAAACACCGCATCAGGAACACTCATATCTTGAACCCCAGGGTATGGTGGCTATACCGCATCCTGATGGCACAATGGAGGTCCAGGGCTCGATGCAATGTCCGTTTTATGTTCTTGATGCTGTAGCATCTGTCCTTTCGCTACCGCGTGCTAAGGTAAGGATAATCCAGGCTTGTGTTGGTGGCGCATTTGGCGGCAAAGAAGACGTACCAAGTATTGTAGCGGCTCACACAGCTTTACTCGCGTATCATACTCAAAAACCCATGCAGATAATATATTCACGGCAAGAAGATATGGAGAGTACATCTAAACGTCACCCTGGAATAATTAAATATAAATCAGGTATAAAAAAAGATGGGACATTACACGCTGTTAAAGTTGAGTATATTTTAAACGGAGGTGCTTATGCTACGTTAAGTCCTGTTGTTATGTGGCGCGGTAATGTTCATTCAGTTGGACCCTATAGATGCCCGAATGTTTATGTTCATACCCGAGCTGTGTGTACAAATACTGTGCCTAACGGCGCTTTTCGTGGGTTCGGGACGCCACAGGTTATATTTGCAATAGAGAGTCAGATGGATAGACTTGCTTTTAAAGCAGGGTTGTCACCGCTTGAGATAAGATTAAAAAATGGTTTAAAGATAGGGGATGAGACAGCAACGGGTCATAAGCTTACTGAAAGCGTTGGTTTTATAGATACACTTAAGGCTGCTTCATTGGAGATGGACTATGAAAAAAAATTCGAAGGATATAAAAGTCAAAATGGAAGGATACGAAAAGGTATTGGAATAGGGGCATTAATATATGGGGTAGGATTAGGAGCTGGTGGCAAACACCTTGAGAAAGCAGGCGCATTTATTCAGATCCATAAAGATGGCTCAGTACAGGTCGCAGTAGGGCATACTGAGATGGGGCAGGGATTTTTGACTGTTGTAGCGCAAATAACCGCTGAAGCACTTGGGGTTGATTATGACAGAGTTCATATACTACCTATAGATACGAGCCGGGTGCCGGATTCAGGACCTACTGTTGCCTCACGCGCAACATTCATAAGTGGTAAAGCCATACTTGATGCTGCAGCGGCTATGAAAGAACGCATATTCACTCAGGCTGCAAAACTACTTAACACAAAACCAGAAAATATAGAAGCAAAAAATGGAGAAATCTATCTTAAGTCTGATAATACTCAAAAAATTTCATATGATAAAGTGATATCTGAATGTTTTGCAAACAAGATACATCTTGCAGCATCTGGTTGGAGCGAGATGTCGAATACTTCATACAATATGGAAAACGGTCAGGGTGATGCATATTTCTGTTATACGTTCGCAACTAATATAGCTGAGGTCTCTGTTGATATGGAAACAGGTGAGGTAGAGGTTTTAAAAATCGCAAGCGCCTATGATTTAAAACCAGTAAATTATCAGCTTACAGAGGGTCAGATCGAGGGAGGTGTTACACAGGGGCTGGGTTATGCTCTTATGGAAGGACATTTACTTAAAAATGGTGTTATACAAAATAAAGATTTCTCGACATACCTGATACCTACATCCAAAGATGTACCCAAGATAAAACCAATAATTATACCAAATGAGTATAGTATGGGTCCGTTTGGGATAAAAGGGTTTGGTGAGACACCCCTGATGGCCGTAGCACCAGCCATTGTGAACGCTATATATAATGCAACTGGTAAACGGATTACCATATTACCTGTAACACCTGAAAAGATACTCGGGCATTTTACAATTTCCAATTTCCAATTTTTACCCCGTTAGATAAGTTAAAATAATATTTAAATCTAACGGGGTGAAATTTGCAATTCGACATTTGCAGAATGTCGCCTTACTTCTCACCTCTGTCTTCTGTCTGCTTTATTTATTCACCACCTATAACTGAGAACGTGTGATATATTTTTTTACACATTCTGAGGGGATAGGTTATAAAATAAGTATATGAAAAACAAAAAAGTACTCTTTTTAAACCCGCCGGGTAAAGAGATATATATTCGGGATTATTATTGTTCCAAAGTCTCAAAAGCGTATTATTTACCACATCCTGTTGACCTCTTAATGCAAACAGGACATTTCGCTTCCAGAGGCTATGATATTAGTATTATTGATGCGATTGTGGATAGATTGAATGTTTCTATAACTATTAATAAAGTTAGAGAAATCAATCCTGATTTAATCATATCTCAATGCGGTTCCGTATCATTTACTGAAGATAACTTGTTTTTTACTGAGATTAAAAAAATATTAAATGAAACAAAAATTTTATCATCAGGGGATCTGTTTTTAGAAGACCCGGGTTATTTTCTTGAAAATTATGCCTGGCTTGACGGCATAATAATAAACTGGTTTTGTGATGGCAGTCTAAATTATTTTGAGGGTAATTATGATATTGCAACTGGTCTGGTATTTAAAAAGAACAATGAGATAAGAGCTATTAGTAAAAAGACCGAGGGAAAATATGTTTCAATACCAAGACCAAAACATGAATTATTCTTTAATAAAAAATACAGGTATGCTTATGTGACGCATTATCCAATGGCAACCGTATTAACGAATTATGGTTGCCCATTTCCCTGCTCGTTTTGTATTATGCCGAAACTCGGTTTTTTAGTAAGAAAACCCGAGGATGTTATAGATGAGATTAAATTTTTGAAAAACAATGGTATCAGATATATCTATTTTTCAGACCAGACTTTTTATGCTCATCCACAGGCAACAGATGCGATACTTGATTTTATGATAGAAGAAAAGATAGATATAGAATGGTGTTGTTTTACAAGAGTTGATAGAGTTGACGAAAAGAGACTGAAGAAAATGAAAAAAGCAGGGTGTAATGTTATTATGTTTGGAGTAGAATTTGCTGAAGATGAATTATTAAATAGATATAAAAAGAATTATAGTTTAGAACAGGTCAGAGAAACATTCAGACTTGCTAAAGATATAGGTTTGAAAAGGATGGGGACGTTTCTTATAGGTCTGCCAGGTCAGACCGAAGAATCAATTAGAAAGACGCTGAATTTAGCTATCAAGCTCGAGGCTGATTATGCTTCTTTTAATGTCGCTGTTCCACGAGCTCAAACCTCATTCAGGGAAGAAGCGCTCTCTAAAAAACTGATCATGGGAAATGATAGAATTATGGATCAATCAGGGAGTTTTATAACTATGGGAACAGGTGTTCTTTCCGCAGAAGATATATACCGTCTTAAAAACGAAGCATATTGTAAATTTTATTTTAGATTAGATTATTTATTAAAGCGATTATTAAAGATAAGAACAATGGATGAATTCAAAACACATTTTATAGAGGCTTTTTATATATTAAAAGGGATATTAAGTAAAGAGAAAACGAAAGGAGCTACGAGATAAATGATTACACTCAATATGGCTCGATGGATAGATAGAAAAATAGGTAGACCTATATGTTTTTTAATCTCTATATTAATAAAGTTTCGAAAAAGAAAGATACCAGATTTAAACAAAGTAAAAAAAATTTTAATAGTAAAGATGTTTGGATTCGGCACGATTATTCTTGCAAGCCCGGTATTTAAAATAATTAAAGATAATTGCGCTGATGTTAAATTATATTTCTTAACGCTTTCGCAAAATAAAAATTTGTATGACGGCAGCAGATATCTTGATGACATAATTTATTTCGATATCAGTTCAATAACCAGATGCATAACCTCATTTATTCGGATAGTCGCATGGCTATGGAAAGAAAGATGTGATGTGGTATTTGATTTTGAGATAGCTTCAAGAGCTACTGCTATAATATCATTTTTGAGTTTTAAGAGTCTTACTGTTGGATATGCGCCAGCCGGCAGTGGTAAGGATATTTTCGATGTAACGATACCTTATAATGAATCAATACATATAACACGTATTTTTTTAAGAAGCCTGGATGCGGTTGGCTTTAGAATAAAAAATATAAATCTTTTAGAACTACCTATAACTGATACGGAAAAAAATAATGTAAATAATTTTCTTTTTAAAAATAACATTACTGATTTCATCGTATTCAATCCCAACACAAGCGAACTTGCCATGGAAAGAATGTGGCCACTTGAATATTTCGCTTCACTCGCTAAAAAAATATTAAACGAGTATAATAATATAAAATTAATTTTGGTTGGTGCCAGAGAAGATAAAGAAAGGTGTGAGATTGTAAAAGATTTGATACGGGACGAAAATAAAGTTTTCCTGACCACCGGTATATTCTCTATTCGGGAGACAGCGTTTCTTTTAAGTAAAGCAAAAGTATTTATAAGTAATGATTCGGGTCCGCTACATTTAGGTGTTTTAGCCGGGGTACCCACTATCGGCCTTTTTGGACCTGAAACGCCTGTTCTTTATGGACCACTCGGAGAAAAACACAAAACTATCTCTTCTGGCGAATTATGCAGCCCCTGTATTACGACATTTAAAGACAAAGTTGTTACGTGTAAGAAAAACGCTATCTGTATGAAAAAAATAACAGTTGAGCAGGTATTTGATGCGGTAAAAGAAAAAATTATATCAGGGTAAAATCCCGCTCCTTGAGACTAAAATATTGTGTAAAACTAAATAGTCGATATCTGTTCTTTCAAAACAGGATAATGCATCAGATGGTGTATTGACTATGGGTTCTTCAGCATCATTGAATGAAGTATTTAATACCATAGGTACACCTGTTAGTTTTTTAAATTCTTCTATAAGTTTATAATATTTAGGATTATCTTGCTTATTTATTGTTTGAACCCTGCCTGTGCCATCAACATGGGTTATCGCAGGAACAATATCTGGTTTCTTGACCTTATACACAAGAAGCATAAAGGGTGATAGATGAACCCCATCAAAATATTCGCTCATATCTTCGGAAAGCACAGTTGGTGCAAACGGTCTGAAAGGCTCTCTATGTTTGACTTTACGATTTATTATTTCTTTCATTTCTGCTTTACGCGGGTCAGCAAGGATCGAGCGATTACCAAGAGCCCGTGGTCCCCACTCCATTCTACCCTGAAACCAACCCACAATATTACCTGTGGCTATAAGTTTTGCCACTATCTCTTCAATGTTATTATATTCTTTCCATTTGTATTGAGATTGAGAGACAGCATCTTTACATTCAATATCTGAGTAAGAGGGTCCGAGATAAGCATCTTGCAAGATAAAGTTTCTTGGGTAATTAAAGATAGTATTGTAGAGATAGAAAGCGCCGCCGACTGAGGCGCCTGCATCGTGTGCAGCTGGATGTATATGTATATCTTCAAATATGCCTGATTGAAGAACCCTTGAATTCGCAACGCAGTTTAATGCGACACCACCAGCTAAACACAGATATTTTTTCCCGGTTTTAGTTTTAAGATATCTTGCCATCTCAAGGATAATCTCCTCTGTCCTTTTTTGCGCTGCATAAGCGATTAGCATATGTCTTGTGGTAATCTCATCATCCTTTTTTCGTGCAGGTCCGAGTATCTCTTCCATTGATTCTGAATACCATTTTGCTTCACCTCGGTGGTGTGTAAACATCTTTAAATCGAGCTCAAATCTTCCATCACCATACCATCTCACAAATTTTTTGAAAAATTCAATATAAGGGTTATCTTTATTCTCGCCGTATGAAGCAAGGCCCATTACCTTATATTCATCGCTGTTTGGTTTAAAACCAAGAAATTGAGTCATAGTGCCGTAGAGATTACCAAGTGAATGCGGGTAACCAATCTCTTTGATAACCTTTATCCTTGTTTCTTCACCAACACCGTATAATGTCGAAGACCATTCACCAGCAAAATCTATTGATAATATAGCTGCCTCATCAAACCCTGAGATTAAAAAAGTACTCGCAGCATGACACAGATGATGCGGGATATAATGAAATCTGTTTTTAAAATTGTATCTCTTTATAAAGTCACGCTTCATTGTGTATTGTTTCCACCACGAGACAATGCTCCCGCCTCTTACAGCCTGACCCGCACTTCTACCTGAAAAATATGTTTTTGCAGTTGTGATGTTTTTTAAGATAATAATAGCCCGATGGTGTAATCCAAGAAAAGGCTGCCAGTAAAAAACTACCTCATCAACATCATTGATAGAAGCTTTTGCTTCTTTAAGACAATAATTTATAGCCTCTTTTGGGAACCCACCGTAATGTTTTATCCGATTGAATCTTTCTTCTTCAGTTGCAGCTATGAGTTTACCATCTTTTATAATTGCGGCAGATGAATTATGAATGTTACAATTAAAACCAAGTATAAGCATCTAACAACCCCTTTATTCACCCCCAAAATTATATTGCCAGCTAACACATTGTCAAATAGTATTCCCTTAGAACCTGTGAAAAGATTGTAGTGAGCACCTTCAGGTGCGTTTTTAAGAAGTGGATTACAAATTTTATTTTGAGACTGTTTCTGCTCTCTTTAGCTCTTCCTCTAATTCTTTAATCCTCTCTCTGCCTTTGATCTCTTTACCCACATTGCCTAAATATAAAGCAAAAAATGATAATAAACACATCCGTATCAGTAAATTACCTATGGCTTCATAAGTATATTCATGAATCATTAAAAAGGTTATATAATAAATAGCAAATACAACTACCGCAAATAAACCACCCTTTGCTTCATATAATATCGAAAGACTAATCACCGGGAAAAATAACAACATAAAAAATGGGCTATCTAATTCACCTGAGTATGTTATAAGTAATAATATAAAGATTATATCAATTAAACAGATGATAAATCCAAGAAGCTTTATTCTAATCCGATCAAGTGGTAAAATGAGTAATAGTATCCCATAAACTGAGACAATAATACCAAGTGTTTCAAGACTAATAATATTTTTCTCGGGTTGAAACTGGATAAGCACAATTACACAAAGAATCATTATAGCTCTTGCAGTGTTAATCATGGTTATTAAATAATTTTTGGATTGTTTTTTAATTTGTTCTGGCATAAATAGTTCCTCACATAAAAAGGTTAAAAGTTAAAAGTTAAGAAAAACATCTTGTTTTTTTGTTTTGTGTAGCAACGTAACATACCAGTATGGCGACTTCTATAAAAAAGTCAATAAAAAAAGTGGGCACTGCGCCTCTTAACGCAGTGCCCTTACGTACTTCTCGCTTCTTCTAACCTCTTTCTCTTTTTTTTTACTTCTTGCCCTTCTTCCTTTGCTCTTTTATTACACCTTTAAACTTTTTTTAATAACTCCTGAAATTTTAATTTTTCAGAGATTTTAAACCTTTAAAAATTATTCCTCTTCGTTACTACTCTCTTCCTCTCCACCTTGTTCTTCACCACCCTGGTCTTCAGCTGGCTGTTCTTCCTTAGCGGGTTGCTCCTCTTCTGCTGGCTGTTCCTCTTCAGAAGGTTCCTCTCCTGCCTCTTCCTCAGCCACCTGCTCTTCTTCAGTAGTTTCCTCTTCACCTGCTTCTTCAACACCTTCTTCTTCACCCGCAGGTTCTTCAGTTGCTTCTTCT
>JBFMHD010000073.1:0-12078 GCA_040752395.1 Candidatus Hydrogenedentota bacterium
AAAATATTGAAAAAATTATTATAACAGAAGAGGTAATCACGGCTAATAAAAAACCATTATATACTTTTGTAGCCAAAAAACAAGTTGAATCAGCATAGGTCTCCTCTGAAAAACGCTGTAACTCTAATAATTCGGGCTACAGGCTACGGGCTACGGACTACAGCCGGCTGGAGCCAAAAGCCCGGAGCCTGAAGCCAACATATCATCTTTAGTTTTTCATATATTGTGTAGAGCGCAAACGCGCTCATGTTGACTCCTTCGAAAAACATTGTAACTATAATAATATCAAGTAGAAGCAAGAGGCAAGAAGCAAGGTAATGGAAAACTGTTGTAGGACAGGAAAGAACTTTGTGCCTTTGTGCCTCAAAACGTAGATGGTCTAACATTAGCAAACTCCACCGAAAACTGAGGGAATACTATTATCAAATGTTTTTTCTTGATTAAATATTTAGTATCGAGATAATAGAAATAAAAGGAGAGTAGTCTTTATGTTTCAGATTGAAAAAGATGTTAATAAACAGATTGAGATAATAAGTAGAACAACAGAAGAGATAATACCAAAAGAAGAGTTACAGAAAAAGATTGAAAGCTCTATTAAGACTAATACGCCGCTTCGGGTAAAGTTAGGAGCTGACCCAACAGCACCTGATTTACATCTTGGACATTACATCGTACTTAGAAAGTTACGTGATTTTCAGGAACTGGGTCATAAGGTTATATTTATTATAGGTGATTTTACTGCGATGATTGGTGACCCAAGTGGCAGGACCAGTACCAGACCACCGCTTTCAAAAGAAGAGATAGAAATAAATGCAGAAACCTACAAGAAGCAATTGTTTAAAGTTCTTATAAAAGACCAGACAGAAGTGGTTTATAATTCACAATGGTTGTCTAAACTCTCGCTTATAGATACGATTAAACTCCAAGCCCAATACACTGTGGCACGGATGCTTGAGCGGGATGATTTCAATAAACGATATAAAGAAAAAGTCCCTATCTCTATACATGAATTTTTATATCCACTGCTTCAGGCATGGGATTCTGTTGTAATAAGAGCTGATGTTGAGATAGGCGGTACTGACCAAAAATTTAATCTTCTTGTTGGAAGAGACCTACAGATAAAAAATAATCAATCCCCACAGATAATACTTACTATGCCTTTACTTGTAGGTACGGATGGTGAGAAAAAGATGTCCAAATCACTGGGGAATTATATCGCGTTTAATGATACCGCCGAGGACATCTATGGAAAAGTGATGTCAATCTCAGATACTTTGATGTGGGAATACTATAAACTGATAAAAATGAAGCCAGAATCTGAATTAAAAGAATTAAAAGAAAAAGTGAAAAAAGAGATACTTCACCCCAAAAAATTAAAAAATGAGCTTGCTTTTTTTATAACAGCTTTTTTTTATAATGAAACCGAGACTATGAAAGCATCTCGTAATTTTGAAAAGGTCTTCTCTAAACGTGAAAACCCTGATGAAATACAAGAATTTTCTATAATTGATAAAAATCAGTCTATAATAGCTGTTCTAAAAGACTCATGTCTTGTTCCTTCAAATTCCGAGGCAAGGAGACTATTAAAATCTAATGCGGTAGAATTAAACAGCGAAACTATAAGAGATAATAGTATAATTGAATGGAAAGACGGTGATATACTTAAGATAGGCAAACGTCGATTTATTAAGATACGGATAATGGGAACCACGCAGTTATAGGTAGATAAAAAGTAAAAAGTGAGAGAACGAAAAAACAATTGGTGTGCGGTGCAAGAGAAAGGAAGCAAGAGTATCGGAATGAATAAAAGTGTGTTTGATAGCATAGCAGAAGAATATAATGAACAACGAGAGAAAATGGACAGAGGTGAGAGATATTGTTTTGAGATAATTAAAGATTATTTATATTTTTATGGTATTAAGCCATACTCCGGGGTTGATTTAGGTATAGGCAGCGGATATTTTATGAGGATGTTTCTTAGGGAATATGTTAATTTAAAGATAGTGGGAGTGGATATATCGAATCCTATGCTTTGTGAGGCAAGGAATTATTTAAGTGAATTTATTAATAGAGTTCATCTGGTTTGTGGCGATATAAGAAGAATGAATTTTAAGAATGAAAAATTTGATATTGTAATCTCTTCGCTTACAATACATCATCTCAATGATAGAGATAAAAAGAAAGTAATAAAGGTTGTTAAAAAGATACTTAAAAAAGGGGGTCTCTGCATAATCTGGGATAAATTTACAACAAGTAATAAAATTGATTCATTATATCATTCTATATGGAAAAAAAGAATGATGGGACAAGGCATAACAGCTGAAGAGATTATAAAGATTGAAAAAAGAAGAAGGTATGATAAACTAATTTGTTTAAACAGATTTATTCGAATGCTTGAGCGGAGCGGATTTGTACGAGTTAACACCCCGTATAAAGATTTAGGGATGAGTTTAATTATTGGAGAACGAGGAATTATATGAAGAGTTAGACGAAATTCTTTTGAATGTCGAGAGGAGTCAACATGAGCGCGGTTTGCGCTCTACACAAAGGATGAAAAACCAGATGTTTGTTTATCTTGCCTCTTGCTTCTACTTGATATCATTAGAGTTACAATGTTTTTCAGAGGAGAGATATAATGTTTAATTATGACAGGGATGAGATTTATATAAGAGATAAAAAACATTTGCTATTCATCCTCTTATTAACAGCCTTATTTCTTGTTGTGATGTTTTTTTTAAAAAACAGATTGATGATAGGCTGGTTAAGTGTAATTATTTTATGTTTAATATCTTTTACCTTAAATCTCTTTGTTATATCAAGCGTTGCTATTTTGAATCTTATAGTAACATTAATAAACTTAAAAGGAATTGATTTAAAAAATATCAGTCTTTTAATTATAGCTGAAGGATTATTATTTTTCTTTGTTATCAAGATTATCAATTCATTAAAAGAAGAACACAAAAAAATATACCTCTCATCCCTTGATAATGAGGCTGATATTAATGAGATAAAGGATAGTATAAAAACAAAAGAGAGGAAAGTTGAGGCATTGAAATTACATATAAAAAGACATAAAAGTATTAAGAACCTTGCTGAAAAATGGATTAAAATTAAAAATTTTGATGACTTTTTAAGGAGCCTGGTTAGCAACATTCAAAATTTTATCGGGTGTGACAGAGTTATATTACAACTAAAGGATAAGGAAGGTAAAATCCAAAGGACCGAGTGTTATCCCGATACTATGGGGGAACCATTGTTTGATATATATAATGAATGGGTACGGAACAGGAATGAAAACCTTATTGTAAAAGATACTTATAAAGACGTCAGATTTAAAAAAGATGAGAGTATCAAAAGAGAGATTGGTAGTTTAATAATATGTCAGATAAATCTTAAGGAAGAGTCATTTGGGTATCTGAGGCTTGAATCAACAACTCGTGACTCCATTAGCGTATACACCTTAAGACTTGCAGATGCGCTCTCCGAGTTACTTGCTGTTCTTATAAAAAGAAACAATTTAATAGCCGAGGTGGAGAAACTTGCAAGAGTTGATGGTTTAACCGGATTATTTAAGAGATGGTATTTTGATATAAGGTTTGAAAAAGAGTATCTTATGGCTAAAAGATATAATTACAGGTTCGGGTTAATAATTTGTGACATCGACCATTTTAAAAGAATAAACGATACTTATGGTCATTCAGTTGGTGATATTATTCTTTCCAGATGTGCTGATATATTTAAAAATGTAGTAGAGCCTTATGGCATACATTGCCGGTTTGGTGGTGAGGAGTTTCTCGGATTATTAAGAAGATGTGATAGACCAGAGACGAAAAAGATTGCTGAAGAATTAAGGACCCGGATTCTGGATATGGATAACATAGAGTTTAAAAATAGTGAAAAAGTCTCGGTCAGTGTTGGCTTTTCTGTTTTTCCTGATGATTCGATAGATGGAGAAAAACTTTTTCAGATCGCTGATGAAGCTTTGTACAAAGCTAAAAAACAAGGAAGGAACAGGTGTTTTGGTGGTGAGGATCTGATTAAATGAGCCCGCTATTTATCGCAGTAATATTGGCTTTTATAATCTATAAATCAGGTATGGTAAAGAAGACACCTGCTCTTTTAAAATACAGGGATAAAATCAATACTGATTTTACTGAAAGAAAAAATAAAATAATAATAAAAGAAAGAGGCATTGATGAAGCAATAGATGGGTTGGAAAGAGACATAAGAGAGATTGAAGTATTGTATCAATTTATCAAAGATGTTAATGCTGTGATATCCTTAAAAGAACTGGTTGAAATTTTGACAAAACACATATCAAGAAATTTCATTGTTATGGAGGCGTATCTTGTAATATTTCAGGCCGAGAAAAATATTTATTATGATTTGAGAGAGAGTATAGAGATAGATACTGCTGAAAAAAAGATCGAAGAAGTAGCAATTGACTGGATAAAAAACAAAAAAAAATCATATTTCAAAGTTGAAGAAATAACGGATTCAAGATTTGAGAGCATAAGTGATCTTCGGGCAAGTATTTTTTCTGCTATTCTATCCCCGATAATATTTGAAGAAAAAGTACTGGGTGGTATTGAGATAATAAATTGTGGTATCAGGGACGATAAAGAAAAGGTATTTAATGTCTATACAAAAGAAGATGTAGAAAAATTGGAATTACTAACACAGTTCATTGCAATAGCACTTGATAGAATTAATCTTTATATCAGGATGGAAGACCTTTCAATCCATGATTCTCTTACAAACCTTTATAATTATAGACATTTTATTGAAAGATTTGAAGAAGAGATTGAGATATTTAAAAAGAATAATTCTTTTATATCTCTGATACTTATTGATATCGACCATTTCAAAGACTTTAACGACAGGTTTGGGCATAAAGCAGGAGATTATGTTCTTTCCGAACTCGGCAAAATCTTAAAAAGCAGTGTTAGAAATATTGATTTCGTTGCCCGTTATGGCGGTGAGGAGTTCGCTGTTTATTTACCAGAGACTGACCATGAAGGAGCTTATACCACAGCTGAAAGATTAAGAAATGACATTGAAAATGTCTCGTTAATATTTGATGGGAAAAGATTGGGCATCACAATCAGCGGTGGAATATCAAGTATGCCCGAAGATGGTGATAATATTAAAAAATTAATTGAGATCGCTGATAACAGATTGTACAAATCAAAAAGAGATGGCAGAAACAGAATGACAGGTTATCGTAATAATGAATGAATTTCTTGAATTAAAAGATTTTTTTAAAAATGAAAAAGAAAGATTAATAGATTTAAATAAAAAAAATTTATTATATGGGAAAAGTTTTTCAACTCAATTAAGTGAGACCTACGATCTCTTTATCCATAAGATAGCTGAGAATTTTTATGCTGAAATAAAAAATGATATTTGCATAGTAGCAACCGGGAGTTACGGCAGAAAAGAATTAAACCCTTATTCTGATATTGATTTAATAATTATATTAAATAGAGAGTTTAAAAATACAGAAACTTTAAACCAGTTTTTATATACTCTCTGGGATGCGGGTCTTAAGATGGGGTACAGTACAAGAACCGTTGATGAATGTATTAATTATGCTAAAAATGATATTATTATAAGAACATCGCTTCTTGAAATAAGATATGTGTGGGGAGATGAAAATTTATATAAAGAGCTCGATAAAATTATGGTAGAAGAGTTCACAGGTAAAAATTATGAGGATTATCTGATAAACAAAATTGATGAGTTATATAAAACTCACAGCTCATATACCAAGAACCCGTTACCAGTCGAACCGGATATAAAAAAATCTCCAGGTGGATTAAGAGATATTCATAATCTTTTATGGATAGGAAGATTAATCTATGGTGCCAGAGAATTAAAAAACATACTTGATATAGATTTTTTTACTGATGAAGAGAGGTTATTAATTAACGAATCTTATGAGATATTTATTGAGATAAGAAATAGACTACATAGATTATACCAGAAGAAAAAAGATATAATCCAGATAGAGATCCAGGATAAGATTGGTCTTCTTTTTGGATTTACGCCAAAAGAGACTGAGCACATCGCTGGTAACGACATAACTACTGGTGAGATATGGATGCAGGATTTGTTAAAACGTATGCTTACAATCGCACAATTAGTCAGAGCATTCTTTGAGTGGCACCATCCAGGGATAGAAGCCAAAAGACAAAAGGCACGTGAGACGGGTCAAAGCTCAGAAGTTATAGGAGGATTTATAAAGATAGATGATACCGTATATTTTGAAGACAGGGATATTTTTAACAGGGAGATTAAAGACATTAAGAGTGTTCTTGAGCTTCTATTATGCTGTCAGGTTGAGAACCTGACATTATCTGAGACGGTTTTATTATGGATGAAACGAGGGTTTAAAAGAATAGGTCATCTTGATAGAAAACAGAAGATGGAGTTTTTTAAATATTTTGTAAATACTATGAAAATAAGATGTAATTTATCAAATACTATTACAGGTTTTTTAAGGAGCGGATTTTTAAGTCTTTTATTTCCTGATTTCGATAAATTTGAATGTTTCTATAGAAGAGATGCCTATCATCATTATACCGTTGATATACATACCTTAGGGATGTTTTCTCATCTTGATGAAATAATAAAGGGCCAGGGATACATCCGGAAAATTTACAACAGCATAGAGAATGTAGATATTTTGCACATTGGAATACTTTTTCATGACCTGGGAAAAATTTATGGTCATAATCATTCGCAAACCGGTGCAACAGCTACAGCTGAATTTTTAACAAATATGGGTTATGACGAAAAAAATAAAAAAGTTGTGCAGGAATTAATTAAGAAACATTTATTAATGAACCATCTTGCAATAAGAAGAGACACGGATGATGACGATGTTCTCGAATTTTTTAAAAGCAATATTTTAGATAGTGAATTTTTGGATTATCTATATATTTTAACCAATCTTGATTTAATGAGCGTAGCACCAGGGGTATGGACTGAATGGAAATGCGCATTGATAAATAATCTTTATTTCAGAACGAAAAATAAATTAGAGGGTGGCGAAGATGAATACAGAGATGTAGTAAAATCAAAATGCGATAAGATAAAAGCAGTCTCAAATATTAATCCGGAAATAATTGAAAAACATATTCTCGGATTGGGAAAAAACTATGTTTATAAATATAATGAAGCCCAGATAATTCACCATCTTGAACTCATTGAAAAGCTTAAAATAAAAATGAACAATGCAAATTATGAACTGGATTATATTGTAAATAATGATTTATCATTTACTGAGATGTCTATCTCTACAAAAACAAGAAGAGGTTTATTTGCTACGCTTTCTGGTGTCTTTGCTTATCTGAATATAAACATTTTATCAGCAGATATAATGACGCGAGATGACGGAATAGCGCTTGATATCTTTCAGGTAACAAATACAGTTGGTGAACCTGTTACAGATGAGAGAAAGTGGAGTAGTTTTAATAAGATTATCGCCGATGTGCTCCAGGGAAAATCAGATATCAAAAATATGATTTATAATAAAAAGAAAGAGAAGAGCACAGCAAATGTTCCTGTGCACATAAGATTCGATAATCAGATCAGTGATAGATATACTGTGATGGAGGTAGAAACTGAAGACAGGATCGGTCTTTTGTTTGATATAGGCAGAGTTTTATACTCACTCGGGATAAGCATAGAGTTCGCAAGGATTACAACGGAAAAGTTTTTTGTATTAGATATCTTTAATATCGTGGATGATGTTTCAGGAGAAAAAATAGAAGATGATAACAGACTGATATTAATAAAAGAGAAAATAACAGAGGTTCTGAAATCCCACACATCTCTGTATACCTGTGAGAAATTTTGATTTTTGAATTTTTATAGGGTGGTTAGATTTTGTTTAAAAGTAATTTTGCTATTCTTCAAAAAAGATATCCAGCACTCCTGCCGTTGATACAGAAGATTAAACCGATGAATATTTACCTCCAGAAATCAAGATCAAATGATGATGTATTGTGTTTCCGGAAGTCAGGGGAAGAGGTGTATTTATTTTCTTTATATAATCCAAGAAAAGAAGCTGAGCGTATTTTTAATTCTTTCATTGATAGTAAGAAAGAAGTAGCATTGATATATGGTACGGGACTCGAATACTTAATTGAGCAATTTTTGGATAGAGATATACAATTTTGCGTTATCGAAGATGACCCGGCTTTACTCTGGTTTTTATTTAACAGGATAGACTTAAATGATGAGCGATGGAGAAGGGTTGAATTTATTTTTGATTTGCCAGGTTTTTATTTTGAAGAAGAACTGCGAAAATGGTTTCAGAAAAACAGGGCCCGCTCTTATGAAATAATTTTTTCTTTAGGATTGTCTGAATTAAAAAAAAACAGGATTGAAAAACTCGCAAAAAGGATAGCTGAACTCGCTACTGAAGCGTATCAGAATATCGCCTGCACACTACATTTTAATATACACTGGTTAATGAACATACTCTCCAATCTTAAAAGAATAAAAGAAAATCTATGGGTGGATGATCTGCGATTTGAAAAACGGCATAACCCTGTGGTGGTTATAGGCGCAGGTAGTTCTGTAAGAAGCTATTTAGAGATATTAAATACGTTTCAGGATAGAATCTGGATTGTTGCAGTAGATACTATCCTCCCAACCCTTGTTGATTGCGATATCAAACCTGATATAGTAGTTAGCATTGATGCAGGTCTTGAAAATGTTAAAGACTTTAAAATACTTAAAAATAAAAATACTGGTTTTATTCTCGCAGCTGATGCTGTTATACATCCAGATACTTTTAACTATCATAAAGGTCAGACCGTTTTTGCTATAACGCCATTTGTTGGAATGGATGGCGATGTATCGCCTGTTATAAAATTTTTTAGTGATAAATTGACCAGGAGGCCGTTTTACTGGTTAAGCGGCGGGTCTGTATTACATAACGCAATCTATTTAGCATTATATCTATTTACCGGTGATATCTTTCTTTTAGGAGCTGATTTCAGCTATAGATATGTAAAACATTCTGTAGGAACCGTTAGTTTTAATAATTATATTAATCAGCTGGCTAAATTTAAAGGGGTTGATTTTAAATCTAATAAGAAAGAGGAAATAATATTGAAGAACATAAAAGGTGAAGATGTTTTTTCTGATAGAGTATTAATTTTATATAAACGCTTCTTAGAAGAAAACTTTGATTTTAAAAGCAGCCGCGTATATAATCTATCAGAGGAAGGTTTAGCTATAAAGAATGTTGACAACATTAAAAAAGAGAGGTTTTTTAACATATTAAAGGCTGTTGCAAGAAAAGATAAGATATATGTAACAAGACATAGAGAAAGAATCAGGTTTGATTTTTCTAAAGAAAGAGAAAAGATTGAAAAGATTGAGATTGGCGCAACTAATATTCAAATTGAAATTTTAAATTCATTAAAGGATGTTAAATTTAATACCAAATTTATTCAGGATTTCGAGAAACTTGAAAAAGAAGATTATTTTGGTTTAGTAAAGGAATTAACAGGTGGGGTATTTATAGTTTGTGAGAAATACAACCGAGGCACAAGATACGGCGAACTCCAGTATTATTTTACACTCTCAAAAGCTATTTCTGAAGCGGCAAAATTTTTATTACAGGGTCTGGCATCCGTAGGTTAAAGATAATGAATGAGAATGACATCTTTGAATATAATTTAAAAGAATTAGAGATTAGATTCCCTTATGTAAGAGAGAAACTTGATAAAATAAATGAAGAAGAAAGTAAAGAGCAAGATTTTGAAATAATCGGTGTTCCCGGAAATTTTCCAAATCTTATTCTCGCTACTAAAGACGGACAATCAATATTTTTCCATAATATAGAAAATCCGATAAAGGAAGCATCTGATATTATAAATAGTATTGACTTTAAGAAAAATATAGATGCTTTTTTTGTTATGGGGTTTGGAGCAGGATATCATATCGAAGTTCTTATGGATAAGCTTCATAAGGAAATACCGATAATTATTATTGAAAAAAGTATAAAGATTTTTAGAGAAACGTTAAAATTAAAAAGATATGATAAGATATGGAATAGAAACAGATTGTGGTTATCACTCGATGAATCAGCTTATGATTCTACTTTTTATGCACTTGCTAATTTTTATAATATAAGTCCACGCCCTGGTTTCCAGATCCTTTCAGTAAGAAATTTTAAATATTTTGTTCATAATTTATATTTTGCATTATTTAAAGATTATTACAATGAAGCAGTGCAGGAGATTAACAAAATAGCTGAGGCAGCTGGTGATAATGCTGAAACCTTCAGACAGTTTATTGATTTATGGGGTGACAATATTGTAGAAAATTGTAAGAGGTTTCTCTTTAATCCAGGCGTTGTTAAACTTAAAGACGTTTTCAAAGATATACCAGCGGTAATAGTTGGTGCAGGCCCGTCACTTGATAAAAATATCAGGGTTTTGAAAGAGTATAAAGATAAGGTTCTAATATTAAGTGTAGATACAGCGTTAAAAACCTTCAAAACTAATGGGTTTGAACCGCATTTTGTTTTATCGGTTGACGGCCAGAAAATGAATTATAAACATTATGAAAATGTAGAGCTCGATAAAACATTTTTAGTATCTGATCCGGTCTCTTATCCTGAAATACTACGAAAATTTGAAAATAGAATGTTTACCTGCACCTGCGGACATCCTCTAAATTTTTATCTTGAAGAATTAACTGAAATAAAAGGATTTCTTTCAGGTAGCGGCTCTGTTGCTACAAACTGTATTACTTTAGCTTTGTATATGGGATGCGATCCGATTATATTTATAGGACTTGACCTATCGTATTCAGGCTGGCAGACACATACAAGGGTCTCTGCTTATCAGGAGATGTATTTAGAGAGAATTGATAAATTTAATTCAGTTGTTAATATGGTGATAGGGTTTAAAATCTCACAGCGTGAAACTACTGTTAAAGGTAATTATGAAGAGATAGTGCCTACCTCTAAAACAATGAAGCGATGGATAGAATGGATTGAAAAAGCAATTAAAGAGGTAAAAGCCAGACACTTTGTTAATGCCACAGAAGGTGGCGCTTTTATTCAGGGAACAGAAATTATGACTCTTAGTGAGGCCGCTAAAAAATATCTTAAAGATATTAATATATCAATAATAGATGTTATAGAAAAGATTTATAAAGAAGAATCAAAAAGACCTGATAGAAAGTTTCTAACTACTTTACAGGAAACTATAATGAAATTACAGGAGATAGTAAAACTTACAAGAAAAGCAAGAGAGATAATTAATAGAAAAGCATTGAACCCTAAAGAAAAAAGAGATAGAGAGATACAGATAAATAGAATTGCAAGACAGATAATAGGTAATAAATTGTTTATGAGACTTTCACAATGGGATGTAGAACCATTGATAGCTGAATTAATGGAGAAACAGGATGGATTGCAGAGTGGCGGTTTTAATGAGGAAGCTTTTTTTAAAATATTCAAGGGCGTCAAAGAGGTAGCAGAGAAACTTATAACACGATTAAACCTTATCTATGAAAAAACTGAAAACCATATCTCTTAAATTAAATCGAATTTCTTTCTTTTTTACTACTTTTTTGCTCCTTGATTCTATATTTGCCTTTGATAGTGGTTTTTATATCGGTGATTTTAAATATATAACTGGTATGTATGGTGAATATAGAGAAAGTCATTTACATATGGGACTTGATTTCAGTACAGATGGTGAAACAAAAAGAGCGATTTATTCTCCTTGTAATGGAAACATTGTAAGATTAAAATCGAGAAAAAAGGGTGATGGTAATGCTTTATATATTAAAGGTGACGATGGATATCTCTATATTTTTTTTCATCTTGAAAAATTTGGTAATGATAGTTTGAATAAATATCTCCGTGAAATTGGTGGAGAAGATATTGATTTATGGTTTAAAAATGCTATTAGAGTAAATGCTGGAGAGATTGTGGGATATAGTGGAGAGAGCGGATCAGGACTGCCTCATCTTCATTTTGAATTAAGAACAGATTTCGATACAACTGTTAACCCGCTACAATTAATCAAGATACAGGATAAA
>JBFMHD010000074.1:0-12067 GCA_040752395.1 Candidatus Hydrogenedentota bacterium
TCCTAAATCACCGCTCCCGCGTGTGATAACAAGCCGAATATACGCGTCTTTTAGTTTATTAACTGCCAGAACTGATAACACAGTTTCAGCTAATTCTTTCTTTTGCATCGGTATCTTTAATCGTATGGCTTTAGCTGAATCATAGAGTCTATCAAGATGCTCATCAAACATAAAGACCCTACCGTTATATGCGCGTATCCCTTCAAATACGCCATCACCATACAATAATCCATGATCAAAAACAGATATTTTTGCATCATCTTTGTCATATAATTTGCCATCAATATAAACTTTTAAAGCCATAATATACTCCTCTGAAAAACGTTGTAACTCTAATAATATCAAATAGAAGCAAGAGGCAAGAAGCAAGATAACGCAAAAACGCAATAACCCAATAACCCAAGAACCCAATAGTGTAGAGCGCAAACCGCGCTCATGACGACTCCTCTGAAAAAGTTCGGAGCTCGGAGCTCGGATCTATTATTACGAACTCCTAACTCCTATCTTTTTCCTACTTTGTGCCTCTGTGCCTCTGTATCTCTTGCTTCTTGCCTCTTTCGTTATCTTGCTTCTCCTTTAATTGTTTGTAGTTAAAAACAGTTTACCATCATCAAGTTTAAAAACTTTAGACCCTTTTTTTATACGTTCGATCTCGTGAGTAACTATAACAGTTGTGATCTTTTCTTGTTCTGTCAGTTTATAAATCAGTTCTTCTATCTCGTTTTTTAAGTTGACATCAAGGTCACCTGTAGGTTCGTCTAAAAGCAGTATCTCTGGTTTTTTGACAAGTGCCCTTGCTATCGCAACTCTCTGTCTTTCGCCGCCTGATAACTCAGATGGATATTTATAAATATAATTTATTAATCCAACTTTTTCAAGATAAAGTTTTGAGTCTGTTATAGCTTTTTCTTTATCTAAACCCATAATATAACACACCATTAAAACATTCTCTAAAATGTTTAACTCTTTAATAAGGGAATGATGCTGAAAAACATAACTAAATTTTTTAAGTCTTATCTCGCAAGCCTTCTTATAATTCACGCTTTGATTATCTATTAAAACTTCTCCTTTATCCGGATTATCAAGTAAACCACAAATATTTAAAAGCGTGCTTTTTCCAGAACCACTCGGTCCTGTAATATAAACGATCTCGGCTCTTGCAACTATTAAATCAACTCCTTTTAATACTTCCTGTTTTATTCCATTACCTCCATAAGATTTATATACGTTTTTTAATTGAAGAGTAATATCATTCATATCTTAATACCTGAGATATGGTTTTTTCATTGGCTTTTATAGCAGGAAAAATGCTCGCTATGATTGATAAAACAAATGCGGCCGCAGGTACTAAAATAATTATCCTCCAATCTAAAGAAGCCGGCAGTTTTGATATATAATAAACAGAGCCACCACCTGGTAAATCTATACCTACAAATTTTATATACCAGATAATAATCATCCCAACAACCCAGCCATAAATAGTCCCTATAGCTCCAATGATAGAACCCATAAATGTAAAAATTGTCACTATCTGTTTGGATGATGCACCAAATGATTTCATAATGGCTATGTCTCTACTTTTATCAATCACAATTGTCATAAGATTTGACGAAATATTTAACGAAGCAACTAATATAACAAGAGATATAATAATAACCATCGCTATATTCTCGTGTTTTATCGCTGTAAAAAGGTTTCTATTTAAGGCGAGCCAGGAAGTGACAAAATACTCTCCTTCTAATTTATCAAAAACTTTTTTTGCTACATTATGAGCATTCATAGGATCTTTTATCTTAACCTTCAATACTTCAACATATTCCATACCTTCCATCTTTTGAATCTGGTCTATGCCGGTATAAGCAAAACTGGAATCTATATCATAATAACCTGTTTGAAATATACCTGTTACTTCAAGTATCTCCATTTTAGGAATCATACCAAATAAGCTGATGTTGGTTTTAGCTGATACAAGTGATATTTTGTTGCCTGGATAAACCAGCAAATAATCGGCAAGTTCTTTACCAATCCATACACCCTTTTCTTTGCCACCAAAGATAGCGCTCCCCTCACTTTTTAGTTCCTCCATCTCTTTTAATACATATTGATCATCTTTATCAATACCCACGACTTTTACACCTATACTTCTTCCATCCTCGGTTTTGAGAAGATAGGACCTTTCAATAGATGGAGAAACATTTATAATCTCAGTTAATTGATAAAGTCTATCAGAGATGGTTTTATAATCAAAAATCTGGCCTGTTCTGTGTTTAATAATTAAATGTGGTGTAGCTTTAAGCAGTGATTTTTTAATATCCTGCTGTAGTCCGAACATAACAGAGAGTACAACCATCAAAGCAACAACACCAATAAACACACCAATTATAGAGACACTTATTAAAAATAACAAATAAGGGTTTGCGCGTGTAGTCATTCTAAAATATTTTTTTGCTATAAAGTAAGAAAAAGATATCTTCATTTAACAGGTCTAAGCAAGGGAAATAATATAACATCTCGTATGGATTGAGTATTGGTAAGTAGCATAACAAGTCTATCTATACCGATGCCGAGACCGCCGGTTGGCGGCATACCATATTCCATAGCTTCGATGTATTCTTCGTCTATAACCATCGCCTGTTCATCACCTGATTTTCTTTCTCGTTCCTGCTGCAAAAATCTTTGCTTCTGCTCCAGTGGGTCATTAAGCTCAGAATAAGCGTTTGCGATTTCTCTTGCTGCTATAAATAATTCAAACCTCTCAACAAGTTCAGGGTTATCTCTATGTCTTTTAGCAAGCGGTGATAAAGCAGCTGGATAATCAATAACAAAGGTAGGATTTATTAAAAATGGCTCAACGAATGTCTCAAATACATTATTGATTATTTGATGAAACGACCCTTTAATATTATCTTCCTTGATTCTACCATCTCTTTTCAATATTTCTATCAGACTCTCCCTGTCTTTTATTTTTCTAAGATTTAAATTACTGTATTGTTCTATAATATCATAGAATTTAACCCTGTTAAACCTTTTATCAATGTTTATTAAATTATCCTGATATTTAAATACCCCATCAATAAATTTCGTAACAAGACTCTTAATGAGTTCTTCGCAGAGTTCCATCATATCATTATAATCAGCATAAGCCTGATATATTTCAAGGATGGTGAATTCAGGATTATGTTGTGTTGATATCCCTTCATTACGGAAACATTTGTTTAGCTCATAGACTTTATCTATGCCGGCGATAATCAATCTTTTCAAATAAAGCTCAGGCGCTATTCTTAAATAGAGCTGCATATCGAGTGTATTATGGTATGTTATAAATGGTTTTGCTAAAGCGCCGCCATAAAGCGGTTGCATAACCGGGGTATCAACTTCGATAAAAGATTTTTGATTTAAGAATTCTCTTATTGAATTAATAACAGCTGTTCTTATTTTAAAAATATCTTTTGAATTTTCATTCATTAAAAGGTCAAGATGTCTATTTCTATAAATAAGCTCAATATCAGCCAGACCATGATATTTTTCAGGTAAAGGTCTTAAAGATTTAGCTATTAATCTATAGTTATGGACATTAATAGTCATCTCATTACGCTGGGTTTTAAAGAGACCACCTTTAACTTCAATAAAATCGCCTATATCGAGTAATTTTAAATCAACGTATGCTTCCTTGAGTAAATTCTTTTGAAAAAGCAGTTGAAACTTATCCGTGAAATCTTTTATGGTAGCAAAAGATATTTTTCCGTGTTCTCGAAAAGTCATCAGTCTTCCTGTTACTGTAACAATCTTTTTCTCGTTTAAAAGTTTATCAAAGAGTTCTCTTAATTTTTTTAATGTATATTCTTTTTTACAGGTTGATGGATAAGGGTTAATGTTTTTTTCTTTTATTTTAGTTAATTTTTCTATTCTTATTTTTCTATATTCATCCACTTTTACTTAGCCCTCTTTCTTGTATGATCTCTCGATATTCATCAATGATACTTAAAAAAGCACCAACAACAAGCGGGTCAAATTGCGAACCTGAGTAGTGTTTAATCTCGCTGATAGCATACTCTTCGGGTTGTGCTGTGCGATAGGGTCTATCCGTAGTTATAGAATCATAAGTATCAGCAACAAGGATTATACGGGAACCTATCGGGATCTCATCCTGTTTCAAACCATCAGGATATCCCTTCCCATCAAAATGTTCATGATGATGAAGAATAAGTTCTGCTTCGTATCGTATCTGTTTAATGGGCTCCAGAATACCAGCCCCCAGTATAGAGTGTTCTTTTATCTGCTCCATTTCTTTATCTACTAATTTTCCTGGTTTAAGTAATATTTTTTCAGGTATCCCAATTTTACCGATATCGTGAAGCAGTGCGGCTCTGCCTATGGCTTTTATCTCTCTTTCAGATAGATTCAACTTCTTTGCAATCATTTCAGCTAATATTCTCACTCTTTCAGTGTGGCCAAATGTATAAGAGTCTTTAGCATCAATAGCTGCTGCAAGCGCACCAACTGTCTGGTCAAAGAGTTTAATAGAATCCTGAATATTTTTAGATTTTTCAACAGCGATAGCTGCATGGTCAGCTAAAGAACCAAGTATATTTAAATCATCTCTATTAAATGAACCTGATCTTTTGTTTTTCTCGATGTTGAGAACACCTATAATCTTGTCATTTACTTTGAGAGGTAACGATATCATAGAAAAGTTTAGATTCTCCAGAATATTTTGTTTATAATACATCGGGTCTTTTGATACATCTTCGGTTATTCTGGCTCTTCCTGTTTTAGCAACCCAGCCTGCTATACCCTCACCAATCCTTAAAACCAGATCTTTGGTCATCTCTTTCTCTCGTTTCCCGAATTTTGCCATAAGTCTTAACACACCATTTTCCTCATCTACAAGCATAATTGAACCATTATCAGCATTAACGAGCCCAACTGTTTTAGATAGAATCAAAGCAAGCGTTTCTTCCAGAGAAGGTGACGAATTAATAATTTTCCCTATTTCAAAGAGGGTGGTTAACGATTCAATGTTTCTTTCAAGATTTAAGTTTATCTCTTTTAATTTTTCAGAATATTCTTTAATCATTTTATTAGAATCTTCAACTTCACGTATCTTCAGTTTGATATCCTCGTAAAATAAAGAATTCTGGATAGCTATAGCAATATGTTCAGCAAGCAGTTTGAGTTTTTGAACAGCCTCTTCTGTAAAATAATGAATATTATTAGAATTAAGAACAAGAATGGATAAAAGGTTGTTTTCGTAAGTAATCGGTATAATAAGAACTGATTTTATTTTATCAGAAAAGGCAAATAGCTTTAAATGTGTATCTCTATTGGTATTCCCTGATACAATATAATTCTTTTCAATAAACAAAGTGTCTCTGGTTTCTTTATTCAGGGACGATACGGCTAACCTATAAATCTCTGATTTATGTAGTTCTACACCTCTTGATTCCCTGACAATTAAGTTCTGATTATCCTCGGAAAAAAATAAAAATGCGCTTGAATCATAGCTGCAGATACTCTGTATTTCTTCGAGACAGATAGCGATAAGTTTTTCAAGTTCAATGTTTCGTGTTATCTTTTTTTCTATCTCATAAATCTTTTTTAATATTTCAAGACTTCTAATGGATTTTTCATAAAGCTTTATATTATCAATAGCAACAGCCACCTGCGAGGAAAAAGTATAGACAAGCTCCTTGTCATCATTATCAAAATCCGATTCCTTAAAACTTCCAATAAATATAAATCCTATGATTTTATTTCTTGTAATAAGAGGCATAGTTATGAAAGATTTTACCTTCCCACCCTTTTTAAAGACAGGGTTAGCATTCTTGTCATCCAACTTTTCTATCAGGTGAACAGGAATATTATCTTTATCCAGTACCTGTAAATCATCAGAACTTAAATCTTTAAGTTCTTCAATTTTTAGATCAGTATTTTTTTCAGAGGTTAGCTCGAACCTGCCTGTCTCTTCATTAAAATAAAGAATAATATGTGCATCAAACTCTATTAATTTCTCCAATATTTCTACAAATTTTTCTATAACACCATCGAGATTATAATTAAAAAATTCGTAAATTATTCCTATTTCAATAAGGAGCTTATCCCTGTTTTGTGCAATCCCTTTATTACTTCTACTCATACTCTTATGTCCTTTAAAACAATTTTGTTCTTGTATCATCTCTATCTTTTCTTGTAAAATCTATAATAATCATAGTAACATCGTCATCAAATTTTTTTTTCATATTAAAACTATATAATTGCTCTTTAATAAAGTTTAAGAATTCGGATGTACCAAGATGCGGGTAATTTAAAAGAGCCCTTCTAATCCTGCCTATATCGAAAAATTCATCAAACATTCCCCTGCATTCTATAACGCCATCTGAAACTATAACCATTCTATCCCCTTCTTCAAAATTCACATTATATTCTTCATATTTCCCTTCAAATGGACAATTTATATATACTGTCTCGTGTTGTGGTTCAATAACTTTATTTGTTCTGAAATTATATAAAAGAAAAGGATGATGCCCGGCAGTTGAATAGTATATCTTCTTCTTTCTAACATCAACCCGAAAAAGCAAAGCTGTGATAAATAAAGCTGTATCAGGTAAAATAGTCCTGATTTCTCTGTCTATGTTTTTTAATATATCAGAAAGTTTTATTCTTTCAATTATCTGTCTTCTGATTAAAAAAGTTACAAGAGACATAATAAGCGCTGCTGGTACACCATGTCCCGATACATCACCAACAAATACCACCGCATCGCCCTCTTTGTCTTTTTCAATAAAATAAAAATCACCGCCTATGCTCCCACCTGCCTGCTCATAAAAAGTTTCTATCTTTATATTCTCCAGAACAGGATAAGACCCACCTATAAGTTCTTTTTGTATCTCTTTGGCAATTTTTAGTTCTTTTTCATTCTGGTCCTTTTCTGTGCTCAGTTCCTGAAGTCTGTTATCTAAATCTTTTTTTAAATTCTCCAGCTGTTTTATTCTATCCTCCCATTTAAGAGATAGATTATTAAAAATGTTGTACAAAGATTCTAATTCTGTAAAATTTATTTTTTGTGATAATACAGCTTTTCTGTCTTCAAGAAGGGCTGATAACGCATTTTTAAAATCATCAATCGGTTTTAAAAGAACATTACTTAGTTTATAAAGAGCAGCAAGAGTTATAAAAAAAAATATCAACCATATCCCTGTATCCATTATTAAAATTTTTCTAATAGCCCTATCCAGATTTGCAAGCGAAAAGCCAATGTATATCTTCCATTTCCGGCCATCTATTAAATCAAGCCTTTTAGTAAGTTCGGTTTCAAAAGTTCGGCAGGATTCCATCACTTTATCACCCTTGATTCTATAATACTCCACACCCTCTAATCTGTTATATAAAATAGGTTTATCAATTAAATAACCCTCTTTACACTCTTTTATTATTATATTGCCATTATTATCCTCAAAAATTATAAATACAATATCATAAGAAGAATCAAGTAAAGTTTTACTCGCCGTTCTTAAAAACTCTATGTCCTCACTTATTACTGCAGGCGTTAAATTATACACACAGGAAGATAGAATCTCGTTGTTCCTTCGCTCCATATCTTCAATAAGAATAGCTCGCTCACTATAGATACGATTTAAAATCATCACAGCCCATAATATCGCTATAAGAATAGATATAATATAAAATATTCTTTTTTTTAATGACCTGCTTTTGATAATACTATTCATTTATAATTAAACCCTGGGTTATGTTTAGATAGGTATCTTTTAATTGCATCATCCCATAAATTCTTTGCTCTTAAGACCATCTCTATAATCTCTCTTACAGCACCATCACCGCCTTCTCTCTCTGTTATATAATCAGATACAGCTTTTGCTTCAGTAACTGCATTTTTTACAGAAACACCTACACCTGCTCTTATAATAACAGGTATGTCAACTATATCATCTCCAGCATAAACTATCTCTTCATCGACTAAATTATACCTTGATTTGATATCCTCATAAATCTCAAGTTTATTCTCACCCTGATGAACCTCAGTGATCCCAAGTTCTGTAGCATTGATCTTCATTATTTCTGTAACTTTCTCAGCAATAAGTGCAAATATGATCCCTTCCTCTGAAGCGAGTCTTATGGCAAACCCATCACGTATATCATATTTTTTAGCCCGCCCCTCAAATACATCAATATAAACCTTCCCATCATTTAATACCCCATCTCCATCAAGTATAATCATCTTAATCTTTGAAAACGAGTTCAAAATCATAAATCTCTCCTGAAAAACATTGTACTCTAATAATTCGGGGTACAGGCTATGGACCATAGCCGGCTGGAGCCCGAAGCCCGGAGCCTGGAGCCTGAAGAGCCCGTAGTCTGCAATCTGAAGTCTGTGGTCCTGAGGCCGAATCACATTATTCCTTGACTTAAAATATCATGCATATGAATTAAACCCTCTAATTTGCCCTGTTTATCAGTAATCATTAAAACAGTTATCTTAAAATCTTCCATTTTTTTTATAGCCTCATTAGCAAGTGCATCCTTTTCTATTGTTTTAGGGTTATAGGTTGAAAAATTTTTAATTGCGTCTTCAAGTGGTGGAACTTTATGTTTTTCAAGCGCTCTCATTAAATCCCCATTCGTGAAAACAGCTACCAACCTTTGTTTCTTATCCACAACAGCAATAATGCCGAATCTCTTTTGCGACATAATTATTATTGCTTTTCTTAAAGTATCACTCTCTCTTACTATCGGCAGTTCATCACCCTTGTGCATTAAATCAACAACCCGTAAAAGCATCCTTTTTCCAAGAGTACCCCCTGGATGAAGAAATGCAAAGTCTTTCTTTGTAAATCCCTTTTCTTTTAATACAGCTATAGCCAGAGCATCACCTAAAACAAGTGTGGCTGTAGTACTTGCTGTTGGAGCGAGTCCTAAAGGACAGGCCTCGCGTTTTACTGAGATATCAAGAACTATATCGCTGTATTTTGCAAGCGTGGACCTTGTGTTTCCTGTCATAGAGATTAACTGTAACCCCATTCTTTTTATAGCAGGAAGTACAACATCAAATTCATCAGTCTCACCGCTATAAGAAATAGCTAAAACTATATCATTTGATGATAACATACCCATATCGCCATGTAAAGCCTCTGCAGGGTGTAGAAAAAAAGCAGGCGTTCCTGTTGATGCAAAGGTAGCAGCTATCTTTCGACCAATATTACCTGATTTCCCCATACCACAAACAACAACTTTCCCTTTACAACCGAGAATAGTCTTCACACTTTGATTAAAATTTTCATCTATTCTATTTCTCAAATTTTTAAGAGCTTCTATCTCAATGTCGAAGACTTCTTTAGCTGTTTTAAGCATCCAATATACCTCGTAATTATAAGATAACGAAAGAAGCAAGAAGTCTGACTCCTGACTCCTAACTTTTAATTTTGAATTTTTTAATCTTTGTGCCTTTGCAGACGCATCTAAAGATGCTCACTACAATTTTTTCACAGGCTCTCAGTTATAATAAGCTATCTATGCTTTTTAATTCTTTTAAAAGTTTACGCATTTCACCAACTGGTAGCATATTGGGTCCATCACATAGTGCTTTCTCTGGTTCAGGATGAGTTTCAAGATAAATACCAGCAACACCTATTGAAACAGCAGCCCTACAAAGCGGTCGAATAAATTCTCGCTGACCACCGCTGCACCGTTCCCCACGTGACGGCATCTGAACACTGTGTGTGGCATCGAAGATTACAGGGTATCCTGTTCTTTTCATTATCTCTATACCTCTAAAATCAACAACAAGGTCTCCATAACCAAAACTCGTCCCTCGTTCTGTCAGGATAATATTCTTATTGCCGGTACTCTCAATCTTTTCTACAATAAATTTCATAGCCTCTGGTGCTAAAAATTGACCCTTTTTAATATTTATAATCTTTCCAGTTCCTGCTGCTTCTAATACTATATCTGTCTGTCTGCAAAGAAAAGCAGGTATCTGTATAATATCAACTATGTCCCCTACTTTCTTTATCTCCTCTCTGCAATGAACATCTGTTAATACAGGTATATCAAGCTTATCTCGCAGCTTTTTTATTATATTTAACCCTTTATCAAACCCTAATCCTCTGAATGACTTTAATGATAATCTATTAGCCTTATCATAAGATACTTTAAAAATAAAAGATATATCTAATTCGTCAGTAATAGATTTCAACGTTTCAGCAAGTGTAAATACCAGTTTTTCACTTTCCATAGCACAGGGGCCAGCTATCAATACAAAAGGCTGTGTATTACCTATTTTAATATCCCTTAATTTTACAGTCTTACTATACAAATACTTTTCTCCTTTTCTTTTTGACACGATGCTTGATTTTACTACCAAAACGTTTAAGTTTTCTTAAGTTTACAAGACATAAGACATCATTCGGGTCGAATCTCAGGGCTGTCTCAAGCTCTGTTATGGCATCCTGTATCCTGTTCAACTCTACAAGAATCCCGGCATAATTGCATCGTAAATGGGTATCTTCTGGATACATCTTAACAACTCTTTCAAAATATTCACATGCTTTTTCCATATCACCACTTCGTCGGTATATATTACTTAAATAAAAAAGTATTTCTTTATTCTCAGGTTGTTGATTTAAAATGTCTAAATACATTTCAATAGCCTGTTTATTTTTACCTTTTCTTTCGAGTATTTTTGCCTCTTTGATCCTCCTTTGTATGGTATCAAATTCAATTACTTTAGCCCCGATCTCTTCTTTTACTTCCCCTAATTCTTTTATTTTTTCTTCCTTCTTCTCTTCTTCTTTTTCGATCTCTCTCAATTCAAATGCTTTGATAACCTCATCCTCTTTTTCTTCAAATGTTTTTATCTCAAATTCAGGTATCTTTAACTCAAACTCTGATTTCTTTATCTCATCAGCCTTTTCTTTTTCTTCCTCTTCTTTTACTTCCCCTGCTTCAATCACTACGGGTTCAAATTTTTCTTTTTTTATTTCAAGCACTGGTAATTCTTCTTCTTCAATTTCCTGTATCACTCTTTCAAATTCTTCCGTGGGCTCTATTTTTACTTGTTGTATCTCTTCTTCTATTTTTTCTTCTTGTATTTTTAATCCTTCAATCTCTTTTAGTTCTTCAACTTTAACTATTTCTTCTTGCAATTTTTCTTTTTCTGGTTCTTCTATTGCGGGGATTCTGATGGCTTCACTTATCTTTGTCAGCTCTTTTTCTTCTTCTAAATCTTCAGGTCTTAATTCTGTAATAAAATCAAATTTAAGTTCTGGTACTTTCAATTCATATTCTTTAGCTCTATCTTCCTCGATAATTTTAAGTTCTTTCAAATCAGAGATATCGAGTTCAGCTTCGGCAATAACTTCTTCTTTTACAGGATATTTAGCTATTTTTTCTATCTCAGCCTCCTCAACACCGTATTGTTCTCTATCTCCATCTACCTTTTTTACAAATGGCTCAATTTTATCTTCAGCTATCTCTTCCTCGGCATCTTTAATTTCAAATAATTCTTTTTTTTCTTCGACGGGGAGTACCTGAACCTCATCAAATTCAAACCTTATTTTAGGTTCTTCTTTTACTTCCTCATACTTTAACTTTATCTCTCGTTCTGGAACCTCAAATTCAAATAATTTAAATTCAGGTAGCTTTATTTCTTCTTTAATATCAATTTTTTTCTCCTCTTTAACAATAAATCCTGGCTCTTTTCCCTCTGGTTCTTCTTTTACCTCTTTAGTCGGTTCAATGATTTCCATTTCTGGAACCACAGGTATTTTTAATTCTTCTTTTTCTTTTTGGGGTTCTATCTTTTTAAAAGTAAATTTTAATTCAGTCCCCTCTTCTTTTACTAAATCACCAAGAAATAGTTCACCACAATTAGCACAGATAATTAAATCATCTTCAATTTTATTATTACAATACGTACAGCTAACCATTATATAATCCTCCTCTGAAAAACATTGTAACTATAATAATATCAAGTAGAAGCAAGAGGCAAGAAGCAAGAAGCAAGAAGCAAGATAACGGAAGAAGTGAGAGGTATCAGGACAGGCTACAGGCT
>JBFMHD010000075.1:0-11997 GCA_040752395.1 Candidatus Hydrogenedentota bacterium
CAATATTTATCACATTCTGAGCATGATGGCAATTATGTTGTAAGTGGTACAAATTACACCATAGAAGGTGATTTAGATGAGTGGCAGGTTTCTTTAATAGTTGCTTACCAGTATATCCAGGCATTACCCTATGCAGGTATTAAATTCAGTGATTGGGATACTGACTGGGCTATATGGCAGACAGATGTACCTGCTACACGAAGTTCTGGTCAAGACGAGGCAGAGGATAATTTTGGTGTAATAGTTGGTTGTGATTTTTATTTTGAGCGAGACTGGAAACTGAATTTAGAGGGTAGATTCTGTGACGAGACCGCGTTTTCAGCCTCGTTAGGTTATACTTTCTAAGATAATATAGACACTTTATTTCAGGATAAAGTAGAAAACAAAAAGCCACGGCCGTTATAGATAATTACATTTAAAACCCCGGGTATTTTATTAAGTTCTCGGGGTTTTATATTTGTAATTCATCAGAACCTAATTCAATTTCAGGTACATTTTGAAAATATCACAGGGGATGAAATTAATTATGACAATAACGAATGCAAAAGATGCAACGATAAGATCAAAAATACAAAATGTTGTTAAACAATTGGTAGAAAAATATAGTCCTCATAAAATAATATTATTTGGTTCAATGGCTGATAAAGCAGAGCAGCTATAGATTTTCGTTATCCTGGTGAGGTTGCTGACAAGAATGAAGCAGAAGAATGTATAAGAATTGCTTGTTATATGAGAGATGAGATTAGAAGAGCCCTTTTACCCCAAAAAAGCCTTTAAGTTAAGTTTACATAATGCCGAAAATATAATAAGAACCGACTCACATTTTTTCATAAGAGTTGATATGATATTCCTTACTTTTGCCTTTTAACTTTTTATAGGAGTTACAAAGTTTTTCAGAGGGTTTGTGAGATGACAAGATTTAAAAGAATAATTTTGTTATTAATATTAATCCTGTTTTTTTCAAAAGCAGGTGCAGGACCGCTTGTGAGGATAAAGGACATATCGCGGTTTGATGGTGTACGTGATAACCAGCTCATAGGTTATGGTCTTGTTGTAGGTTTAGCAGGCACAGGTGATAGTGCCAAGAATTCATTTACTGTTTCTTCGATAGTAAATATGTTAACGACGCTCGGGATACCTGTTGATAAGAACGTTCTTACGACTAAAAACATTGCTGCGGTTCTTGTTACCGCGACTTTACCACCATTTGCAAAAGAAGGCTCAAAAATAGATGTTATAGTATCAGCGATAGGAGATGCATCGAGTTTAAGAAATGGTACTCTTTTACAGACACCGCTTCGTGCGGCTAATCGCGAGATATATGCAGTAGCACAGGGACAGATATCATTAGGTGGGACAACAGGTATGGGTAGAGGCGGTGGTGGAACTACACACCCGACCGTGGCACGGATACCTGAAGGCGCTATTATTGAAATGGGTTTACAAAACGATATTGTTAAGGAAGATGGTAATTTGAAACTTTTACTTTTAAGACCCGATTTTACAACTTCATCGAGAATCGCATCTGCTATAAATCAGAATTTTAAAAATAATGTAGCTAAAGCTGTTGATGCAAATCAGATTGTAATTAGTATCCCGGATAAATATAAACAGGATGTAATTACTTATGCCTCTATGATAGAAGAGCTACTTGTTGAACCTGATAATTATGCAAGAGTGGTTATAAATGAGAGAACAGGGACAGTGGTGATGGGCAATGATGTAAGGATAGACGCTGTGGCAATAACACATGGCGATTTAACTGTTACCGTGAGAAGAGAAGAAGAGATGGAATTACTTCCACAAACTCAAACAGCTCAAACTGAGCGACGTGCCACAAGAAGAGAAGCAGAAAAAAAGGATTCAGTTGTTGTTTTACAATCAGGTGCTTCAATATCAGATTTAGTGAGAGCCTTGAATACAATAGGTGCTAAACCAAGGGATATTATAGCAATCCTTCAGGCAATCAAAGAAGCAGGTGCATTGAAAGCTGAACTGGTATTTATTTAGAAGCAAGAGCCGGGCTAAGATTTTATGATTGAGAAATCTTTGTTGAATCTCAAGGAAGCTGAACTTAATAATATAAAGGATAAATATTTATCTTTACAGAAGAGAAGAGGCGAGAGGTTTGAGATAACAAACAAACCTGATGCAGAAAAGAATGTATACAAAGCTCCCTCTGATGTGCAAAAAAAATTAAAACAGGTCTCCTGTGATTTAGTATCTTTTCTTGTTCATCAGATGGTAAAAGAGATGCGTAAAACTTTAGATAAAGAAGATGATATGTTTTATGCAGGGTTCACAGAAGATGTTTTTACTGATATGCTTGATTATGAATATTCTAAATCCCTGGTTAAAAATACAAGAATGAGCATAGTTGACAAAATATACGAACAATTATCAAGACATATAAATCCTGGGAACAACAACCAGATTGATATAAATAGATGATGAAATGAGACATGGAGGATTTTTAAAATATATAAAACAATAAAGCCCTATTTTATCTATTTTAGGTTTGAATATCTTAAAAATTAATACAAAAAAATTATAAAAAAATAAATTTAAAACTTGACAAAAAAACAAATTAAATATTAGTAAAGCCTTTAACTCATATAATCTTGGTAATTGGTCCAGGAGTCTCTACAAAGAGGCCGTATAACCTCTTTACCACCACACCAATTAGTGTGGTGGTGGTAACTATGAGTAAATAGACAAATGCTCAATTAGACCTTTTAAGGGGGTCGGGCGAGATCTATTTTACGGTTAGAATGGCTTCCATGGATCTCGACCGACCTTTTTTGTCTTTAAAGGTAAAGAGAACCGTCGTAAAAAACACTACTGACCAATTATTAATAATATAAAGACAGAAGACATTAGGGTTCAGGAGTTGAGGAGTTGAAGAGTTACGAATCTTTAAACACTTTAACTCTTGAACTCCTGAACTTATCAACTTTATGTTTGTTTATCTTGCTTCTTGCCTCTTGCTTCTACTTGATATTATTATAGTTACAAAGTTTTTCAGAGGAGGTAATATATGGCTTTATTGTACGAGGGCAAAGCAAAGAGGATGCACACAACCACTGACCCGGAACAGCTTATTATGGAGTTCAAAGATTCAGCTACAGCGTTTAATGGCAAGAAGAAAGCTGAATTAAAAAACAAGGGTAAAATCAATAAAAAACTGACGTTATATTTTTTTGAGATGCTTGAAGACCACGGCATACCAACACATCTTATCAGAGATTTAAGTGAGAATGAAATACTTGTAAAACGTGTTAGCATTATACCGGTTGAGCTTATTGTTCGCAACATAGTTGCTGGTAGTCTTTCTAAACGTTCAGGGCTACCCGAAGGGACTGCGCTTGATTTTCCAGTTATTGAATATTATTATAAAAGCGATGAGTTAGGAGACCCTATGATTAATAGTGACCATATATTGGTTTTAAATTTAGCAACAGAAGAAGAGTTGCAGATAATGAGAAGTATGGCTTTAAAAATTAATGAGATCCTTTCTTTATTTTTTGATAAAGCAGGTATATTACTTGTTGATTTTAAACTTGAGTTTGGTAAGACTTCGCTTAATGAGATAGTTTTAGCTGATGAGATATCACCTGATACCTGTAGGTTCTGGGATAAAGAAACAGGTAAAAAACTTGATAAAGACAGGTTCAGACGAGATTTAGGCGATGTGATAGAGAGTTATATGGAGGTTTTAGGGAGAGTAGAAAATGCATTGTGTTGTTGAAATTATTAATAGATTCTCATCCCCTAAAGATTTACAAGAGATAATCTATGATAGAACCGTTACAGGTTATTCGTATGCAAAGACTAAGGTATATGTAATAGAATATGAAGGTGAGGAGAGTTTAATAAAGAAGTTTGTTGAAATGGTATTTGCTGATAAGGTTGTAGATAATAAAGAGTATAATGGCAAGCCTTTTTATTCCGATGCTATTTACATTATAGATGTTGAATTAAAACCAGGGGTTCTTGATTTAGAAAAAGAATATGCTTTTAGATATAAGGACATTTTATCAAACGAGGGGCTGGTTATAAAAGATTTGAAAATTTCACAAAGGTATTATCTTTTTGGTAAACACAGTGAAAGGGTAAAAGAGGTGTTTATAAAATCAGGTCCGATTAATTCTGTGATACATAGTTATAAAGAAGTAAGAAGTATCAGAAAAAAGAAGCAAGAAGCAAGATAACGGAAAGGAAAGAAAAGGTAAAGGTTGAGGTTGATATTATTAGAGTTACAAAGTTTTTCAAAGGGGGGCAGATAAATTTGCAATTTGCAATTTATAATGGAGCGAAGCGACAAGAAGAGATGGATAGCGAACTAATTCCGATACTTGAGATGACTGATAGCGAGCTTGGGGAGCTATTTTTTAAGAGGAAACTATCTTTATCTAAATTTGATCTACGTGTAATCAAGGATTATTTCAGAGAGATAAAGAGAAATCCGACCGAACTTGAGATAGAGGTCATAGCGCAGACATGGAGTGAACATTGTAAACATCGGATCTTCAATGGAAGAATTTTACATAATGAAAATAATAAGATGAAGGTTATAGATGGTATTTTTAAAACTTATATAAAGGGGGTAACAGAAAAGATAATAAAAGAGCGAGATGGTTTTGTTTTATGTGCATTCGAGGATAATGCAGGATTTATAAAACTTGATGATGAGTTATCTGTCTGTTTCAAAGTAGAGACTCACAATCATCCCTCAGCGATAGAGCCATACGCAGGTGCGAATACCGGTATAGGTGGTGTTATAAGAGACATTCTTGGTGCTGGACGTGGTGCAAAACCCGGCGCCTGTATAGATGTTTTTTGTTTCGGACCACCTGATTGTGATATCGCAAATATAGAAGAAGGTGTAATACATCCACAAAGCATATTAAGGGGTGTAGTAAAAGGTGTAAGAGATTATGGTAATCGTATGGGCATACCTACTCTATGTGGCGCGATACATTTTAATAAGGTCTATACCTATAACCCACTTGTTTATTGTGGTAGTGCAGGCATTATACCTATAAAGGATATCAAGAAAGAAGTTTATAAGGGTTTGAGTATAGTTCTTGTTGGTGGGAAAACAGGCAGAGATGGTTTACGGGGGGCTACTTTCTCATCTGCTTCACTTAGAGAAGATAGCAGAACTGAAGACATAGTTGCAGTCCAGATAGGAAACCCGATAGAAGAAAAGAAGATACTTGACTTTGTATTAAAAGCCAGGGAAAAAGGATTGATAGAATATATAACTGATTGTGGTGGTGGTGGTTTATCAAGTGCTTGTGGGGAAATGTTAAAAACTACTGGTGGTAAGATATATCTTGAGAAGGTTCCGCTGAAAGAGCCGGGTATGAAATCCTGGGAAATATTTTTATCAGAGAGTCAGGAACGTATGGTTCTGGCAGTGAAAGATGAAAATTTAAAAGAATTATCTTATCTTACTACAATATACGATATTGATTGCACAGAGATAGGTGAGATAACAGATACCAAAAGACTCGAGGTATATTATTTTAATAATAAAGTCTGCGATTTAGAGTCTGAGTTCCTGCATAATCCACCTTATAAAGTTTTAGTATCACATTATAGAGACAATAATCTGAAAGCAGAGATTACTTCAAATTATAACGAAAATGAAATCTCTAATTTATTTAAACGTGTTCTTGCTGATATAAATATCGTCTCAAGGGAACCTGTTATTCGGGAATACGATTTCGAAGTACAGGGTAATACAGTTGTAAAACCTTTAATCGGCGGTCTTGGTGATATGCCACAGGATGGCGTTGCCATACGGGTTGATGGTAGTAAGAAGTATATAGGTTTAGGATGCTCGATTTTACCCTCGTATGCTTTAATCGACCCATATAATATGGGTTTATCCACACTTGACGAAGCGGTTCGACAGATAATAGTTACGGGTGTTAATCCTGAAAAGATTGCGTTACTTGATAATTTCTGTATAGGTAATCCGGATGATTCTTATGAACTTGGCAGATTAGTAAAATGTGCCGAGGCGATATCTTATGTTGCATTATGTTATAAGACGCCGTTTATCTCAGGCAAAGATTCATTCTACAACTATTATATCTCAGAGAATGGTATACAATCGATACCTGTAAGTCTTTTGATAAGCTCTATTGGGATAATTGATGATAAATCAGATATTACAACGAGTAATATAAAGAGCGGTAATTCTCTTTTATGTATTGTTGGTTATACCAAAAAAGAGTTAGGTGGCAGTATATATTATAAGATTTTAGATATTAATGGTGGTCGGGTGCCAGGATTAGACCCGCAACTCGCTTTAAAAATTTATCAGCAGTTTTATAAATGTATTAAAGACAGATTAATTCTTGCAAGCCATGATGTTTCAGAGGGTGGCGTTATTGTGGCATTAACCGAGATGGGTTTTGGAATAAATTGTGGGATTGAGATAGATGTTGATAGGATAATCAAAGAAGAGGATATGAGTATATCAGAACTATTATTTTCAGAATCGAATTCGAGGATAGTTTTTGAGATAGAAGAATCAAATCTTTTTAAGATAAAAGAGCATTTTAAAGATTTACCGTTTACGGTTATAGGCAAAAGTGTTAATAATCACAGAAAAATTATAATTAAAAATAAGAACAATATTGTAGTTGAAGAAAGTTTAGAGGAGCTTAAGAATATATGGAAGAAAGGGTTAGAAGTTTACTATTAAAATTCCCGGGCACTAATTGTGACAGCGAGACTGATAGAGCATTAAGAACAGCCGGGTTTGATAATGATATCATCCCTATTAATTTACTTAACAGAGATATGATTTTTGAATATTCGATGGTGGTTATACCCGGAGGCTTTAGTTATGGCGATTATATTAGGGCTGGCAGGCTTGCTCAACTTGAGCTTGGCTTAAAGATAGGTGATGCGTTGTTTGAGTTTAAAGAAAAGGGTGGCTTGATACTTGGGATTTGTAATGGTTTTCAGATATTATTGCAGCTTGCTCTTTTGCCGCAAGCTAGTCTTACGACGAACATCTCTGGAAGATTTATCTGTAAATGGGTAAAATTAAAAATTATAAATAGAAAAACACCGTTTTTATATCTTTTACCTTGGAAGTTTGAACTACCTGTTGCTCATATTGAGGGCAGATTTGTGACAAGTGAGAATAAAGCAAATGAATACGTTGATTCTGGGTTAGCTTCGCTTGTATATGAAGAAAATATAAACGGCTCAGAATGTGGAATAGCAGGCTTGAATGATGAGACAGGCCGGGTATTTGGTTTGATGCCGCATCCTGAACGATTTTTATTTTATGATGATTATTACAATATTGATAAAAGTAGTAATGAGAGGTATGGTAGTGGTTATATATTTTTTAGGTCTGTGTATGAATATCTGAAAGTAGGGGGTAAAATGTAGATGGAGCTTAAGGACAAATGCGGGCTATTTGGGGTATATAACAGTCCGACCGCTTCGAAAGACATATATTTAGGCCTTTATGCACAGCAGCACAGAGGCCAGGAAAGCGCTGGAATGGTTGTCTGTTCAGAGGATGGGTCATTCAATGTTCATAAAGGAATCGGGCTTGTTACAAATGTCTTTAATGAATCCACAATAGAGAAACTTAAAGGTGGATTTGGTATAGGACATGTTAGATATTCTACATCAGGCGATACAGACATAAAAAACATACAGCCTATTGTTGTTAGCTACAGAAACAATGTATTGGGACTTGCACATAACGGGAACCTTATCAACGCATTAAGGTTAAGGGAAGAACTTGAGGATAAAGGCTCGATATTTACAACCACAAGTGATACAGAGGTAATGCTTCATAAAATTGTAAAATCACAAAAAGTAAAGCCAGTGGATAAAATAGTTGAGGGTCTCTATGGTGTAGAGGGTGCATTTTCTATCCTACTTTTATTTGAGATGGGGATAGCTGCTGTAAGAGACCCGTGGGGTTTCAGACCTTTATTTTTCGGGAAACGGGATGATTCATTTTATTTTGCCTCTGAAACCTGCGCATTTGATTTACTCGGTGTCAATGATTATAGAGAAGTTGAGCCAGGCGAGGGTTATTACATATCAGAGAAAAGGATTGAGAAATTCAGGCTTTTATCTTTTGCGAGACGATGTTTATGCATTTTCGAGCTTATATATTTTTCAAGACCTGATAGTACTTATAAAGGTTCATCGATACATAATTATAGACTCAAATTAGGGATGCAGCTTTATAAAGACCAGAAAGCAGAAGCTGATATGGTTATAAGTGTACCTGATTCCTCCAATTCCGCAGCGCTTGGTTATTCTTTAGCATCAGGGATACCATTTAATATAGTAATGATAAGGAGCCATTATACAGGCAGGACATTTATAGCACCTTATCAGAGTATCCGGGATTTTAAAGTAAAGAAAAAGTTTAATATTATAAAAGACGTTGTAAAAGATAAGCGAGTTGTTGTTGTAGATGACTCGATCGTTCGTGGTACCACTGCAAAAAAGATTGTGAAATTAATAAGAGAGAGCGGCGCAAAAGAGATACATTTAAGAATAGCATCGCCTATGATTAGATACCCCTGTTATTTTGGTATCGATATGCCTGATTTTAATGAACTTTTTGTAAATAAAATACCATCAGATAAATTTAATGGCTACATCGGCGCTGATTCAATCGGTTATCTGAAATTAGAGAGTTTGCAGAGCATATTTGGTAATAAATTTTGCAAAGCTTGTTTTGATGGTCAGTATCCGATGGAGATAAAAAATATCGAAGATACACTTATTAAAAAGACAAAGCAAGGTAGATGAGGGACAGGATGTTTACTTATAAACAGGCAGGCGTAAACATAGATACAGCTGAGAAAATCGTGGGAGAGATAGCTGTGCTCCAAAAAAAAACAGAAATAACTAAAAAATTGTTAAATAAGTTTGGTTTTTTTTCTAGCTGCTATGTTTTAAAAGGATATAAAAACCCTGTGATGGTGGCAACCTGTGATGGTGTCGGAACCAAACTTAAATTGCTAAAAGATTATGATTTGATAGAAACAGCTGGTTGGGACGTCGTTGCTATGAATATCAATGACATCCTTACAACAGGTGCGATGCCTTTAATGTTTTTAGATTATATAGGGATGAATAAGATTGATAGTGTATTAATAAAGAGGTTGATTAAAGGCATTACATCTGCTTGTGTTGAGAGTGAATGTATTCTGGCTGGTGGCGAAACAGCTGAAATGCCAGGACTTGTTAAACCAGATTCTTTTGAATTGGCTGGTTTTTGCGTTGGAGTTTGTGAAAAGGATGAATTAGTAAAACCTGAAACTATAATAGAAGGTGATATAGCTTTAGGATTTAAATCAAATGGTTTTCATTCAAATGGGTTCAGTTTAATTAGAAAGATATTAGAAGAGAGAAAAAAAGACTTTAATATAAAAGAGATAAAAAATTTACTTAACAGAACTAAAATTTATTATAAGGAGATAAAAAGGTTAAAAGAGCTAAAAGTAATGATTAAAGGGATAGCTCATATTACAGGTGGCGGCATCCCGCGTAACTTATCCAGGATTATTAATAAAGGTTTGGGGGTTAGAATAAAATTACCCAGGATACAATGCGAGAGTATCATAAAAATATTGAAATATGTTGATAAAAGAGAGGCTATAAATGTTTTTAATATGGGGATCGGATTAATTATTATCTGCGATAAAAAATATTATGATAAAATTGTAGAGAATTTCAAAGAGATTTATTTTCTTTCCGAGGTGGAAAAATCAGATATTACTTGCAGGGTATTTATATGACCATAAAACTCGCAGTACTTGCCTCAGGCAGAGGTTCCAATTTTCAAGCTATATTACAATCGATTCTAAAAAATGAGCTTGATGCAACTATTAAAGCACTTATCTCAGATAATAAAGATGCAAAAGCTTTAACTATCGCAAAAGAAAATAATATACCCACATTTTATATTCCGTATGATAAAAATAATCGGATTGAGTTTGAGAAGAAAGCCATAGAGATTATTGATAGTTATTCCTGTGATTTAATAATTCTTGCTGGCTTTATGAGGATACTCACTTCTTTTTTTGTAAAATATTACGAAAATAAGATACTCAATATCCATCCATCGTTGCTACCAGCTTTTAAGGGGCTTGATGCTCAGAAACAGGCACTTTTATATGGCGTGAAAATTACTGGCTGTAGTGTTCATATAGTTACAGAGAATCTCGATGATGGTCCGATTTTGGCACAGAGAGCTGTCCCGGTGTATGATAATGATACAGTGGAATCGCTTTCTCAAAGAATATTAGAACAAGAACATATATTGTATGTGGAAGCAATAAAGATTTATGAAAAGAAATATATAGATGGTAGAAGACAGAAGACATGAAGTCAAACTTCTCACTTTTTCATTATCTTGCCTCTTGCTTCTACTTGATATTATTATAGTTACAATGTTTTTCAGAGGAGAAACAAATGAGGGTCGCAGTACTTGGTAAAGGTGGCAGAGAACATTGTATAGTGTGTGAATTAATTGAATCAAAGACCAGACCCGAGATATATGTATATCCAGGCAGCGATGCAATGTTAAAAATAGCAAAAAGAATTGAGATACCACAAGCGAGTACTGGTTGTGATGAACTTGTTAAAACAATGAAAAAGATAAGGATAGATTTATGTATTGTAGGTTCTGAACAGTATCTTGAAGATGGAATAGCTGATAGATGTATAGAGAACAGGATTGCGGTGTTTGGACCCGTTAAATCATCAGCAAGATTAGAGACAAGTAAGGTTTTTGGTAAAGAATTTATGAGAAGAAACAATATACCAACCGCTGATTTTAATATAGCTTATAATGATAAAGAACTAATGAATTTGATAAAAGTGTATCCTGTAGTATTAAAATACGACGGTTTAGCAGCTGGCAAAGGCGTATCTATTTGCTATGATGAAAAAGAAGTAAAAAATTACATCAATGATGTCTTTACGTTAAAAAAGTTTGGACAGATTAAACCTGTTATAGTTGAGGAGTGTTTACAAGGAAAAGAACTATCAGTAATCTGTGCTGTATCAGATGGCGCATATCGGATTTTTCCATGTGCAAGGGATTATAAAAGATTATTCGATGGAGATAAAGGACCGAATACTGGTGGGATGGGAGCGGTTGCTTCTACTTCACTTATTACAGCAAATCTTTTTCTTGAAATAAAATCTAAAATAATCGAACCTACTATCAAAGCACTATTGAAAAATGAATTGTCTTATCGTGGATTTTTATATTTCGGATTAATACTAACGGATGCTGGACCAAAAGTATTAGAATATAATTGCAGGTTCGGGGACCCTGAAGCCCAGGCTATACTACCATTGATTGATGGTGATTTTACTCGTTTTATATATAAAGCTGCAAAAGGGGTGATTGATGATAGTTTAATATCATCAAGGAAGGGCTGGTGTACCTGTCTTGTATTAGCTTCACAGCGATACCCTTATGAATCAGATAAAGGTGCTGAAATAAAAGGACTCGAAGCTATTCGTATGGCAAGGGTTTATCACTCAGGAACATATTTTGAGAATGGTTGTTATAAAGTTTCAGGTGGCAGAGCATTAAGTGTGAGCGCTATTGGTTATAATCGAGAGAGTGCTGTAAGTAGAGTGTATTCTGAGATAGAAAAAATCTATTTTGAAGGTATGCAATATCGTAGAGATATAGGCAGGTTACACTTTGAATAGCCTACTTATTTTTTCGAGGTAGTCAATATAAGCGCGGTTTGCGCTCTACACTATTGGGTTCTTGGGTTCTTGGGTTATTGCGTTTTTGCGCTTTACACAACGTATGAAAAACTAAAGATGATATGTTGGCTTCAGGCTCCGGGCTTTTGGCTCCAGCCGGCTGGAGTCCGTAGCCTGTAGCCTGTCCTGATACCTCTCACTTCTTCCGTTATCTTGCTTCTTGCCTCTATTTGATATTATTAAAGTTACAATGTTTTT